>JAFGIS010000211.1 GCA_016929495.1 Polyangiaceae bacterium | reverse complement strand
TCTTGACCCCGTCCTCGCAAGTCGGCGGCAAGCATTTCCCGGTGTCCTCGTCGCAGACCCGGCTTTGGCAATCCTTGGCCGCGAGGCAGTCCATGTCATCGGCGCACGGGGGACAGGTCCCGCCACAGTCCTGGTCGGTTTCGCCCTCGTCCTTGGCTCCATTGGCGCACTGAGGTTGCACGCAGACACCCAGGTCAGGTGGGCATTCGTAGTCTTCTTCGCAGTCCGTGGCCGCGTCCTGACACTTCTGCAAGGCACCGCAGGGCGGGCATTCGCCGCCACCGCAGTCGACGTCCGTTTCGAGCCCATTGTGCGTATCATCTTCACACGTCGGCGCAGCGCATAGGCCATGCCAGTCGCACACGCCGCTCGCACAGGCGCTGTCGTCCTGGCAGGGCTTGCCGTCTGCGCACTTCTCGCAGGGCGAGGTGCCCCCGCAGTCGGTGCCGGTCTCGCCCTGGTTCCGGATCCCGTCGTCGCACGTGGCGGCCTGACACACGGAGTCGACGCAAACGGCGGAATCGCAATCGCCGGGGCCACTGCAGCGGTAGCCTGCTTCGCACGCTGCGCAGTCCGGGCCGCCGCAGTCCACGTCCGTTTCGTCGCTGTTGGCGAAGCCATCCTTGCACGACGGCGCGGTGCAGGTCTTCTCGTCGGGATCACACCACCCCGTCGTGCAGTCTGCGTGGTCCAGGCACGTCTGGTCCGCCGAGCAGGTTCGAACGGCCTGGCACTGAGCGCCGCCGCAATCCGTCCCCGTCTCGTCCCCGTTCTGGACGCCGTCCTCGCAGGTGGGCTCCTGGCACATGTTTGCCGAGCAGACCTTGCTCTGGCAATCCGATCCCGTGCTGCAGCCGCCGCCGTCCGGGCAACCCTCCTTGCAGTCGCCCCCGCAGTCCTTGTCCGTCTCGTCCCCGTTTTGCACGTCGTCGTGGCAGCCCGGCGGCTGGCACTCGTCGTCCTGGCACACCAAATCCACGCAGTCCCGTGGCAGCGCGCATCCTTTCCCTTCGGCACAGGGTTCGCAGTCCGGCCCTCCGCAGTCCTCGTCCGTCTCGGTCGAGTCCTGCTCGCCGTTGAGGCAGTGCGGATCCTCGCACGTGTCGGAGTCGCCGCAGTAGCCGCTCGCGCAGTCCTTGGCCACCAGGCACTTCTTGCCGAGCTCACACGGATCGCAGGTGGGCCCTCCGCAGTCGAGATCCGTTTCGCCTTCGTTCGGCACGCCGTTTTCGCACGGAGGTTCCGTGCAAGCCGGGCACTCGTTGCCGCCGCAGTCGACCCCTGTTTCGTCCTGGTCGACCCTGCCGTTGGCGCAGTGGGGCGCGCGACAGCGCCCGCCCGTGCATTCGCCATCCTCGCAATCGGCGTCCGTCCGGCAGCTCTGACCGACGACGCAGGCCGGGCACTCCCCGCCGCCGCAGTCGGCATCCGTCTCGTCCCCGTTGCGCTCACCGTCGTCGCAAGTTCCTGCAACCGTAGCTCCGGCGGTGTAGTCAGGTGGCGAGCAAGCGACCCACCCGCAGCACGAGCCTCCCAGCACCAAGACGCACGTAACAGCGCGCACAGTATGCGTCATAGAGTCACAAGTCTAGCGGACTCGGCCAGCCCCAACCACGGCTTGTCGCCGATGTGCTCTCGGAGCCCCGATTGCTCGGGCGTGGCACGGCCGTTCTGAGCATTCTGCGCAACGGTGTACCGGAAAGGCCCATGGGCCGGGACGGGCCAGCTTGCCACGCGACGTTGCCCGTGTGAGCGTGCCGGGACCGAGACGCCATGGCGAAGACGAGCGCTGGGCTATTGATGTATCGCTCGGCCAGCGCAGGCTTGGAGGTGCTGCTCGTGCATCCGGGCGGACCGTTCTGGAAGCATCGAGACCAAGGGGCGTGGAGCATACCCAAGGGTGAGGTGAACCCGGACGAGCCGCTGCTCCAGGCGGCGATGCGCGAGTTTCGAGAGGAAACCGCACTCGAGCCCCGCGGGCCGTTCCTGTCGCTGGGCGCGGTGCGGCTCAGCGGCGGCAAGAGAGTGCACGCGTGGGCCTTCGAGGGAGACTGCGACCCGCAGGCGATCCAGAGCAACACGTTCGAGGTAGAATGGCCGCCTCACTCGGGTCGGCGTGCCACGTTCCCCGAAGTGGACCGGGCGGCCTTCTACACCATAGCCGCGGCGCGGCGCGCGCTGCATCCAGCCCAGGCTCGGCTGATCGATCGGCTGCTCGAGCGCGTGAGCGGCCGTCGAGAGTCTTGAGTCCAGAGCCCGGAATCGCCGTCGTCCGAGCTGTCGACTCACGGCGGTCGACTCTCGACCCGAGGCATCAGATCCGGGATTTGACGCCAATGGAACGACGATGGCGCCCCATAGACGCCAGGGGAGGGGGAATACGGCGCCGGGGGGAGGCGTTGCAGGGCCAGAAGGAGGGAAAAGAACCAGAGAATCCTCAGTCTCCTCAGTCCTCTCGGCGTCCGAGTTCGTACGGTCCGTTGTGTCGCTCCTCCGAAGCCATTCCACCCGATAGGCCGCGTTTTCCCCTCGGCAACGGACTGTTCACACGGGCGCTTCCGGCCCCCCGGGTTTCCGGGGGGCCGCGCCTATTGCCTCCCCACCGTCGTGTGCTGGGAGCAGAGCGGCTACTCCCAGTCGATCCCCATCTGTTCCAGCTTGCCGCGGCGGTCCACCACGTCGGTGAAGAAAAGCACGTCGCCAACGAACGCCGCGGCGGTCGTGTCGGAGGAACCCCGCAGTCCGGCGAGGCGCGTGGCTCGGGCGACCCCCGTGGTTCGTGGCTTGACGCTGAAGCCGCACAGCTCGTCGCCTGTTGCGCTTCGAGCAGCGAACACACCGTGACAGTCCGTGTCGCCACAAGCGATCGTCAGACCGCCGTGCGGCTGCAGAGCGTCGCTTTCGATGAGCAGCCCCGCCGAAGCGTTGCCGTCCAGGCCGAGGTCGACCACACGCACTCCAACGCCTGCTCCGGGCTCGGAATCGGGAGTCATCGGCGATTCGAGCCACGCGATGACCACACCGTCTCGGGCGGGCGCCAGCGCCGGTGAGTGCGAATGGTGCGACGTCTTCGACAGGCGGATCTCCGAGCCGAGGGGTGAAGCGTCGGCGACGTTGATTCGTCCGGCGAAGATGTCGGCCGCGGGCTCGCCTCCGCGGCTGTCGCTCCAGACGGCGAGCACGGAGTCCTTCGAGGCGAGCAGGCGCAGGCCCGTGGCTGCTCCCGAGGCGCGAGTGATCCTTTGTTCTGGGCTCGAGCGTTTGAGCATGCGGTCGACCTTGGTGGCGTACACTTCCGGGTCTCCCTCACGCTCCGAAATCCACCCAACGATCCAACCTCCCTCCACGCGTGCGCTCGCGACGTCCCACACCTCGCCGCGGGTGTGGGTGAGCATGCGCTGGCGCACGCGAGCGCCAGAGGCGTCCAGTAGCGTCAGGAAGACTTCGGGCTCGCCTTGGTCCAATGCGGCCCAGACCAACAGTGACTCGGGCGGGTTGCCGGGCGAAAGGTCCACGCCGCCCAGCGAGCGGGCACGCAGGGATATCGTCTTGGGCTCGGGGAAGGGAGAGTCGGCCGTGATCAGCCGTGTTTGCAGCAGGGCGGCGAGCGGTTCGTAGCGGCCGTCCGGCGCCGGCTTCTTGAGCCTCTCGGGGCGAAGGTTCGGGTCGAAGTAGCTGACCGTGGCCACGAGCGCGCCGCCCGGCGCAGCGATGCCGGCGACATCTGCCAGCTCTTGTGCGCCGTAGACGGTTCGCAGGGTTGCCATTCGCGGAGCCGGACCGGGCGTTCGTGGTCCAGCCGGCGACTGCCACAACGACGAACGCGATTCGAGGCGAACGGCGTACGCTGGCGTCGGTGCGGTCGCCTTGGTGGCGAGGGCCAGACAGGTCTCGTCCCCGCAGGTCAGTCCCCAGGCGAGCCCGGCCGTCTTGCCGCCGAGCGCATCCAGGCGCATCGGTTCCGCAGCGAGCGGCTCGAAGTGCGCGCCGAGCTCGACGAACACGGGAACGAGCTGGGTTCGGTCGCAGGTGCCGCGTCGCGCGCATTCCGGTCCTTGTGTCAGGGCCGCCACGCCCCGAGGAGTCGCCGCGAATTCGGCGATCGTTTCGTCGTCGGAATCGACGTCGAGCTTGCCGATATCCGGGCCAACCTCGCCGCTGGCGTCGACGGATCTGAGCAACAGTCGACGGCTGCGGCCGGTTTCTTCGGCCAAGTTCTCCCAGACCAAGTACGCGGGGCCGCTCGTCTGCCACGGCGGGACCAGTCGGATCAGTGCCTCTTCTCCCCGGGGAGGGGACGTCGGTGCGGGAGCGCGTACCGTCTTTCCGGAAGAGTCCACCGCAGCCACGAGTACGCGCGCATCGGGTTCGCGTTGGTCCGACCAGGCCAGCAGTACGTTCTGCCCCAGCCTCGCCATGTCGAAATCGGTCTGCGCGGTGGGCGCCCCGCTCACCGTGATGGGCTTGCCCGGCTCTTCGCCGGAGCCGTCGAGCAGGTGCAGGCGGACCGAGCCCGTGCCCGTACTCTCTTTGCCGGCAACGACGACGCCCAGCATCGCTCCGTCGGCCAGCACGGCCACCTGCCAGGCCAGCGCCCCCTGTGCCACGACGCGAGGCTCCTTCGGTACGCGGCCGTCGGGGCGCAGCAACGAGACGAGAATCGTCGCGCGGCCGCGGTCTTCGACAGCCCAGAATGCCAGAGTCCCCTGGAGCGTTCGGGCCGCATCGATCCAGAGCACCTGTTCGCCGTATTCGCCGAGAGCCACGGGTCCAGCCGTGAGCTGGCCAGCGTCCCCGAGAAGCATCGCCTCCACTGCAGATCTGTCGCCCACGCGGGTGCTGAGCACGATGAAGCCTTCGCGCTCGGTTCCTCGCACGCCGATTCCACCCGCTGGCCTGACTGCGACGAGACCGAGGTCAGCGGATGCCGCACCGAGCACCAAGTCGTTGTTCGACCCGTCGATACGGCTAGAGTGCCAGGCGAAGCCCTTGTCCTGTGCCGCGGCCCACACCGCGATGACCGAGCCCGGGCGGGTGCCGAGGTACGGGCCGAAGCTACCGCCTTGCAGCGTCGTGATGGCATGTGCGCGCAGGGGTGGCGCTGCTTTAGCCGCTGGGCCGTTGGTGCCGGCCGCCCCGGGCCTTGGCGCCGCCCGCGCCGGCTCGTGTGGAGCTGACGTGCACGCCGCCAGCACAGCGGCTGATGCGCAGAGCGAGACGATGGACTGCCACAGAGGGGCTTGCGGCCCGCACGGTGCGTTGCGAGGAGCTGGCCGAGGCGTCACGCTGCGACGGTGCCAGGCGCCATCCCCGAACGCAACAGACTCTGACAGCTACTCCGACAGCTAGCAGTGCAGGTCTCCGCTGCTCAGGCAGACGCACTCGGCACCGTCCGCTTCTCGAGTGCAGAGCTCGCCGGGGTTGGCTGCACAATCCAGATCGGCGCACGAGGGGAGTTCGGGTGCTCCGCCTGCACCAGCCATTGCAGAGGATCCGGCCGAGCCTGCGGCTGCAGCAGAGCCCCCTGAACCGCCGGTGGAAGAGTCCCCTGTGCCGCCGGTGGATACGGGAGCCTCGCCCGACTGGCCCGCTGTGGGCACGAGCGCAGCACCGGCCTGGCCGCCTGCGGGAATGGATCCGGCCCGACCGCCCGTTGGGGCAGAGCCGGCCTCGCCGCCGGCGGGGACAGAGCCGGCCTCGCCGCCAGCTGGGACAGAGCCCGCCTCGCCGCCGGCTGGGACAGAGCCCGCCTCACCGCCCGCCGGGGCAGAGCCGGCCTGGCCACCGGCGCCCCCTTGGCCAGCGCGCCCGCCTGCGCCGCCTTCGCTCTGATCCGCGCCGGTGTCCTTGAGGCTGATGCACACCCAGGTGACGCCGCACGAGCAGATCGTGTCGCCGTCGTCGTAGTAGCAGGGCTCCAGCATGCCCAGGGTGCACTCGCCCTTGGGCTGCGAGGCGGGGCATGTCGGTTCGACCTCGTCATCGTCATCGTCGTCGTCAGAGACACTCGTCGAGCTGCTTCCACCGGTGTTCGAGCCGGTGCTCGTACCCGTACCCGTGCCCGTACCCGTGCCCGTGCCCGTCCCGCCTCCGGTGCCGTAGCTGTAGGTGTCGTTGTCATCGTCGTCGCCGCAAGCCACTGGGATAGTGACGACCGCGACCAACGCGAAACCGGACCACCAACGTCCCCAAGCGCGCATAGGGTAACCTCCAGCTCTCGAGCCAGTCACAGAGTCATTACACCACGAGGCTGTTCGGACAAGGCTCAAAGTAGTCATGCCCACTGTGCATCAGTGTGGAAAGAAACATCCGCTGCCGATGCGTGCGCCTGGCGCACACGAGCGAGAGCGCGCTCCTGCATCCTCCGGCGAGGGACGGCGAGGGAGCATCCCCATCCAACGCGTGGCGTCGGTATGCGATGGACAGGTTCACGTTCGCGGTGTCGCCGTCGCGTCGCGCTGTCGCATTGGCGTTGCTGAAGCGACGTGTTTCGGCTTCGGGGCTTCTCGGGTGCGTCCCGTCCGCCATCGCTCCAGGCGAGCCGGGACCCAAGGCGACGCCCCAACTACAACGTCCGCACACGTGGGTGGGCCGGATGAGGCGCCTCCGTCAGGTCTACTTTTTCCCCTGGTAGGCCCCTGAGTTGGCCGGACACCAGAGGCGTTTCGGCACGAAACCCGGTCGACTGGGGCGCTCGGACCGGTCTTGGCCCGCCCGGCCCCGTTACTAGGCTTGTCCTGCGGCCGTTAGGCCCATATCGTAGCAACGTCGATGCCGACGGTGACCGGTCCGTACGCTGTCCGCCCGGGCTGGCTCGCGAGCGGCTTCTCGCAAGATGCCCCATGATCCGCCTGTCTTCCCGCCAAGTCATCGCCAGTGTCCTGCTTCTGGTCGTTGCCGTCCTCCTTCAGCTACTGCGCCTGGAGCAGTGGCTCACGGTGGTCCTGGTCGCCGTTGCGGGCGTGGTCGCCGTTGTCTTCACTGCGCAGGCAACGGGGATCGATCGCCGGGCCGTGGCCGAACTTCAGGCTGCGACCGAACGCCTTCTGGAAGGCAAGCGGCCGAAGCCCAGCAGGGAGGCGCCGCCAGCTCTGGAGCCCGTCTTCGCCGAGCTCGGGGAGATTGGGACCCAGATGGCCAAGCTGCGCGAACAGTGGCGCGACAGGCGCAGCGAGCTCGAACAAGCGCTCGAACGGGTTGACGGGGCGACGGTTCCGCTCGGCGAGATCACCGACGCGGAGCTGCATGCGGGCGAGAAGGCGGTCGAGTCGATTCGCGCGTTGGCCGACTCGCTCCGACAGATCGCTCAACACGTGGAGGTGCTTGCGGCGAGCGCCGAAGAGTCGAGCTCGTCGATCCTGGAGATGACGGCGACGAACGACGAGGTCGCCGAGAACATCGTCGAACTGGCGTCGAGCGTGCGAGAATCCGTTGCGTCGATAGAGGAGATGGCCTTCTCGATCAAGGAAGTGGCGAAGAACGTCGATGCTCTGTCTCTGACGGCCGAGGAGACGAGCTCCAGCATGAACGAGATGGACGTGTCCATCGACCAGGTCCAGTCGAACGCCAACGAGACGGCGCGCTTGTCCGAGGAAGTCGCCCAGGATGCCGATCGTGGAGCCGAGGCCATCCTCAAGACGATTGGCGAGATCTATCGCATCAAGGAGAGCAGCCAGGAAGCGGTATCCGTCATCTCGAACCTGGGCACGCGTATCGATGCCATCGGACAGATCCTCAACGTCATCGACGACGTCGCCGAGCAGACGAATCTGCTCGCTCTGAACGCTGCCATCATTGCTGCACAGGCGGGCGAGCACGGCAAGGGCTTCGCCGTGGTGGCCGACGAAATCAAGGATCTGGCCGAACGTGCCGGAGCCAGCACCAAGGAGATCGCCGACCTCATCAAGACGATTCAGTCCGAGAGCCGCAATGCCGTCGCGGCCGTCGAGCGAGGCGCTCAGAACGTGGACCGAGGCGTCGAGGTGTCGAACGAAGCCGAGCGCGCCCTGAAGAAGATCCTCGAAAGCTCTCAGAAGAGCACTGGCATGGTGCGGGCCATCGCGCGCGCGACGGTGGAGCAGGCCAAGGGAAGCAAGCAGGTCACCGACTCCATCGGCCGCATCGCCGAGACCGTGCAACAGATCGCCGCGGCGACGGCCCAGCAGGCGCGCGGCTCGGAGCTCATCATGAGCAGCAGCGAGAAGATGCGCTCCATCGCCCAGCAGGTGGAACGCTCGAGCCAGGAGCAGTCTCGTGGCGGACGGCAGGTGAGTCAGGCGATCGAGAACATCAGGAGCATGGTGACGCAGCTCAATACGGCGCATCAGCAGCAGACGCGAGGCACCGACGCAGCGCTCTCCAGCACGCGCGACGTCGAGAGCGCAGGGCGACGGCAAGAAGCGGCCGTGCGGCAGTTGCAGCAGGCCGTGGACGAGTTGCGCAAGGCGTTGGGATAGGGTCGTAGTAGCTCGACGTGGGACCGACGAAGACCCGCGCACCGGTCGGTCCAGGGATCGCGACGACCATGGTCCTCACGTTGCCCGTGCCTACGTGGAGTACGCGACCGGTCGGATTGCCCACCGCATCCGTGAGCCCCAAGAAGCTCATGACGGCTGGCATCGCTACGGGCGTCGGCTTGTCCGCCGGCTCCGGGTGTGGGGGACGAACCTAGACTCGTTCGATTGAGAGCGAGGGATCCAAGCGGCGAATGTCTTCCACATCCGACGTTACGATCACGGCGTGCTCGAGCCGGGCGGTCAAGGCAACCGTGGCATCGATGACATCGGACGTCCCAGCACGACCGCAGAGAGTTCCTGCCGCTTGCGCCATGGCCTGGTCGAGTGCCGGAATCGATGTAGTCTCTCCCGCCAACAGAGCACGAAGTGGGACCTGCCGGACGCTGTCGCGCCACACCTGGCCGAGCACACCCGCCGGGACCACGAGTCTCACGCCAGTGCGAAGCGCCTCTCGACACAGCGCGCGCATTCGAGGGTCCGCACGCTGGAACGCGATGAGGGCACCTGCGTCTAGGACGACCGCTTTAGGATTCGCTTTGCCCATGCCTTTGCCTTCTGGTTTGGTCGCCCGTGCTCGGCATCCATCGCGTCGAGGATTCTGGATAGCTCAGACCGGCGGAGCTTCTCATCCATGGCCTCACTGACGAATGAGCTGAGGGACTTCGCGCGGCCTGCGTTCACTTCCTCCTTGGCGAGTCGCAGGACCTCGACAGGAACAGACAGGGCTATCTTGGCAGTGGTCATACTTTTATACTACCCTCGCGCTGTCGGCTGTCAATGGTGCCCCGCCGGCCTGTCATGACCGCCACTTCGACGGCCTCTCAATGGCCGAAGCGGCATCCCTCTGACGAACGACCAACGGCGACGTGACGTCCTGCGATGGGTTTCGGGACCGCACTAGGAGCAGGGGTCGATCAGCTCGTCTGCTTGTCCGCCAGCTCCGTCACCAGGTCGTCCTTGTGCACGATGACGATCTCGGCGGCATGGGCGCCGAACACGAGCTCGAGGTCGCGGCCCTTCTTGCCCGCGGCTCTGGCCACGTCCATGGCCCCGAGGCGAGTCAGTCCGCGGGCGACTTCGCTGCCGTCGGCTGCCACCAGGCGCACCGCGTCTCCGGGGTTGAACTCGCCGCGCACGCCGAGCACACCGACGGGCAACAGGCTGCTTCGGCCGCTCGACACGGCGCGCACGGCACCGGCGTCGAGCAGGACGTCTCCACGCGGCCGCAGGGTGTAGGCGATCCAGTGCTTGCGGGCGCGCAGAGCGCGGCTCGTGGGTCTGAAGCGGGTGCCCACGTCCTTGCCCGCCAGTATCTCCCCCAGCACTCCGGGCCGCCTGGCAGGGGCGATGACGACCGAAGCGCCCGACTGACTGGCTTTGCGTGCTGCGGACACCTTGCTCGCCATGCCGCCGCTGCCCAAGCCGTTCCTGTTCGATAGCTGAGCCAGGGCGACCTCGTCGGTCATCTCACGGATCCGGCGCCCGCGATCGTCGAGCACCCCGTCGACGTCGGTGAGCAGCACCAGCAAGTCCGCTCCCACCAGCGGAACGACCATGGCCGCGAGCTGGTCGTTGTCGCCGAAGCGGATTTCCTCGGTCGCCACCGTGTCGTTTTCGTTGACGATGGGGACGGCTCCGGCATCGATGAGCGCCCCGAGCGCCTCGCGCGCGTTGTTCAGGCGCTCGCGGTCGGCCAAGTCCCCGTGGGTGAGCAGCACCTGGGCGGCCACGAGCCCGCCCTGGGCCAACGCCTCGTCGTAGCGACGCATGAGCACGCTCTGCCCGGCCGCGGCCGCCGCCTGCAGTTTCCCCATGTCCTTCGGGCGAGTCCGATACCCGAGGCGTTCGCAGCCGATGGCGATCGCGCCGCTCGAAACGATCACGAACGAACGCCGCTCGCGCGACAGGCGAGCGACTTGTTCCGCCAGCTGCCCGACGCCGTCCTGCTCGCCGGCGAGTGAGCTCGAGCCGATCTTGACGACCACACGTCGCCACGAGGCCCGGTGCAGGGCGCTCGTTGCGTTGGGCGAAGAGCCCTTGGCCGCAGCATGACGCGTATCACTCATGGCGATGACCTCGAGTCTGGATCGACGGGCGGTGGGGCTGCCCCGCGTGAGGGCGCGGCCCAGGGCGCCGGCCTCCTCGACCCTCGGGGTCTGCGGGGGCCGGGTCCCCCTTACCCGAGCTTCGCTCGGCTGGGGGACCGCCGCGCGAGCCTTAGCACTCTTTGGGCGGCTGGAGCAGCCCGGCTGCCGGCGGGGGCCAGCCCCGAGCCGAGTGCTCAGAGCACGTTGATCTCGAGCGCCCCCGTGCCGATCCTCAGTTGCTTGGTCCGAGGCCGGCGTTCGACGACATTGAGCGAATCGTGCAGCCCGGCCCGGGCAAAGTGCTGACGGATCCTGAAGACGTCGATGTTGAGCTGCGTGGCCGTGACGCGCAGCGCATCGAGCAAGTCCTCCTGATACACCCAGCCCGAGGACGAATCGGCGGTGCCTTCCTTCATGTCCTCGAGCCGAGCGCGCGCCAACGTGAGCAGCAAGTAGTTGTGTGCCCGCGCGCCGAGCTCGACGGTGCGTGAGCCCATGCGTGCCCGGAGTTCGACGTGTTCCTCGTCGCGCGAGACCGCGAACAGTAGCTTGACGCGACGTCCGGAGGACGCCGGCATCACCGTGGCGGTCAGGCTCACGGTGTCCGGGCAAGAGAACCGGAAGGCGCGGCCCGCCACCTCGAAAGTATCGCTTGGCTGCAGCGGAGCGACTCCCTCGGCGGTCTCGAGCATCCACCGACCGTCCGGGTCGTGGAACAGCGTGACCTGCGGATCCGCGGGGTCGGGCAAGGCCAAGAGCTGCTCTTGTACGATCAGCGGGTCGCCGCCAGCCAACGGGATGATCATGGTCGCCGGCGGCCCGGCGTCCGTGAGCTGCCACTGCTCGCTCTGGTGTCCGAAACCGAGCCGGTCGTCGAGCTTCAGGTCGTAGGGACGGCCCGAAGCCACTCGCGTGCCGTTCAGGAGCGTTCCGTTTCGGCTGCCCAGATCCTTGAGCTGCCAGACCGACCCGACCCAGCGCAGGGTCGCGTGGTGGCCGGACACGTAGGGCTCTTCGAGCCGCAGCCCGCAGCTCGGCGAGCGTCCGACCAGCAGATCCGCTGCGACGGGCACGTCCTTTCCGCTGCGTTCATCGTGGAGAATGGCCATGAGCCGGGGAGGCAGAGCAACCAGGCAGAGATTATTTGGCGGTGCGATTCGACGATCAAGCGCCGGATCACGGCTCATCGGCCAGGTGCGCGAATGGCCGTACTACTTGCGATCCTCGAACAGCGCCCGAGCCGCTCGTTCCGCGTCGTCCGCGGGTCCGGATGCCGTCCTGGGCGGACGCGCCTCGATGCTGCCGGCGGGTGCCCCCGCACCCCCAGGGGCCGGAGCGGTCGACGAGCGCCCCAATGCGTCCTTGCGACCAGCACCAGAGGCCACCGATCGCAGCGGCCCCGTTCGCGCCCTGCCTGAAGTACCGTTCGTTCGTTTCGTCCTGGCTGCGGGCGCCTTCTGGGTCGGAGGGAGAGCGGCTGGCGCTGCGGGCGACGTCTGCGCCTGCTGCGTCGCCGCCGGGACGGTCGAGGGCGGGTGGGATACGAGGGCGCGCGCCGCTGCCGCTGCTTCGGTACGGTCGGGCGCACTGGGCCGACGGTGGGCCAGCGACCAGGTCAGGGCGACCGAAACCGACAAGACGAGCACCCCGCCGGCAATCGACCACAACCGCGATCGAGAGCGGCTTCGGCGCGCGGAGGGCGTATCGACCGTCGGCGTCATCTCGCCCGCGGTGGTCGTCTCGAGCACCAGGGAAAGCACTTTCTGGGGAGGCGCGGTCGAAGGGACCGGCTCCTCTTCGGTTCCGACGATGCGCTGAGACAGAAGCATCGTGAAGGCCGTGATCATCTCGGTCGCCGACTGGAAGCGGTCGTCTGGCTCCTTGGCGAGCGCGCGTGTGACCCACTGATCGAAGCCCTGTGGCACCGTCCCGTGCTCGGAGGGGACCGGATGAGGCTCGTAGCAGATCTTGGCCACAAGGTCCCCGAGCCCCGTGCTGCGGAACGGCCGGGCTCCGAGCAGGCATTCGTACACAATCACGCCCAGGGCCCAGAGATCCGAGCGATGGTCCACCGCTTTGGTGCCCCGAGCCTGCTCGGGACTCAAGTAGAAGGGCGTACCGAGCACGGCACCGGTGGCCGTGCTGCCCCCGGAGCTCGAAGAGAGGCTGTCGTTGTTCACCTTCGCAATGCCGAAGTCGAGGACCTTGGCGACTTCGATGTTCGCCTCTCGCACCAGGAAGATGTTGTCCGGCTTGAGATCGCGGTGGATGATGCCGGCCTGGTGCGCATACTCGACGGCACGCGCGGCCTCGCTCATGATACGCGCCGTTTCCGCCGGGCTCAGGCGCCCCTCTCTCTGCAGGCGGGTCGCCAGGCTTTCTCCCTCGAGCAGCTCCATCGCCATGTACGGGGTGCCGTTCTCTACGCCGAAATCGAACACCTGCACGATATGGGTGCTGCGCAGTGCGGCTGCGGCCTGCGCTTCCCTCATGAAGCGAGCAAGGGCATCTTCGCTCTCCTCGTGAGACGGGGTGATGAACTTGACCGCGACCGGTGTGTGCAGGGTCACGTGCTCGGCCTGCCACACCGAACCCATGCCGCCTTCGCCCAAAGGAGACTGCAGCCGGTATCGTCCTCCGATCAGATCGCCAGGCTCAAGGCGGGGCGTTGTCGGCTTGGTCGGGTCCACCTGCACGAGTCGTGCGCCAGTCTACCGCCTTTCGGATTTCTTCGGCGAGTGACGTTTGAGCGGCCAGTTGGCCCACTCGACCATCGAGGGTGCAAGTCAGTGAAATTGACCCTCGTGGGCCGCCGCGATACCGAACGGACGAACCGCGTTGATCATGACTCGAGCGCTGTCGATGTCCCTGGCATTGAGCATGGCCACACTGGCCGTGCCGTGCCGGGCCGAGCCCAGCCCGGAAGACGTTGCAGCCGCCCAGGCGCTCTTCGACGAGGCAAAGCGCATGCTCGACGAGGGTCAGGCCGCCGCCGCCTGCCCGAAGCTCGAAGAGAGCCTGCGTCTGGACGTTGGCATCGGTACTCGCTACCACCTGGCCCGCTGCTACGAGCAGACCAAGCGAACGGCGAGCGCGTGGAGTCAGTATCTCGAGGTCGCGACAGCGTCGCACGCAGCCGGCCAGTTCGAGCGCGAGGCCGTCGCACGGCAGCTGGCCCGGTTGCTCGAGCCGAGACTCAGCCGGCTGACAGTCATCGTGCCTCGAGAAGCACGCGTCCCCGGTCTGGTGGTACGGCGAAACGGCCTCGAGATCGGCTCCGCGCAATGGGACCTGCCGGTTCCGGTCGATATCGGCGTCTATGCGGTATCGGCCGAGGCGCCCGGCAGGCAACCGTGGCAGTTCGAGGTCAGAGTACCAGAGGACGGACTGTCCGCGGAGGTTGCGATCGCCGTGTTGGCTGCCCTCGCGCCCCCGCTCGTCTCCGTACCTTCGCTCGAGCCGTCCCCGGCCCGTCTGCTCCCAGTTCGCCCGACGCCACACCAGACCGAGCTCGATGCTGCGCGCTTCACACCCTGGCAGTGGGTGGGCATCGCGACGGTTGGGGCAGGGGCTGCCAGCTTCGGATTGTCCGGCGTGTTTGCGCTCGTCGCAGCGGCCAAAGATCGCGACTCGGGATGCCGTGACGGGCTGTGTCCCACTCGACAAGGAGAGGCGCTCAACAGGAGTGCCCGCCGCTACGGCGATCTGGCCACGGCCACTTTCGTGGTTGGAGGCCTGTTGGTGGGTGGCGGCGCGGTACTCTGCTTGGCTCCGCCCGATCGGCAGACCCACCGCGACGCGGCGGCGCGCCTGTCTCCGAGGATCGCCGTTTCTGGCGCGGGCCTGGCGCTCGATGGGGACTTCTGGTGAACTTGCGCTCGTACGTCCAGCTCGGCCCCGTGCTTTGCGCGATGGCGTGCAATTCCGTGCTTGGCATCGAGCCCGGCTCTTTTCTGGGCGCCTCGGGAGCGGCCGGCGTTTCGCACGGCGCGGCGCCAGCCACGGGCGGCATGGGTGACACGGGCTCGGACACGGGCGGCGTGCACGAGGCGGGCTCGGGCACCGGGGGCACGCACGATGCCGGATCGGTCACCGGCGGCGTGCCGGAGGCCGGCTCCTCCGGCGGCGGCGTGCCGCAGGCGGGCCCGTCCACGGGCGGCATGCGCGATGCGGCCTCGGGAAGCGGCGGCGCGGGTTTCGTCCCCGGCTCGAGCGCGGGTGGCGGCGGCGAGGCGGGGAGCGTGGACCAGGCGCGTGCGGGCGCGTCGCCCATTGCGCCGGGAGGCCAGGGAGGCGCGGCCGACGCTGGGAGCGGAGGAGACGGCACGCCTTTCGGCGGTACGTTCCAGGGCGGAGGCGGCAACGACGCCGAGTGCGCCGTAGGCCAGACCCAGTGCATCGACACGACCCTGAAGACGTGTGGCAAGGACGGTCGTTGGATCAAGACGGACTGCGACTATGCGTGTCGTCCGAAACAGAGCAGATCTGGCGGATACGAGTGCGGCGGCAGCTGCAGTCCGGGCACGACCTGGTGCGATAGCGTGACCCTGCTCGGGTTCTGCGACGACTCGGGAACCCCACACATCACCTCGTGCGCGGACGAATACGGCAATGCATGCGTTGAGAAGCCCGTGGGCTCCGGCTCTCATGGCTGTAGTGGTACGTGCATTCCCGACAGATTGCAGTGTTCCGACAACACGGTCCAAACGTGCACAGAACGAGGCAACTGGCAGGACCAGACGGCCTGCAGTGGGCAGACGTGCATCGAGTCCAGCGAATCAGCCAGCTGCGAGGGCGAGTGCGAGCCCGAGCAGCTGCAGTGTGACGACCAGGGCGCGCCCCAGAAGTGCATGGGCGGTCAATGGGTCCTCGCGGGCAGTTGTTCCTCCTCCGAGGCGTCTTTCCAGGTCTGTCGCGATGGTATTTGCGAGCTGGCCGACCATTTCGTCGGGCCGAGCGAGCCATACGAGGACAGCATGAGATCCTACGGGGATTTCCTGCTCGTCTGCCGGCTGCCACAGCTCGAATACAACGCCATCCTCTTGAACTTCAACGTGATTGGCGCTCCGGACGCGGTCGAGGGAGTGTCTGCTCGGATGGTCCTGTATCGCGACGACGGCAGCGGGCTAGCCCCCACCGGCGACCCGGTGGCACAGACGGAGAAGCAACTGTTTCAACTATTGCCACAGCAGGTTACCGTGGATCCCTCAGAAACGGAGCCGCGCCTGGAGGCTGGTACGGTCTACTGGGTCGGCATCGTCACCGATCAGGAGACGACCGTGCGCGGGCTGTCCGCGCTGTCGGTGTCGAGCGGTACCGGTTTGTGCCGCACGTGGATCTTCGACTTCCAGGAGCCGTTCGGGTCCGCTCAGACGGGAATACTCGTCGAGAACACGGATGTGAACCTTTTCCTCGAAGTCCGTGATATCGACTGAACACATGATGTGACTCTGCAAGCCAACTGGAGGGAGATAGCGTGCAATCAAAGAATCATCCGAAGCATCGATTGGGGCCTTGGCGCAGCAGCGCACGCTGGCTCGGCGCGCTGGCGTTTGGGTTGCTGCTCTGTGGTTTCGAACGCAGCACAGCGGCGGCCGAGGAGCCCCTGACACAATGCCTGACGGAATCGGTCGATCTGCCGAACTTGCCTGGTGTTCCCAACTGGTTCGGGCCCACCTCGGACACCGATCCCTGGCGGGCTGAACTGAACGACCCGCGTTGGTCGGGTGCAGCGCCCTTCTCGCTGTGCACCAATCCGATCCTGTCGGCATGTCCGGTGGGGCTGGAGCAGGCGGAATTCCGCGCTTTCGTGGACGGCACCAAGCTGTACGTGGCCATTCACGTCATTGCCGACGATGTGACCAACGGCAACGACGCCGTGTTCATCGGGGTGGGGCGGGCCACTGGAAACGGAGCCGTGGCCGCCATGATCACGCCGGACACCAGTGCGACGCGGATCGTACCCCCGGACCCAGGGATCGCCTCGGATCCCACCCCGCCCATTCGCAACCTTCGCGACGGACCGTTCAGCACGACGAAGACCTGGTGGGCGACCAAGGCGGGTCCGGTCTCCAATTGGCGGACGGGGCTGCCCCCCGCATCCCCTACGTGGCTCCAGGACGTGGCCACCTGGACCCACTCGCCTGGCGTGGCTTGGGCGATCACGGCCGTCATCGAGCTCGGGCAGCTCGGTTACTCGGAACCGCTCACCCAGGAGGCGCGCCTGTTCGTGGGCACGCGTTTCCTGGTGGATACCGACGATGCCGTCATGCTTCCGACGCCCGCTGACGACACGCAGACGATAGGCGTGACTGACGAAACGATCATTCCGACCGACAAGAGCCTGTGGACCCAGTTCGATACGCCGGCGTACTGCACGGACGGCGTCCTGCTCGCGGGCACGTTCATCGGCGTCTGGGACGGAAAGAAGCTGGGCTCCAAGATCAATACTACTCCGGGCGCAACCAACGACTTCCGGGTCAAGCCGCGCTACGTGCCGGAGTCCCACTGCACGACGGAGTTCTCGATCAAGAGCAAGGTGTACTTGTCCACGTGGGGACTGCTCCCCGTCGACCGGAGCCAGGCGCATTGGGTGCGGGTGGGCTGTGACGGCAGCTCCGCAGGTGTCTGCGAGCCGCCGCCGGGTACCGGATGGGATTGGCAGGACTGCTCGGCGACGATGCCCACCATCGAGTACACGTGCCAAGTGAGCGCTGAGGTGCCGAACCGATGCCCCGACATCAGCCCGGCCAACGCAGAGCCGAAGCAGGCGATGTTGGCCGAGCTGTGCCCCGAGGGTGCCGTCCGGTATCGCCAGAAGGCGGCCTACCGCACCATGACCCTCACCACGCTTTCGGCCTTGGACGACCAAGCGACGCTGGTCTTGCCCAAGGGGGCCAAGGAAGTCCAACTCCTGGTGCGGACGTACAACATGCCGCCACCATCGACCAAGAGGCGCAGGTTGCCGCTCGAGGCGATGGACGCCGTGCTCAACTACGCGACCCAGCCGCCGCTGCGCCCGCGCTACCAGGCCGTTGCGCCTGCCGGCCGTGGTCGTGTGGCCGCCCTCAAGGCGAAACCGTTGCCCAAGGTAGCCACGCAGGATGTGGGGGCTTTTGCACCACTGCCCGCCGCGCAACTAGCAACGGCTGCCCTGGCAGAACGTGAGCTCAACCCCTTGACCGTGCCGACGTTGACGGCGGAAAGCGCACTCCGACAAGTGTGGCCCACATACATGGTCTATGGCTACGTCAAGTCCGGGCAAGAGCGTGTCGTGAAAGGAAAACGCCGAGCTGTGCTCGAGCCGATGGTTCCCTACGGCTACTATCTGCGGCACGACGCGCCGTTCTACGGCTTCACCCACTCGCTCGGCGCGTCCAGCACGATTGACTCGGTCCAGTTCAAACCGGGGCCTCGGCCTGGCGTGTACGTGCTTTCGGTTTCTGGCAAGGTGGACTCGATCACCCTCAATACGAAGATAGCGACCGTCGACACTCTGCCGCCTCCCACCAAGCCGCCGCCTGGTCCGCCGCCGCCCGGGCCGCCGACGGCCAACCCGAATCCCACGGCGCGGTCGCACTGCTACTGCGATGTGCCTGGGCGTATGACGAGCGGTGCCGCAGGTCTTGGTCTGGTTGCGGTTGCGCTCGCCCTGGTCCTGCGCGTCCATCGCGCTCGTCGGTCTGCCCGCAAACCACGAGCCTAGTCTCTTCGAGCCACGAGCCCTCGGCGCGTGCCAAGCTTCGGCGTGCGCCGGGGCGCCCGTGGGGGGCGCCCTTCGTCTGGATCTGCGGTCTGGTACAACGACATGAGGACAATCGGCATGAGTAGGGAAATCCCAGAGCGGCTCGCGCGTACGGGCGCGGTATTCGCGCTGTTGGTCGGATGCGGCAGCCACGATCAACTGGACCTGCACGCGCAACAAACAGCGCCTGGCTCAGCAGGAGAGATGAGCGCGGCCGGAGCGGAGGCCACCGGAGGCCAGCCCGCACAGAGCGGCGGCACGACGGGTGGTGCAGGCCATGTCGGAGGCGCAGGGCCCAGGGATCCAACAGCGGCGGGCGCCGCCGGGGCCCCCAGCCAGGGCGGCACGGGCGGCAGCGTAGCGGGCGACGCTGGTGCCGGCCTCTCGGGAAGTGTCGGCGCGGCGGGCGGTGGCTCCACGGGCGGCGCTCCCACCGGCGGGACCGAAACAGGCGGGGTCTCCACCGGCGGGGTCGCAACGGGTGCTACTCCCACGGGCGGGGCCGAAACGCGCGGTGCAACGGGCGGTGGCTCCACGGGCGGCGCTCCCACCGGCGGGACCGAAACAGGTGGGGTCTCCACCGGCGAGGTCGCAACGGGTGCTACTCCCACGGGCGGGACCGAAACGGGCGGTGCAACGGGCGGCGCCTCCACGGGCGGCACAGCAACGGGCGGAGCTTCCACGGGCGGCACAGCAACGGGCGGAGCTTCCACGGGCGGCACAGCAACGGGTGGTACTCCCACGGGCGGGACCGAAACGGGCGGTGCTTCCGCGGGCGGCACAGCAACGGGCGGTGCTTCCATGGGTGGCACAGCAACGGGCGGTGGTTCCACGGGTGGCGAAGGGAACGGCGGAGCGGCTGGAACTGGTGGCGACGGTGGAGGTCCAGCGTGCACCGCTGAGACGTGCGGCGCGCACGGCACCTGCACGACGTCTGGTGGCGCGGGACCCTGCCAATGCGATCCCGGCTACGACGGAGACTACTGCACACAGTGCGCTGAAGGCTACGAGCTGAATGCTATCACGCGCTTGTGCGAATTGCCGTGTCCAAACGTGCGTCAGATCCGTTGCGGCGGACAATGCGTGGACGGAACAGCTGCCCAGAGCTGCGGCAGCTGCGACAATGACTGCGGTGACGCCCTCTGCATGCCCTCCCACGGCAGCTGGGAGTGCATCTGCCCGTACACCCTGTGTGGTGGAGTCTGCAGCAACACGCTGATCGACGAAAACAACTGCACCTACTGCGGCAAGGTCTGTCCGGAGGATCAACGCTGCTTCCAGGGCGCTTGTCGAACGCCCGCGGTCGAGCCGCCCGCCAGCAGCTGCGTGGGCGAGGGCGAGCTCTGGTGCGGAGCGGACACGTGTCTCGAGTCGCCGAGCGACGGATACGACGAGGACGAGAACAACTGCGGTGGATGCGGGAACGAGTGTGATCCGGAGCAGATCTGCGTGGCTGGCCAGTGCCAGCCCGCCAGCGACCGCTGCTGGTGGCCGTGCGACTCCTCGCGCGGTGAGCTCTGCTGCGGCCGAGGCGCCTGCGTCGACTACTTGAGCGACCCCCACAATTGCGGCAGTTGCGGAATGAACTGCGACGACGGTGAAGCCTGCGTTGGCGGCCATTGCCAGTGCGCGAGCCCGACCGCGCGTTGCGGAGAGGACGGGCACTGCTACGATCTGCGATTCGACAACGACAACTGCGGAGCCTGCGGGCATCAGTGCGAGATCATCGCGGGCGAACGCTGCGTCTACGGCGAGTGCGTGCAGGGCGAAGCCGGCTGTGGTCTCAGCTGCGGGTCGGACGAGCTGTGTTGCCCGGGCGATGCGCCTGAGGCTGCGCTCGAGTGCGTGGAGATCTCGAGCATGTTGTCGAGCTCCGAGCGCTGCGGTGGCTGCCAGCCGTGTCCGTCCGGTCAGATCTGCAGCGACGGTGTGTGCGGCTGCAGCTGGCCGAATGCATCCTGCCCGGATCCGGACGACCCGGACACGCGGATCTGCGTGTCGCTGGAGACGCCCGAGGACTGCGGCGACTGCGGTTTCGAGTGCACGGGCGCAAGGGAATGCGTTGCGCCCGCCGCGTCCGACCCGGAGGACCGCTGCGCCTGTCCGGACGCGTTGACCTGGTGCAGCGACTCCGAGACATGCGTCGACCTCGCCCACGACGAGCAGGACTGCGGCGGCTGTGGCAACGTGTGCAACGCGGGTGAGAAGTGCATCGGGCATCGCTGCGTCGAACAGAACGGCGACTGTGGCGACGGCTGCAGTGAGGATCAGGCGTGCTGCCTCGACGTCGAGGACGCATCGAGCGTGTGCACCGACGTCCTCGACGACGCCAGTCACTGCGGTGGATGTGCCATAACGTGCGAGGTGACGTACACGTGCTCGGGCGGTCTCTGCCAGGCGGCGGGTGACCTGTGCAGCGCACCGGCGGTGCTGCCGCCGGCGGGGATCGATCTCGACACGGACCTCTCCGCGTTTGCCGATGACGGAGAGTACCCGACTGCGTGCGGCGCGACCGAGGAAGACACCGAAGCGGGCGTCGAGGCATTCTACGTGCTCGAGGCTCCCGAGGAGGGGGCGACCTACGACGTGGCCTTCTTCAGCGACGATGGCGTCACCGTTTCGATGGGCACGGCCGCTTCGTCGAGCGACGTCTGCGCGGCCAGCTACGCTACCTGCCTGACCTGGGATCCGATAGCGCCGACCCTGTCCGGTCCGGTGGCGTTCATGATTTCCGGGCCCGCCTCGGCCACGTTCTACCTCAGCGTCTGGCCCTGGTGAGCCGTCCCGGTGCCACGCATCCGAAGGCGGGGCTTCCCTGCTCGCCCAAGGAGTGCTCAACTAGGTCCATCCCCTAGGAGGTGCCCATGCGCCACAGCATCC
>JAFGIS010000210.1 GCA_016929495.1 Polyangiaceae bacterium | reverse complement strand
TACCGCCCCAACGCAAGGGGCATCCTCACACCCCAATGCAGGAGACCAACGCGATGTACCAGGCAGCGAATAGACGACCCAACCGCAGGCTCAATGTGCTCGGCGTGGTCACCGTCATCGCCGCGGCGGCCGGTTGCGGTAGCGGTGATCAAGTGAAGCAGAAGGAAAGCGGGAACCCGGCAGGTGAGCGGTTCTCCGACTACCGCGTGACCGTTTTTGCCGGGGAGAACATGGAGCGGTTCGACGTCCGTCCGTCGGACACCACGGCGGCAAAGGATGCTGACGAGGCGCGTGTCGAGAAAGATCTCTCCGCCGGCAAGACGGCGAAGCGGAAGACCGGCAGTTCCGCCTCTGGTCCCGGGGGCAAGGGCCTGGTGGTCATCGGCCGCGTGGAATCTGATGCTGGACTAGAACCAGACACACCCGTCGCCGATGACGTGAATCTTGCGCTCGACAGTACCAGGGAAGCCCTGGTCTGGGGCGCGGCCTACGAGTGCGGTATGGGATGCAGCTACGACTGCTTCGATGGGGACGACGACTACGGCTACGCGTCTGACGACAACAGGACCTACGCCCCCCAGATGCAGCTCAAGCCCGTGGTCGACGACGAAGATCCGAACCCTTTCGACCGGATCCCTGAAGACTGCGAGCTGAAGCTCCAACAGCAGGAGATGCTCGCCTGCATGGCCGGGAAGCTGGTGGAGGTTGCCGAGGCGGTAGGGCCCGTGATCTGGTCGCGGGTGCCTATGTCCGTCCCGTGGGGTCAGCCGCCGGGAATACCGCGCGGGCCATGGGTTATTGCGCCCCTCCGCGACAAAGAACGCTTCATAGTGCGCGAACAGGCAGTGCGGCTACTCCAGGAATTCGCGTGGCTGGAGGGCCTGCAGCAGTTCAACAGCCCGCCGGGGTACCGACCGTGGGCCATAGAGGACTTCACCGCCCTCGGCACCGAAACCTGCGACCAGGCCTACTACAAGGCGTACAGTACCGACGCAACCAAATGGGCAACGGTGAGCAGGGCGTTGGTGGGTGTCAGTGCTGGCCGCTACCCGCCGTTTGATGGACAGTATGTCTCGGCAGCCTACGGGGACAAGGACGACCTAATCGACGCGCGCGTGGAGAGGCGCGTCAAGAGTCTGAAGGCCGTGGGGGAACTCCTACGGGGGCATCTGATCGAGAAGAGCGTGTACTCCGACCTTGCAGGAGCCTATCAGCAGCGCGCAGCGGCAACGCACCCGGCGCGCGGCCTCGCCCTGATGTGGGGCACGGCATCTGGGGCGCAGTATTCCGGGCAAGACCTCGAGCACAACAACCTGCGCCATGCAGCACGCTGGTTTTTTGGCCGGTGGTTCCGGAGCCTGGACGAGGACCAGACCGCTACCAACGCGCTGTTCGACGCCGCTCCCCTGTTCACCGGAACGCGAGACCTGGACTTTCCCGCATCGACGCCAGGAGAAGACAGGGCTGCAGCTCTGTTGCTTGCCTCGGGGATCGTCGTCTCAGAATCTCTCGACTACCCGGACAACCCGAATCTCACGAGAGCCAAACTGCGTGACCAACTCTTGGAACAAGAAGCGCACGAGCGTGGCATCGGAATTGGATCGACAGAGTACGACCAGTTCGTGGATGCGGCGGCGGTCGGCAAAGCGTTCGACGAGCTGAGTGACCAGGAAATCGCCTATGGTCTCAAGAAGACGAGACTAGTGTTCTCGCAGCTAACCGGACTAGAGCTCCCCACGCAAACCGACTCGAAAGCCGCATGGACCCATTGGGCCCGCTACGGTTTCACGCAGGGGTATCGCTCGGACGCGATGGCTGCGGACGAAGTTGCTGCGATCGTCTGGCAAGGCGGCGTGCCTGCGCAGGTGTTGGCAGGCGACGTCATGGCCCGCGCGTTCGCGATGCAGGAAAACCAGATCGGGGGCACTTTCTGGCCAGATGCGGTTCCCGGCTATCCTTCGGAAGCGCAACACAGCGTTTTCCATCTGGGAGCCGTGCTGCAGGCCAACCTTGGAGCGCTGCGCGTCCCGGGCTGGTGGTCGGAGCTCGAGCACGAGCGCGAACGCACTCTGGCGCAATATGACTCCTGGGTCAGCGGCCAGCTGAGGGTGCGTCTGAGCACGTCGGCCGACGAAGTGATCGTTCGAGCAGTCGGGTTGTACCCGGATGAGATGGGATGGTCGGAACCGAGCGTCGTGAATCCGGCTATCGTCGCCGTGGTTGGCGAGTATTGGGCGGCGGACTGTGTGGCGGGGCTCAGACCAGCGAGCTTGTGTCCTCCCGATTTGTGGGACACGTCGGTCGTTCTCCCGAACTCCTGGACAGTGCTGGGCGACGACGACACGCTCCTGGCCAACGGCTCACGCGTGGACGAGATCCGATTCCCATATTCTACTTCGGCGATTGCCGATGCCTACGACACCGGCGCCGAGTACGTGCCTAACCTGTATCTAGTCTCGGTCGGATCGTCGACCTCGTCATCGACCACGTCGTCAATCCCTTCGTCAACTGGGCAGGTTCTCGCCCAAGTATTTCCGACAGACTACTACCGAATCTACGTGGTCAGCAAGCACCAACGCGAGCTCGCCAACGCTGCGCTCGGGGTAACGAGCGAGGCAGGAGCACAGGGGGTCGGGGCGCCGACCACGGGTGACCCCAAGAACTACTGCATTCCTGGGGTGAGCGCGGACGAGTTCGTTCCTCTCGAGAACGAGCTGACGGAGGATTCGGACGCGTACGAGGACTCTTGGAACTACTACCTCAACCTCGCGCAGAACGCCGCGGACCGGGCGCAGACGATCGCGGATCAGATCTTTGACCTGGAACTGCAGCGAGACATGAAGTTCGAGGGAGCGCAGGAGGAGTATGCGGAAACCTGCGGCGATTTCGCAGACCTCGACCCACTTATCTGGGGCGTGGATGGGATCCCCAGGGACAACGGTGGGGCTTTCACCGAGAACAGATGCCTGAACGAAGACAGGTACGACGTCACCTTCCTGGCCAACGTGGATAGCTCCACCCTCGCTAGCTGGGCCGCCCAAGCCGGATACGGTAGTGATGTGGACGCGTTCCTCAAGAAGAACGTGCTCCACTGTGCCACGAACGCAAGCGATCAAGTGGTCGACACGCGGCCTGCCTGCCAGCCGGGTGCAGCGGTGCAGTGGACCCATCTCGACACCGACGTCTCGGCGATCTACACGCCAGATGCGGACAGCATCGACATCTCCGAATGCCAGGTCGTCGCGCAAGCTCGCGCTTCTCTGCTGGATCATTTCAAGAGTGACGATGTCGTCAACGCCGGACAGCTGACCTGGCGCGACGAGCCCAACCTTCTCGCTGCCATTGACTCGTTTGAGCTCTCGCAAGACGACTACGGCGAGTGGACCGTGGAGTTCAGCGGAGAGACGGTCATGGACAGCCATAGCAACCAGCCTCTTTGGCCTGGGTGCATGTGGGCATCTTCTGGCAGCGACTACTACTGCGACGTCGCTGCGGATGCCCACCCGACCATCGAGTTCCTCAATTCGCTCTTCGGAACGCCCAATGAGGCTGGCGATGAGACGCATGACAAGCTTCCTCTGCTCTGGCGTGTGGAGGGTGCGCTTTGGTACCTCGCGAGTATGGCGGGACATGCGCACCCCGGCCTCATGCAGATCCAGTACCCGGTTGCGAATTTCGCCAACTCTCAGGAGCCTTCCCAGCCGTTGGTCGCGCCCTATCCGACGGTTTTTGGTTCGAGCTATTTCGACTACGACTCTGGTTCCGGACTATACGCTCTGCAGACGACCTCGGCTGATGACCCAGCCGGTGTCATCCTGCCCGACGACCAGCAACGCCTTGGCTTTGCGAGGGGAATGGTCAGCGGTCCATTCGGCGGAAGCCACTATGAGGACGCCGGCGCGCCGATTTGGCTCTACGATCCGTACGGGCCGTACGCCATCAGTCCAGCCGGCAATACCTCGCCCGAGCGGTTCCTGCACGTGTGGGCATCAACCCCCGAGATACCGTTCCCGCCCAAGGCCGAGTCGACCGTACTGCCCCCGGTCTGGCCGCTGGGGGACCACAGCTGGAAGGCCCTCGATAAATACGACAAGGACAACAAAGCGTTCCTCAGCACGCCGAACAACGTCGACCTTTTCCTCCGCACCAAGATGAGCAAGCTCAGGGGCACGCAGTGCGAAGCGGGATTCGTGGGCGGCGGCTCTGGCGATCCCGTCGCGATCGCGCAGAACGAGGGTCGCGATCTGTGGGGACGAGGTTTTGTTCTCTGTCCGGGCGCGATGTTCGACCGCGTCCCCCTCTTGGACTTCATTGCCGACGACGGATGGGCGGCGCAGGGCGGCAACATAGCCTTCAGGGACCGGCTCATGACCAAGAAGAAGGCAACCTTTGGCGTCAACTCCTTCCTGGCGATCCCCGTGACCAAATTCCCGTTTGGCACGTATTCTATCTCCGAACTCCTCAGTGGCCAGGGCGGCGCCAACCCGGGCAACCTCCGAGCGTATCAGGCCGCGAACTACCGCGACGCGGACTGGGGCGGCAAGGCCGTGTCCGCGTTCACACGCACCCAAACACGCCCGCTTGCGTGCGACCAGCACCAGCGGGCGCCCCTGATGACCAACATCTACGTGCCGAAGACCCCATGCGAGGGCATGGACCGCATCCTGGGAGCCCTGGGACTCGCGTGCCTCGCCAATCGCAACGGTTTCGGGATCACGGACGTCCTCGACCACTTCGAGCCCATCACGAGCGAGCGGGACATTCCCCGTCTCCAACGCTGGGTTCGGCGGGTTTCCGACCAGCTTGGCATGATAGCGGGAAGGCTCGTTGCAGAGGACGTGCCCAAGCGCGCCTTGGTTACAGCAGAAAACGCCGGCGACGCGGATTTCCGAGGCAGCCAAGGAACACTCGTGTCCGGAATGACCGATGACCTGGCGAACATCGCCAAAGGCTGGCGAGACGCCGCTACGGCGATAGCCCAGATCTACTCGGATCTCGATGGGCTAAGGCTCGGTATCGCCGGTATCCACCTCAACAGGGATATCGAGCAGCATCGTATGGCCATCGAGCGGCTCGACGTCATGAACAGGATGATTCAGGTTCAGAGGGACATGGTAGAATCGTTTGACCCCCTCACGCTGCTCGTCGGGTCCTTCTACGAGATCGGTCAGATGCTGATAGACGGGTTCCTCGCGAGCGCTCAGCTCGACAACTACCAGCAACAGATTCTGGAGTTCAATACGCTCGACACACTAAAGGAGCAACAGGCGCAGAACGACATCAGCTTGGCGTTCAACGAGTTCCAGGGCAACCTGATTGCTCGTGTTTCTGCAGTTCGCGATGCATTGGACCTCGTGCAGCGCTCGGTCATCTCCGTGACGGAGAAGAAGGACCAGTTCGGATTCGGCCAGGACATGGCCCGCTACTACGCCGCTCAGGCGAGCGGTCAGCCGTTCGTTACCATTGGCGGCGAGGTGGTGCCGCTACTGGTGAACCAGGCGATCAACAGCCGCCTGGATGTGCTCAAGCGGCGCAAAGCCATGGTCGAGACTGAGGCGCGCTATCTGGCCTACCTCACGCGCCGAGCCATCGAGCAACGTATCGCCATGCGTCTGAAGGACATCGACACCCCGATCGGCAACTGGGCCGCGCCTTCCACCTGGGCGGACGATATCTGTAGCCTTGACCCCGCGGACTATAGCAACGCGGACTTCAAGTTGGAGTTCGATGACGAAGCGACGCAGGCCAGCTTCCAGCCGACGGACGAGACGCTCGAGCAGCTGAAGAACAACGTGCTCGAATCCATTCGCGAAGGGCGTGGCGAGCTGTTGTCCATCGCGGACTACGTCAATCGCCTCGCTAACTTCGTCGCGTTTTACACCATGAGCTATCCATTCAAGGACGCGGAAGACGTCACCATCCTGTCGATGAGGGAAGACCTGCTCCCGACCAGCACGGAATGGTGCACGGTCGTAAGCACGAACTTGCTCGTCAACTCCGGCGCTTTGGACGACGTCAGAACCGGTGACAACGGCTCTGGATGGCGCACGAGCGAGTGCCAGGACAGCATCTGCCTGATGGCTATCAAGGCGCCCGCTACCCTGGAGTTGCCCGAGGATTCGACGAGCGGCTCCGCCACGCTGCTTCGCGAGACGTCGGTCGTGGAAGAAGACCTCGACGCCGGCATACCAGGCTGGGTCGAAGCCGGCACGGACAGTCCCGACGCGGCGGAGCTGACCGGAGACGCGGTCCAACCCGCTGTCGCCATCCCGGCGCGCTCCGTCTACCAGTCTCTGGCATTGAACCCGGGGGCCTACCTGCTCTCCTGGTGGGACCAGGCGGTCGAAGGGGCGACCAGCGGTGAGTATCGCGTTTCGATCCTGGACCCGGACGGAAACCCCATTGCGGGGTACACGGCGTCGCCGAATCCTGCGGTCGACGGGTGGAGCTCACGCAACGTATTCAGCTTCGTCGTGGACGAAACCGGGGTCTACTCGGTGGTGTTCGGTGCCGCAGCGGCCGGCGCGGACGAGAGCTCCGTGTACATCGCCAACGTGCAGCTCGAGGGGGCTACGTCCGTCAAGGCAGACGTAACGGCGTACCAGGACACCGGCGTGTCCCGCGCCCAGATGAGCCACGAGTGCAAATCGGCCGAGGTGTTCCGCAGGCAATTCGAGCACAAGTGTGCCAACGGGCGGTGTTTCTACGAACTCGTCACTCCATTCACGATCGACACCGAGTTGATTGCCAACGGGACCTCAGCGCTCTCATCGAAGTTCGCATCGGGCAACTTCAACTTCCGTCACATCGACACGGCGGTGAACATCGTCGGCACCGGAGTGCTCGACTGCTCCAACTCCGGCGAGCTCAGCTGCTACGGTACGGGCCTGGTCGAGTACTCGCTCGAGCACTTGGCCTACAATGCCAAGCTCGTCAATCACAACGGCCAGATGACACCGTTCGACTTCGGTATGGGTGCGATCAGGAACGCTCGGGCGCTGGCAACCGAGCGCTACATCACGCTCCCCATCGGAAACTCCGACAATGATCTGTTGAGGCAGCCACAGATCACCAAGACCGAGCTGTCGGGCAGGCCGCTCGGTGGCGTGTATCGTTTCCGGGTCTACGAGGAGCCGACCCTGGTCTGGAACAAGGTTGAGGACATACAGTTCGTGTTGCACCATCGCTACTGGTCGCGCGTCTCCAAGAACCCCATGCCGAATCCGTGAACCACAGGTGGTGGCGACCGCCTTCGACGTGACCATGAGCCGTAGCGCGCCCATGCTTGTGCGCGCTACGCGTGAGCCGCGTGGAGGAGTGTCCGTGATCATTCCGTGTCTGAACGAGGGACGGACGCTTCTCCAGGTCGTGCAGGCCACATGCGAGCGGGTGAGCAACCTGAAGGAAGTGATTATCGTCGACGACGGTTCGAGCGATGGTGGCCCCCAGTCCGTAGCGGCCCGCACCTATCCTGTCCCCGTGGCGATCGTCTCATGCGGACGGTCGCCTCGGGGCAAGGGGTGGGCTGTCAGGATTGGGCTCGAGAGAGCGCGGGGAGCCTTCGTCGTCGTTCAAGACGCGGACCTTGAGTACTCCGCTTCGGATGTCGACGCGCTGGTCAAACCGCTGGTCGAGGGGCACGCCGATGCCGTTGTCGGATCCCGTTTCGAGAAGGGCTTCCACTCGGGCTACGTCCTGCACCGGTTGGGCAACTGGCTAGTGACCACTCTGGCCAACCTCCTCCATGGGACGGCCTGGACCGATGTCTGTGCGGGGTACAAGGCCCTGCGGCGTGACGTCGCGTTGGCGCTGGACTTGCGCGAAGACGGCTTCGGCATCGACGCAGAAATGGTGGGGAGATTGGCGCAGGGCCCCTACCGTGTGCTTGAGGCGCCCATCTCGTACGAGCCGCGCACGTTCAACGACGGGAAGAAACTTCGATTCTGGCACGGCCTGACCGTGCTGCGCGCACTTGTGCGGGTCCGTTGGTCCAGGTACTGGTTTGGGGCAGATCGCGCCGGTCGACCCACTGCCGAGCGGACAACCGAGAATGACGGACGGCACACGAGCTTCGAGCACCTGGATCCACCGCGCACGGTGGACAGTCTAGCTAGTAGCGGTTTCCGTCGCCTTTGCCCTGGTCGCGCTCTGTCTGGGGCAAGACGCGAACTTCGTGTTGCGTGACCATCATGCGAACGATCCCACCACGTCAGGATTGCCGCGCCCTCCCCCAAGTGCACTTCCGCCGGCCGATTAGCCATGTCTCACCCAGTCGCACATGGCCCTTCCGGCGTTCAAGGAGAGTCTGGTCTTCAGCGCCGGCCCGAGGGGCGCGCACGCTTCTCCCGGAATAGCCCTCGCAAATGCCACCTCGTGCGCTTGATGCTGAGACAATCGTGGTAGACTCTGGACGTATCCAGGGACAGGGAGCCCCGGTGCTTCGAAAGGATGGACTCACGCCATGTTGCGCGGCAGTAGTTCTGGGTCTTCGGACGCAAAGTGGTGGATCGGTGCACTGGTCGCGCTGGGGCTCGCCACGGGTGCCTGCGGCGGGCACAGTCGCAGTGGCGAATCCAAGGGCCCTGGCGGCACAGCGGGCGACGCGACCTCGATGGGAGGCAACTCGTCTCCGACCGGGGGCAAGGGCGCCGCCCCATCAGGAGGCAAGGAAACCTCGTCCGGTGGAACAGGGAACGCGAGCGGCGGAGGCAAGGCTTCAGGGGGCAACGCGGCCACGAGCGGCGGGTCCGCGGCGGCTGGACAAATGGGCAAAGCCGGGAGCGCCACGTCGGCCGGCTCAGGGACAGGGCCCGGCAGCGGGGGAACACCAGCGAGCGAAGGCGGGAAGTCTCCGAGTTCGGGGGGAAAAGCGTCAACAGCGGGTGAAGGCGGGACGTCTCCGAGCACGGGAGGAGCCGCGCCCATTGGTGGCTCTGCCGGCGGCACCAGCATACCGGAGCCAGAGGTCGGAACCGTGGGTACAGAGTGTTCGCCGCCAGGCGCTCTTCAGTGTGCCGACACACACCAGCGCGTCATCGTGGTTTGCGGCGGTGATGGGACGTGGGAGGCGTTCGAAACCTGCCCGGTAGGCCAATTCTGCGATACGCGCCAAGGGGCTAGTCTCGGCAGCTGCCAGGATCCGTACCCAGACTGCGTGGACCAAGAGCCAGGCTATCGTTTCTGCAAAGACAACGCCGTGTACGAGTGCGGGCCTGACACGATTGCGACGCATCTGGTGGAGGCGTGCGAGTTGGCGTGTCTGGAGGCAAAGTGCACCACCGACCAGAGCTGTCCTGCGGGGACCAACTGGGTCAACTGCTCGCAGGATTGCCCGCAAGTCGAATACGGCTGCGGGCCGGACGACACGTTTGCGGGCACGACCGGGAGTTGTCCCGCGTACGCGAATACGGTGGAGTGGTCGTCTATCAAAGCCATCAGGCTCCCCGCTGCATCGGAGATGTGTGAGTGCGAGAACGGCATGCGGTCGTTCGCGATCAATAACCTGGATACCAGCTCCGCGCTGAAGATGACCATCGACCCGCCCTGGGTCATCTCGAAATATGTTCTAAACGCGCGCTGCGCGAGCCCCGTCGGGAGTCAATGCTACTACGCTCCGGTGGCAGCCGTTCGGCACACACTCATCTCCACCGACGACCCCGACGCACCGTCCGTGAATCTCTACGTTGAACCGTGGAGCGGCACCAAGCAGGAGGCCTGCCCATGTCTGGACGAGTCCTGTGCGGATGACGAGGTGTGCCCCACGGGGACCCACTGGGTCGACTGCTCCGCGGACTGCACGGGTGTTACGTGTTCAATGGAGGAGCCGACTCCCGGCAATCCGTGCCCAGCATACTATGCCGCGAAGAACTGGAGTGAGCTCGACACCATCCGGATCCCGGGTGCATCCGAGGCGTGCGAGTGCGACAATGGGATACGAATGTTTCACATCGTGGAAAGCAACGACGGTTTTGACGATGGCCTGAAATTGACGGTCAACCCGCCATGGTGGATTGCCAGGTTCGAACGCAAAATGCCCAGCGGGGCTCTTGCGGACCCTTGCGCCGTCTCGGCCGGAAGCACGTGCTACTACGCGGCGGCCCAAGACAAGCAGACTCCCTTTCGGGAGTTCATCATCGGTACCGACGATCCCAACGCGGGTTCGCGAAACGTCCAGATCAAGTACTGGCGCGGCACCGAGGCGGAGGCATGCCCGTGAGAGAGGGCTGTAGGCTGACTGCCGGTAGCGGTCCGGTCCGTCGGATCGCGCCACAGAGCACCGCTGGGTAGGACCAACGTCATGCTGTTCGCACGAGTTCATTGCCGTCGGGATGCTCGACGGTGGATCGGTGCCTTGGTTGCAGTGGGGCTCACAGCGGCCTGCGGCGGACACAGTGGAAACGGCGGTTCCCGCGAGTCGGGCGGAGCTGCAGGAGACGGGACCTCGACGGGCGGCTCGTCGCTCTCCACGGGGGGCAAGGCGACCTCGTCCGGGGGCACGCGCAGCTCGAGCGGCGGGGTCTCGGCAGCTGGGCACGAGGGGGATTCCGGGAACACCGCCTCGCAGAGCGGAGGCGCGTCGTCAGGCGACGGCGGGACAACATCGAGCTCGGGCGGAGGAAAGGAGTCCGCGGGGGGCTCAGGAGGGCAAGTCACCATACCAGAGCCTGAGGTGGGTACCGTGGGCACGGAATGCTCGCCGCCCGGTGCGCTGCAATGCGCTGACACGCATCAGCGAGTGATCGTCGTATGTGGAGGCGAAGGGACCTGGGAGCCGTTCGAGACGTGTCCCGTTGGACAGTACTGCGACACGCGACCAGGGGAAACGCTGGGGAGCTGTCAGGACCCGCATCGCGATTGCGTGGACCAAGAGCCTGGGTACCGGTTCTGCCAAGACGGCGATGTGTACGCATGTGGCCCGGACGCGCTGACGACGAGCCGCGTCGAGGATTGCGAGTACTGCTCGGAAGGCGAGTGCCTTCCCGAGGGGGATTGCCCGACGGAGAACTGGATCAACTGCTCGAAGGACTGCACGAACGCCCCGGACGGCTGTGACAACCAGGTCGGTCCGGACGGTCAACAGTGCCCCCTCTATTGGGGGGGCATGTCAGGCGTGGAAGTCATCCGGATCCCTGCCGCGGCGGACATGTGTGCGTGCGAGAACGGGATCCGGTCCTTTCCGATACAGACGGGCAGCGATCTCCCGACGAGGATGAGGATGACCATCGATCCGCCGTTTCTGATCTCGGCGTCAGTAGGGGTGGGCTCGCCCCCGCTCTGCGACAGCCTCGTTGGGGCCCAATGCTGCTTGGTTCCCAGCGGTCGCGACCTCCGCATTGTCATTGCCACAGACGACCTGAGCGCACGCTCTGCGAACCTGCATATCGAGCAGTGGACCGGCAGCGAGGAGGAAGCCTGCCCGTGAGACGCGCGCCCACGGTCGGGCGGGCGGGAAGGTAGCGCTGTGGTTCGTCCGAGATCGTTGTCGGGCTGCTCCGTGGCGGACGGCTGTGAGGCCCTAAGACCGAGGAACCGCAACAGTCACTCCGCCGCAGATCTCGCCCGCCGCCGCAGCTCCCTCAGCACCTGCCGCGCCCTCGCCGGCTCTCCCGTTCGCTGCAGCGCCACGGCCAGCCGCCTCACGATTTTCTCCTCTTTGGGCCACTTCCGCGCCGCAGGCGTGAGCACGTCGAGAGCCAACTCGGGGTGCCGGTTGCGTAAATGGATATTGGCCAGATTGACAGTGGCCTGCAGCGCGACCTTCTCGGATCCGCCGCGTCGTCTCAGCGTCTCCTCGTAGAGCGGGATAGCCGTGTCCTCATTGCCTCGCTCCTGGTAGGCCTTGGCCAGTTGGTACGTCACTGTCTTCGACTCCGGGCTCGTCGCGGCGGCGGCCTCGAACAAGAGCACACTGTCGGAAAACCGGTGCGCGACCCAGGCAGTCGAAGCCGCCAGCGCAACGGCTCCGACCGAGGTCGCCGCCAACGCCGGAACGCGTGGCAGCCTCGACACGGCCTCGCCTGCCAGGAGGGAGACGGCCGTGACGGACAACCACAGGTATCGGTCTGCAATCCAATTCTGCAACGGAAAGAGCACGTGGCTCACCGGCAACAGAGGCGCCACGAACCACAGAACCGACACCAGAGCGAGGCCAGTGCGCCGCCTCCTCCACAGATACACCCCGGCCGCGAGCCATCCCAGGATGACCAGGTGTCCCAGCACACTCGTCAGTGACCACGCTGACTCCAACGGAAACTCATGAACAATGGAGAGAGCGGTCGGGAACGCCAGCAACGCAAGATAGCGCAGCCAGAACGTACCCAAGACGCCCAGGGCCGCCAACGCACTGCCGCCCGGGTACTCGGCCCGCATCCCGATCATCTCGCCGACCACCAGGTGGGCGACCATCAGGCCTGCGGTGACGGCTCCAACGGCTGCTATCGTCTTCCAGTGCGGTACTCGCGCGAGCTGGAGGTCCACGACGAGCAGCAGCACAACGAGAACGACAGCCGGCGACTTGGACAGGAGAGCACAGGCGGTCAGCGCAGCCGCTGACAGCCACCGCCCAGGGGCTCTCGCATAGGTGGCCAGTCCAGCACCGACGAATAGCAGCGCCAGCACGTCCTTGCGCGATGCGATCCAGGCTACCGACTCCACATGCGCGGGATGCAAAGCAAAGACCCAGGTGGCCACCTCGGCTGCCGCGAACGAGGGCAGGAGACGATGGAAGAGGCTCCGGAGGCAGAAGACGGCGCCCAGGTAGATGAGCAGGTTGCTGAGCCTCAGTGCCTGGGGGTTCAGGCCGTGCAGGTTCGCCTCGAGCCACATGCTCGTGTCGCGTATCGGCAGATACTCGGCCCCGAGCCGATAGCGATCGAGCTTGTCGAACGAGAACCAGATCGACCAGAGGCTAGAGCCGCCGGGATGCTGCAGGAACGGATTGTCGGTGATGAGCCACGGATCGTCGTAGTTGAGAAAACCCCCGCCGAGCGAAGGCGCATAGGCTGCGGCCGTCACCGCTACCAGGAGCAGGCCCCACAAGCCCGACCGACCGCGCAGGGCTGCGATGCACTGGGCGACGCGCTCGGGCCACCTTGACTCTGCGAGTTTCGTCACGAGGGGGCTCTCTCGGCTACCCCGGCATCCTAGCGCTCGGCGTCCGTCGTGGGGTCGTGCTTCGCGGCGCGCCCGCCAGCTTTGCGGCGGATTGTGCGCGTCCCGTGTCGGCCCCAAAGTCAGGAGAACGGCCCCGGAAAACCGGGTGTGCAGAGCAACGTATCCGTTGCTCCCAGCGCCCTCACCCTGTACGAACGCATCATGGGCAGCATAGGACGTTCGTTGGGACTGCTGGCAGGGACGGCGGTGGCCCTTGCGGCCGCGGGGGCGCAGGCACACGGGTTCGCGGGAAAAGGGCGCGCCGTAGTGTCGGTCGAGCGCATCACCGGTGTGTCCTACGACAGCTACGAGATCGACGCCGAGGATTCCGACCGGACGACAACCGTGGACTCGTTTTCCGTTGGACTGCTCGGTGTGGACGCCCAGGGTCTCGGCCTGATCCCGCGCGTGGCTTTCGACTACTTCATGGGCGAGAGTGTGACGGTCGGGCTCGGTGGAGTGTACCTCATGCGCCGCGGGACGACGACCGTCGATGAGCACAACGGAGCTCCTTCCGAAGAACGAGACAACCCCACGCTGCACACGGTGCTGGTGAATCCTCGGCTCGGGTACGCGATCCCGATCGGGTATCGGACTGCCAT
>JAFGIS010000209.1 GCA_016929495.1 Polyangiaceae bacterium | reverse complement strand
GGAAGTAGGCGAGGGCGTAGGGGCTGGCGCGGAGGAAGGCGTCGAGCACGCGCGAGACTCCCCAATAGCACCAAACACGAGATTCCTGATCTACACCGACGACTCCCACTCGCCCGCGTGACGCTCCGAGACATCGGGGTGCTGCATCAGCGTGCTGGGCGCCCGGCCCATTTCACGGGCCGGCATTGCTATAGCGCCTGGGGCCGGCGGGCGCTTAACCTACTAGCGGAAAAGCGCGGGCCCCTCGAGCGATGGACCGTGACATAGGCGTCCTGGATGGGGGCGGTGTGAACCGACCCGTATGACCTGGGCCGCGATGGCGACGGTTCGGTTGCACGAGCTGACGTTTTGACCAGGCGGCGGTCAGCCGAGGGTGCTCTTGTCGCCATCCGGTGGCTCTTTGTGTAGCTCGTTCAGCTGCGCACGGAAAGCCGCTTCACCCGCGGGCTTAGCGTCGAGCAGCTGCGTCAGAAGGGGCTCGTTCTGCCTCTGAGAGGTCCCGTGGGGGGGTAACAGATTGCATCTGCCAGTTCGGTTGGTCAGCCATCACTACCGCGGGACATAGTAGGTGCCCACGTCAATCTTGCCCCCCGCAGTCGTCATCGCTCGAAGCTCGACCGTTTTCCCGCCGCATTCGACGACGCGACTCGGGCCAGTGATCACGGCCTTGCGCGCCGCCGCTCCCAAGTGGCTCACGGGTTAACGAGGCGAGGTACCTGACCGGGAAAATCTTGCGCGCAGGGGCGATTGACACCCGAAGCTGCACAGAAATCGTACGGCGCGGGCTGGCGGGCCTAGATTCGCTCTCGTCGCCGTATTCCCGGACGGGTCCAATCTCACAGCCTTTGCTCACTACCTGCCGGACGCGGCTCTCGGCGTCGTCGGCGCTCTCAGCATTCAACACCGCGGTGACACGACGGCTGGTCACAGTCGTGGTATCGGGGCTCTTCGTGAAGTAAGCGAAGGCGGGGCCGATCGTGGGGACGCCGGCGGCGTTTAGCTCGCCTCGGGCCTGTTCGGCATTGTCACTTTCAACTCGGACGGAGAAGCGGGGCATCAGTCCTCCCGTTGGCGTGCGAGTCTCCCTAGCTGCGCGCCGCTAGACGCAGACTCGTCAAGGTCCGAAGCGCCTGCATGTCAGCTCGAACCCGCAGAGCTCTCCGCTGACGACAAGCGCCCCCTTGCCGAGCCGATTCGCGGTCGTCCCGGCCCCGTGCACCGGGCTTAGCGCTTTCCCACATTGCGCGCGCCACACGAATGGACACGCGCTCTCATCGCGTACGAACCCTGCGATCGCCTTGCACCTCAAGCATCTCGTCAATCCGCTTCAGTGCTTCCGTCTGTCCATCAGGAACTTAGGCTTGAAGCCGGAACCAGTCTCTAACGCTGAGGCGTAATCAAGCGCTCCCGTCGTGCAGATCAACGCGTTGTCAGCCAATTCCATCGTCGCCAGCGCGATGTACCCGGCGCGCAGCTCGGAGATACGCGCAGCGAGACACTCTTCGAGGATCATCTCCCCGACCGCACGTGCCGCGTCGCTGTCCTCGATCGCCGTTACCGGCAACAGGGCGACGCGTACGGGCTCCGACGCCGGGCGGGCGCCCATTCCGGCGCCCGCCGGCAACGGGTGGAGCAACTCGAAAAACCGCGCTGCGACGGATTCCTTCCCCGGCTGCCAGATCTCGACACGGCCAACGGGATGCTGGCGCAGATGGCGGGCTGTTCGCATCCGTGTCGCTACCGCGCCAACAACGTCGATCGAGTCCACGGCTCGCGCGTTGATGCAGAGTTCACAATCAGGCGGCTGCTGAGCCGACCGCGCGAGCAAGGCAGCCAGAGCCGAATCGCCACGGAGCGGGCCGGTAAGGCTGACATGATCAATCGACATCGTTAGTGAACTGCCCCTCCCGGCACCAGCCGGCACGTGGGTCGCAATGCACGACCGGCTATTCAGGCGGGCATCACTCCGCGACCGGGCGCCGAAAGAGCAAAGCAGCGCGTCCGGACGGTCAACCTAGGGAAACGCCGGGCGGAGGGGGTGAGGCTCCGCTCGGCTGATCCGATTGCGACCGTGGGTCTTTGTACCGGCGGCTCAGGACGGCGTTGCGTTCGCGCGTCTACGCGAGGGGTGTGCGCGCGTTGCCCTGCGGTCCGTCGAAGACACCGCTGCGTTTTCGACTTGGTCCCGCGCCGCGTACCGTCTCAGGACGCCGCTTCGCAGGGCTTTCGCGATGGCCCGGCCAGGATTCGACGTTGGCGGCCGACAAATCATAAGTCGGATTGGAGGGCGTCCAGCTAGGTGTCCACGAGGATCACTACTCCCGCCATCAGAAGAAGGATGGCGGATGCCCCGAGCCCGCACAGCCAAGTTCGCTCCGAGATCTCCATGCGGTGAATCAGCCGCGTGGAGAGCCCTAGCTCGGCGGAACGAAGCAACCAGTAGGAGCCCAGTCCACCCGCGACCATCAACAGCAGCATGCCCCAAAACGCACTCTCAGAGTTCTGACCGGGCACATCGACGTTCGCACCGAAGATCGCAGCTACCAGCCCAGGAACCAAGATCGCAGCACCGACGACGCTGATGACCCTTTGCAGGCGCTCCACCTCCAGGCGCTGGCGCTGGACGATGACGACTTGCTGGCTCGACACGAGACCAGAGAGAGTCCCTACCGCCCGTCGCGCCTCAGTTTCAACGTCGTCGGCATGTTTGAAGTAGAAGTCGACCGAAGGCGAGATGGGGTAGGCCAGCAGGGACGCACGGGCCTTCGGCCGTAGTGATTCCGCCGCGACGTCTCGAACCGCGCGGGCGTGCTCTTCCACTAGCGCCAGTTGGGCGGGGTACTCGCGGATAGCGGCATAGTCTTCTTCCGTCACCTGCTCGTCAGAGAGCGCGTCACGGACAGCTTGCTCTATGTCCGAGATGCGGCCCCGCAGCACCGACAGCGCGGCATATCGGATGCCCCCCGCGACATCAATTATGTCGTCGAAGCTGTTCGCGGATGTCCCGCTGCTAGCAGCGAGGTCGACGGCCTCGAGTAGTTCGTCCGCTGAGCGCCGAGCCAGCAGCCGGAGAGTTGACTTCGGCACAGGTTGATCGCTCGAAATCAGCACATAAGCGTTATCGCCGACGAGCACCTCGACGGTCACCTTGGAGAGGCGCTCGTCGTTCACGTTTGGCGACGGCATCCGCATGCGCGTCCGGGAATCAGGCCTTAAGCCCTCCAGCGGGATGCTTTCCCCGCCCAACCAGACGATTCGACCGACGGCCTCCTCGGATGGCAGCGGCTCTTCACCGTCCATGATCTTCCGAACCTCGGAATGGAGATTGATCTCCATCAGGACCTGGAGCCCGCTGTCTGGCTCGTACTCGTCCATACGGGCCGACCGTACGCGGGCACGCGGACGCACTCATCAGATGGGTTGGGAGCACGGTCCTGACACCTGGGTTCCACTAACGAGGAGAGGTTCAATCACAGCCTCCAATCGCTAAGCGAAACCTATGCAACAACCGGTGGCCCGACGCCGATCAAACGGCAGTTGATGAGCGGTCCGCGGAGATTGAGCTTCAGTGCGAGGAGCGACGGCGTGGAAGGCAGCGTCCCGGTCACAATGCGGCGACTGCCAGTCGTTGCTCGCGCAAAGGCGAGGCACCCGGGGGTAGTCCGATCGGAGTGCAGCGTCGCGGGGTTACGACATCCGTCTAGCAGGCTTGCGTTTTGAAAGCTGCTCGGTGTAGGTTGCGGCGGCTTCGCTCTTAGAGGTTCGGGGGTGAGGCGGTGGGGGCACCGGCCGGTGCCCTTTTTCTTTCGGCAAGGAGGCCGTGATGCGCGCTGGGTTGCTCCGTTCCCTGATGTTCCTGTTGGTGGGTGCGGCGGCTCTGCTGGCGCCGATCGCGTTCGGCCAAAGCCCGCAGCGCGAGGACGAGTCGGCGCCTGAGCGTGTCGCGATTAAGGGCGGTAGCGGGGAAGGGCAGGAGGTCGAGAGCTTGAGAACGGAGACGTCTCGCACCTTCCGGCTCGAGGATGGCCGCTACTTCGCACAGGTGTTCTCCGAGCCCATCAACTTCAAGGACGAAAGCGGCGCCTGGCGCGTGATCGACAACACTCTGCGCGCGACGAGCGATGGTTGGTTCGAGAACTCAGCGGGCGCGTATTCCGTCCGCCTCCCAGCGAGGATGGAAGATGGCGCAGTGCGCTTTTCGAGCGGACAGGCATGGGCCGAGTTCCGCCTACAAGGCGCACAGGGCGAGGGACGGACAGCTGGGAGCGAACAGAGCTTCCAAAACGTTTTGCCGGGCGTCGCGGTCTCCTACGCTGCCACAGGTGGTGGGGTCAAGGAAACGGTGACCTTGGCCGGATCCGACACTCCGAGCGAGCTGCGGTTCGCGGTCAGCGCGAGCGACGACCTTCGGCTGCAGACGGCGGAGTCCGGGGCGATCGAGTTCCAGAACGGACAGGGCGATGTTGTGTTCTCGTTTGCGGCT
>JAFGIS010000208.1 GCA_016929495.1 Polyangiaceae bacterium | reverse complement strand
GGCATCAACGCCAACATCATGAGCCTGGGAGGGATTGCCCTGGCGATTGGCGTGATGGTGGACAGCGCGATCATCATGGTCGAAAACGCGCACAAGCATCTCGACCATGAAGCCGAACGGGTCGCGGCAGGAGAGTCGCCCCGGTCCCGGGTCGCCCTCATCGCCGACGCTGCCGCCGAAACGGGGCCGACGCTGTTCTTCAGTCTGCTCATCATCACGATCTCGTTCCTGCCCATTTTCGTGCTGGGCGAACAGTCCGGCAGGCTCTTCAAACCGCTCGCCTACACCAAGACGTTTGCCGTGGGGTTCGGCGCGCTATTGGCCGTCACGATCATCCCCGTGCTCATGGTGCATCTCGTTTCCGAGCGCACGATCCCTGAGAGCGTGTCGCCGCGGCGACGGCTCATGATGACCTTGGGCGGGATATTCGGCCCTGCGCTGCTGCTCGGGCTCGTGCCTCTGTCTCAGCTCGGCGGTCACCGGCTGGCCCTGGTCATCGGCTGGATCGTGCTCTCGGCGATCCTCCTCTTGCCCCAGCGCATCCATTCGGAGGACAAGCATCCGCTCAGCCGGTGGCTACAACGTGCCTACAGTCCGGCGTTCACCTTCGCCATGGCACATCCGTGGTTCATCGCGGGTAGCATGACGGTTCTGCTCGCGTCGACCGCGTGGCCCTTCACTCATACCGGCAGCGAGTTCATGCCGCCGCTCGAGGAGGGGGACCTCTTGTACATGCCGACCACCGACCCGGGCATCAGCATGGACAAGGTACGGGAGCTGTTGCAGCAGACCGACGGGCTCATCAAGCAGTTTCCGGAGGTAGAGAGTGTGCTCGGCAAGGCCGGGCGCGCCGAAACGGCAACCGATCCGGCCCCGCCGAGTATGCTCGAGACGACGATCGTGCTCCGACGCGACAAGGATCTGTGGCGTCAGGTGCCCGTGGCGCGGTTCTACGATGGGTTGCCCGGGTGGACGAAGCGACCGTTTCGGTGGCTGTGGCCCGACCAGCGGCCCATCACGGTCGACGAGCTGATCTACGGCTACGACTTGCCCGGCGGTCCGAGGGTCAAGGGCCTCAACGACGTGATCCAGATCCCGGGACTGACCAACGCGTGGACGATGCCGATCAAGACTCGCATCGACATGCTCTCGACGGGCATCAAGACGCCGGTCGGGATCAAGGTGCTCGGTCCTGACCTGGCGACGCTGTCGGAGCTATCTCGGAAGATCTCCGAGGTCGTGCGGACCGCCGAGGGCACCGGCCGCTACACGGTGAGCGCGTTTCCCGAAAAGAGCGTGGGCGGCAACTATCTGGATATTCGCATCGATCGCGACGAGATCGCCCGCTACGGGCTCAATGTCGGCGATGTCCAGGACGTGATCATGAGCGCGACGGGGGGGATGAACATCGGCGAAACGGTCGAGGGCCTGGAGCGCTATCCGATCAACGTGCGCTACCCACACGAGCTGCGCGACAACGTGACGGCGCTGCGCCGAACCCTGGTGCCCACACCCAACGGGGCCCAGGTGCCCCTCGCCCAGCTCGCGGATGTCACGATCCACAAGGGCCCGCCGATGGTCAAGAGCGAGAACGCCGTACCTACGAGCTGGGTCTACGTGGACATCGCGGGCATCGACGTGGGCACCTATGTCGACAACGCGCAGCGCGCCGTACAAGCCCAGGTGAAGCTTCCACCCGGCTACAGCCTCGTTTGGTCGGGTCAGTACGAATACATGGAGGCGGCACGCAAGCGCCTCCAGGTGGCCGTGCCGCTGGCCGCCGTGAGCATCATCCTGTTGCTCTACGCTGCGACTCGCAGCTGGCTCCGGGTCGGTATCGTCGCGCTCGCGGTGCCGTTCAGCCTCGTCGGCGCCTCGTGGCTGGTCTACCTGCTCGGCTACCACCTGTCCCTCGCCGTCTGGGTGGGCGTCATCGCCCTGGCAGGACTCGACGCCGAGACGGGACTGGTGATGCTCCTCTACCTCGACCACAGCTTCGAGCGCTTCCGCAGCGAGGGACGGATGCGAAACGAAAACGACCTGTGGCACGCCATTCACGCCGGCGCCGTGCAGCGTATCCGGCCCAAGATGATGACGGTGATGGTCGTCTTCGTCGGTCTGGTTCCGCTGCTCTGGGGCACCGGGGCGGGCGCCGACACGATGCGTCGGCTGGCGGCGCCGATGATCGGAGGGCTCGCCACGAGCTTCGTCATGGAGCTGCTGGTCTTCCCGGTCGTCTTCTACCAGGCCAAGCGCATCGGCGTTCAGCGCGAAGCGCGGCACCAGGCGTCACGGCCGTCGCACACCGCCGTCCCATGCCCTTGCTCCGCCGGCGAGAACCATCTCTGACACGACCTTCTTGAAGTCGGCCACGGCAAAGGGCTTCTCGAGCCGAATGTTGCTCACCTTGCCGAGGTAGTCGCGCGTTGCGGGTGTGAAGGCGCCCCCGGTGAGGAACACCAGCCGGTCCGCCAGCTTGGGGTGCGTCGCACGCAGCCACTTGTGCAGATCGACGCCGGAGACGACCGGCATCATCATGTCGCACAAGATCAGATCGAACGAGGAGTCGTTTTCGAGTGTCGTGCGGGCCTGTTCGCCCGAGGCCGCCTCGACCACCTCGTGCCCCTTGAGCATTCGGGTCATCATGGCGCGGATGCGAGGCTCGTCATCCACGACCAGGATGCGGCCACGGCCTCCGATCTGAACGGGAACAGAGGGCGGCTGCGTGGGCCTGTCGTGTTCCTCTTTGGTCCCGGCCGGCAATCGGACCACGAAACAGGTGCCCGTGCCGAGCGCGCTGGTGACCTCGATGCGGCCACCGTACCCCTCCACGATGTTTTTGCTGATGGGCAGGCCGAGCCCCGTGCCCACCCCGACTTGCTTGGTCGTGAAAAGGGGCTCGAACACACGCTGCAGATGCTCCGGCGCTATCCCACTGCCGGTGTCGCGGACCTCGGCGCAGACCTCGTTGCCTTCCTGCCACGTGCGCACTCGGATTTCGTTGCCCGCAGAGTCGCCCTCCGGGATCGCGTGCGCCGCGTTGACGAGCAGATTCAAGAAGACCTGTGAGAGCCTTCCGTCGTTGGCGGTGATCGCGTCGACCTTGCCGTACTCTCTGACCAAACGTGCTCGGTACTTGATCTCGTTGTGGACCATGTTGATCGCGACCTCGATCACTTGCGCGAGGTCGACGGGGACCAGCCGGTCCTGTTCCACGCGCGAGAAAGTACCGAGGCCGCGCGCGATGTCCTTGATCCGGTAGGTGCCTTGCAGCGCGTCCCTGAGCTGGGACTGGACGTCTTCGAGCAGGGACGGCTCGAAGAGCGCCTGGTCCGGGCCGGCGAGCCTCAGCCACTCGTCATGGCCCAGGCGCTCCGTGAGCTGACCCAGACAGTGGTCGAGCGCGGAGCGAAGCCGCGGCAGCTCATCGTTCAGGCTCTCGAGGTTGTAGACGACGTAGGAGAGGGGGTTATTGATTTCGTGGGCAACGCCCGCGGCCAGCATGCCCATGCTCGCCAGCCGGTCGGATTGCGCGATCTGCGCTTCGTACCGCTTGCGATCGGTGATATCTCGCTCGACCGAGACACCGAAGGTCTTGGTGCCGACTTCGATCTCGGTGACCAGACACTCGAACGTACGGACGCTGCCGTCCTTGCACCGGTGCTTGACCTCGAACGTAGCTCCGGGATTGGCGAGCAGGCCTTGCCGTCTTCGCGCGGTCAGGCCATTGGCATCGGGCTCGACTTCGAACAAGGTCACCGGGCGACCGATGAGCTCGCTGCGCTCGTAGCCAAGGGTCTTGAGCATGGCATGGTTTGCGTCCCGGATGATCGGAATGCCTCCGGGCACGATCTCGAGCAGAAGGATCCCGTCGGCGGCGTGTTCGAACAGCACCCGGAACTTCTGTTCGCTCTGCTGCAATGCATTCTCGAAATGCTTGCGTTCGGAGATGTCCAGGACCTGGGTGATGAAGCACTTGGGCGTCTGGTCCTCATTGCGCAAGAGGGTCGTGCTGACGTCGGTCCAGACCTCTTGCCCATCCTTGCGCAGGTAGCGCTTCTCCATCCGGTAGCTCGGCTGCTCCCCTGCCAGCAGGCAACGCACGCACTCGCGAGTGGCGGCCAGGTCCTGCGGGTGGGTCACGTCCTCGAAGCTCTTGGCCTCGAGCTCCTCTCGGGAGTAGCCGAGCAGGGTGCAGAACGCCCGGTTGACTCTACCCAGATTGCCATCGGGGAGGGTGAGCGACTTGCCGACGCTGGCGTTCTCGAAGGAGAGCCGGAACAGCTCCTCGACCTGGCGGCGCTCGAGCTCCACCTCGTGGGTCCACAGGGCAAAGGCGATGTCGCCCGCGACCTCGGCCAGGAGCCCCGCTTCTTCCTCGTCGGTCTCGAGCCCCTCGGGGACCTGCACGCAAACGAAGCCGAACACCCTCCCGCCGTGCTCCAGAGGCGAGGTCATGGCCATGGCCGCCGGCCCGTCGCAGCCGGAGCTGGATGGACGAGCCAGGGGGCATTCGGCAGGGCAGCTCAGATGGGGCTCGCGGATCACCTGCGGTTCGTGCGCTCGCAGCGCCGCCTCGCAGCAGGCCGGAACCAGCCCCTGCATGAGTCGCTGCCGCATCTCGTCGAACGCATCGCCCATGCCTTGTTCGGCCACGATGCGCCCGAGCGTTTCCGACGGCTCGGTCACGGCTATCCAGGCTGCCTGATAGCCGCGGCTTTCCACCAGCTTGTTGCAGCTCTGGCGCAGCAGCACGTCCGGGTCCTTCTCCCGGACGATGAGCTCGTTGACATCGCGAATGCCCCGGAGCACCCGGCTCAGGTGCTCGAGCTTTTTCACGTTGGCCCGGTGCTCGCGCCGGATCTCGGCGTCGCGGAGCTCGCGCCGAATGGCTTCTCCGAGCCTGGTGAGACTGCCCTTGAGCAGGTAGTCGTGGGCTCCGGCCTTCATGGTCTGAACCGCGACCTCCTCGCCCACGGTTCCCGAGATCACGATGCACGGCAGATCGATGCCGGTCGACCGCACGGCCTCCAGCGCTTTGGGCGCGTCGAAGCTCGGCAGCATGTAGTCCGACAGGAGGATATCCCAGGGTTGCGAGCCGAGCGCAGCCAAGAGCTGCTCCTTGGTTTGCACCCGCGTGTGCTGCGGCTGGTAGCCAGCTTTCTCGAGCTCCCTGAGCAGGAGCAGGGCGTCGTTTTCGGAATCCTCCACGATGAGAACCTGCAAGGGCTCGCTCATGGTCCGGGTCTCCTCGTCTGCGGCGGCTCGTTCACGCGCAGCCAGTACAGGCCCAGTTGCTGCACGGCCTCGGTGAACCGATCGAACGCGATGGGCTTGCGTACGTAGCTGTTGGCGCCCGCCCGGTAGCTCTCGATCAAGTCTCGCTCTTCGTCCGACGACGTCAGAATGACCACCGGGAGCAGCCGCGTCCGTTCGTCCGCGCGCAACCGCCTGAGCACCTCGAGCCCGTCGACCTTGGGCAGCTTGAGATCGAGCAGCACGACCGACGGCAGGTCCTCGGGGTTCCTGCCTGCGTAGCCTCCCATGCACAGCAGGAAGTCGAGCGCCTCGGCCCCGTCACGCGCGACGACGGTCTGGTCGGCGAGGTCCTTCTTCTGCAGTGCGCGCAGGGTGAGCGCCTCATCGTGAGGGTTGTCCTCGACGAGCAAGATCTTCCTCATGGGCTTCGGACTGGCCATGGCTATCGCTCCTCCGGCGGTGCGAGCGTGAAGTAGAACGTCGCACCCTCGCCCGGGGCACCCTCGGCCCATGCCCGCCCGCCGTGGCGCGTGACGATCCGCTGCACGGTCGAGAGCCCGACGCCGGTTCCCGGGAATTCGGTCATGGCGTGCAGGCGCTGGAACGGCGCAAACAGCTTGCCGGCATACTCCATGTCGAAACCGGCGCCGTTGTCGCGAACGAAGAACGTCTCGGCGCCCGCAGGCCCCTCGGCGCCGAACTCGATGCGCGCCTCCTCTCTGCGAGAGGTGAACTTCCATGCGTTGCCGAGGAGATTCTCGAGCAGCTGCCGGAGCAGGCGCGGATCGGCCCGCGCCACGAGGCCGTCCTGTACCTCGACCCCGACGCGGCGGGATGGATCGCCTCGTCGCAGCATCTCGACCACCTCGAGCGCCAGGGCGCTCAGATCCACGCGCTCGAGGCTCATTTCGGCGCGCGTCACGCGGGAGAGTACGAGCAGATCTTCAATGAGCCGGGCCATCCGCCTGGCCTCGCCGGAAGCCCGCTGGAGGTAGTCTTTGCCTCGAGCGTCGAGAGCCGCCTGATAGTCCTCGAGCAGGGCCTGGCTGAAACCTTCCACGGCGCGCAGCGGCGCTCGCAGGTCGTGCGATACGGAGTAGGCGAAGGCCTCGAGCTCCTTGTTGACCGCCTCGAGCTGCCGCGTGCGTTCGGCGACCAGCCGCTCCAGGCCGTCGTTGAGCTGGCGAACCTCGTCTTCGGCACGCCTGCGCTCGGAGATCTCCCTGAGAAGCCGATCGTTGACGCGCTGGAGCTCGGCCGTCCGCTCGCCCACGAGCTGTTCCAGACGATTGGTCTGCCGCTGGATCTCGGCGCGCTGCCTGTGCAGTTGCAGGAAGGCCAGCACCTTGCTGAGCAGAATCACCGGATCGTACGGCTTGACGATGTAGTCCATGGCCCCGGTGCCGTAGCCCTTGAACATCTGCTGCTCGTCGGCGTACGCGGTAAGGAAGATGATGGGGACGTGCTTGGTCTGCTCCTCGCTGCGTAGGTGTCCGGCGAGCTCGTAGCCGTCCATCTCGGGCATCTGAACGTCCAGGATGGCCAGAGCGAAGTCGTGGTTCAAGGAAGCGACGAGCGCGTCGTTGCCACTCTGGGCCTTGACGATCTCGACGTTGGTCTCCCTGAGCGTCGCTTCGAGCGCATGGAGATTCTCCGGCTTGTCGTCGACGACCAGGATCTTCTGTGACTCCATCGCGTCCATGGCCTACGCTCCGCCGGACGGGTCGTGGCCGCCGAGCTCGATCAGAAGATCTGCGATGCTCTTCGGCTCCAGGACCACATCGACCTGGTGCGCATCGATCGCCGCACTGGGCATGGCTGTGTGTTGGGCGCTCCGAGGGTCTTGCGCAATCGTCAAGCCGCCGCGCCTCTTGATCACACGCATGCCTTCTGTGCCGTCATGGTTGGCACCGGAAAGGATCACGCCAATCAACCGCTGGCCCCAGGCGCGCGCCGCGCTGTCGAACAGGACATCGATGGACGGGCGGGCCCAGCTGACCTTCTCGTCTACGGACAGGGACAGCGTGTGGTCTTTCTCGACCAGCAGGTGGTAGTTCGCTGGCGCCAGATACACGTGTCCCGAGCGGACGATCTCCTTGTCGCGCGCCTCGCTCACCGCCAGAGCCGACAGGCCGCCGAGGTGCTCGGCGAGGTAGCCGCTGTCCGTCGGGTGCAGATGCTGGACGGCCAGGATGGGCAGCGCGAAGTCACCCGGAAGCGCGGCGAGGATGAGCGAGAGCGCCTCGAGGCCCCCTGCGGACCCACCGATCGCGACAGCGGCATAGTGGCGGGCGCTCATGACTTCCACGGTGCTCCATTTCCGGAACGCTTCGAAGAACCCGTGCGTCGCATCTCAGAGAACCCTCTTCTTGAAAATGCGGGCCGTATCGTCCACGACCTCGTAGCGCTCCCTGACATCGCTGAGCTCGAGAGTCTCCTTGCTGCCGATACAGAGGAAGCCGCCGCGCACGAGGCTATCGGTGAGCAGCCCCAGCGCCCGCTCCTGCAGGGCCCTGTTGAAGTAGATGAGCACGTTGCGGCACAGAATGAGGTGCATCTCGCCAAAGACGCTGTCCGTGACCAGGTTGTGGTTGGCGAAGGTGATATGGCTCTTGAGCGCACTGTCGATCATCGCACAGTCATAGTGGGCATGGTAGTAGTAGGCGAAAGAGGCCATACCCCCAGCCTGCTGGTAGTTTTGGGTATATTCCTTCATCTTGCTCGCCGGGTAGATGGCTTCCTTGGCTTGCATCAGCGCGGAGTCGTTGAAGTCGGTGCCGAAGATCGTGGCCTTGTCGAGAAGGCCCTCTTCCTCGAGCGTGATGGCCATGGAGTAGACCTCTTCGCCGGTAGCGCATCCTGCGTGCCACACCTTGACGTGCGGGTAGGTGCGCAGCAGGGGCACGACCTCGCGGCGAATGGCCAAATAGACCAATGGATCACGGAACATCTCCGTGACGGAAATGGAGAAGTGCTGGATCAGGGTGGTCGCAAAGGCCTTGTTCCGGAGGGCCTTCGGGATCATGCCGGAGATCGAGTCGCAGCCCGAGCTCGACAGGAACTGCCTCAGCCGGCGTTCGATGGATGCGCGAGCGTAGGAGCGGAAATCGTAGCCATACCGCTGGAAGATGGCCTCCAGCAGGAGGCTGATTTCGGTTTCCTCGATCTCGGGCTCTTCCATCCGTCCGTCCTCACCGCTGGGCGCCCGCCTAGCGGTAGAGCCACACCCGCATCATCGAGTACAGCCGGTTCTCGTCCAGAGGCTTGGCCAGGTAGTCGCTGGCACCGGAAGCGATACACAGCTGCTGGTCGCCCTTCATGGCCTTGGCCGTCAGTGCGATGATGGGGAGCCCTCTGAACCTTTCCTGGGCGCGGATCTTCTTCATGGTCTCGTAGCCATCCATCACGGGCATCATGATGTCCATCAGCACCAGATCCACGTCCGGGCTCTGCTCGAGGACCGAAAGCGCCTTCTGCCCGTTCTCTGCCTTGAGCGTCTTCACTCCTTTCGCGGTCAGGATCTTCGAGAGCGCGAAAACCGTCCTCATGTCGTCGTCCACGATGAGGATCCTCTTGCCCTTGAACAGGCGGTCGACATCATGAAGGTCGGTAATCATCTTGCGCTTCTTGTCCGGCATCTGGCTGACCACGCGGTGAAGGAAGAGCGAGACCTCGTCCATCAGCCGTTCGTCCGACCTCACGTCCTTGATGATGATGGACTCCGAGAAGTCGCGCAGGGCCAGCTCCTCGTCGTGCGTAATATCCCGGCCCGTATGCACGATCACCGGCGGGATCGTCACGCCAGGGTTCGATGCCACGGCCCGGAGCACCTGTGTACCGTCCATGTCCGGCAGACCCAGGTCGAGGACCACGCAGTCGAATTGTCGAGATCGCATCGCCTCGATGGCCGCTGTGCCGGACGCGGCTTCGCTGACGTGCACGTCGGCGTCGCCGATGAGCTCGACGACGTTGCGGCGCATCTGGTCGTCATCCTCGACCACGAGCACGTTCTTGACCTTCTTGCTGAAGGCCTCGGCGACCTTCTGCAGCGCGGCGTCGACTTGCGCCTTCTCCGGCGGTTTGGACAGAAAACCGATAGCGCCCTTGCGGAGCGCGTCCAGCGTCGGCTCCTCGACGGACATGATGTGAACCGGGATGTGACGCGTCTTCGGGTTCTCCTTGAGCATCTCGAGCACGGTCCAGCCGTCCATGCCGGGCAGCTTGATGTCGAGGATGATGCCCTTGGGCAGATGGGACTCGGCGAGCTTCAGCCCTTCCTCCCCGCTGGGTGCGACCAGGCTCTTGAACCCCTTGTCGTGACACTGCTTGGCGAGCAGCCGCGCGAAGTTCGCGTCGTCGTCGACGATCAGGATGGCCGTGTCCGCGTCGCACAAGCTGTCGCGGTCGTCCTCGACTCGCTCGAGCGCGCTCGCTGGCGGTCGCGGGGCCCGCATGACCGCCCTGGCTTCGTCGTCGCTTCTGGGCTTCTGTCCCGTGCTGGCCAGAACCGACCCGCTGTGCTCCGCGCGAAGGGGAAGCACCACCGTGAAGGTCGAACCCTTGCCGGGCTCGCTGACGACTTGGATGTTGCCGCCCAGCAGATGCGCGAGCTCGCGGGTGATCGAGAGCCCCAGACCCGTGCCGCCGTATTTCCTGGCCGTGCCCCCGTCTGCCTGTTGGAAGGCCTCGAAAATGACCTTCTGCTTGTCCTTCTCGATACCGATGCCGGTGTCTCGTACCGCGATAGCGACGGTCTCGACGCGACTCGGCAAGCCATGGGGGAGTGCGACGTCACCGGGCGGCCTGCCCATGACGACGCCGACACTGCCGTGCTCGGTGAATTTGATCGCGTTGGACACCAGGTTCTTGAGGATCTGATCCAGCCGCTTGCGGTCGGTGAAGATGTCGTCCGGAGCGTCGGGACTGACCTGGACCTCGAACTGTAGCCCTCTGTCGGCGGCGATGTGCTGGAAGCTCTCCACGATCCCCGCCGCCACGCTGCGAAGGGACACCCTTCCGATTTGCAGATCCATCCTTCCAGCCTCGATCTTGGCGAGGTCCAGGATGTCGTTGATGAGGCCCAGCAGATCGGTGCCGCTGTTGTAGATGACCCGTGCCGATTCGACCTGCTCGTCGCTGAGGTTGCCGTCCCGGTTGTCGGCGAAGATCCTGGCGAGGATGAGCAGGCTGTTGAGCGGGGTCCTGAGCTCGTGCGACATGTTGGCCAAGAATTCGGACTTGTACTTGGAGGCCAGCGCCAGATCCTCGGCCCTATCGGCGATCTCGCGCCGCGCCTGCTCGACGTCCCGCTTCTGGCGCTCGAGCAGCTCGTTTTTCTCCTCGAGCTCCTCGTTGACTACCTCCATCTCCTCCTGCTGCGCTCTGAGCTTCTCCTCCGAGACCTTGAGAGCCTGCGTCTGCTCCTCGAGCTCCTCGTTCGCGGCCCTCAGCTCTTCTTGCTGCGCTTGTAGCTCGTCGTTGCTCGCCCTGAGCTCCTCCTGCTGTGCTTGAAGCTCCTCGGCGAGCTGCTGGGCGCGCCCGAGCGCCCGGGCGAGCTCCTCTCGGCCCTGCGCTGTCTCGAGCGTGATCGCCACGACCGGCACGACCTGCCGGAGGTATTCGAGCTGCAAGTCGGTGCACTCGTCGAGTGTTCCTATCTCGAGGACACCCTTCACCTGGCCCTCGTACACGAGCGGCGTAACGCAGATGAACCGGGGTATCGCCTCGCCGAGACCGGAGGTGACCTTGACATAGTCCTCGGGCACGTTGCGGATCAGGATTTGCTGCCTCTCCAAAGCGGCCTGGCCGACCAACCCCTCGCCGACCTTGAACTGGTTCGAGAGGTTCTTGCGCTTGGTGTACGCGTAGCTGCCGAGCAGGCTGAGCGTCGCTTCGCCCCCCTGCTCGGCCATCACGTAGAATGCGCCGATCTTGGCGTCCAGATAGCTCGTGATCTCGCTGACCACCTTCATGGCCAGGGACCCAATATCGAGGTCACCGCGCATGACGTCGTTGATGCGGCCGAGCCCGGTCTTCAGCCAGCTCTGCGCCTCTTCCTGGCCGCGCGCCGCACGGAGGCTCGCCTGCATCCTGTTCACCGACAGCGCAAGCTGGGCGACCTCGTTGCGGCCGCTCGTATCGATTTCGTTGTCCAGCTTGCCGCCCGCGATCGAGTCGGCCACCGCGACCATGGTGCCGAGACCCGAGGTGATCGCGCGCGTGACGGCCAGCCCCAGGCCGAGCGCCACGAGCAGGGTCGCGAGCAAGACGGCTATCATGAGAGCCATGGCCGTCCGGGCGTTGGCGCTATTGTCGAGTTCGCGTCGATGGAGCGCTCCGTCGAGCTCGTCCATGAGGCCCACCAGGGCTGCACGTGCCTTGTCGGCGTGCTCCTCGGCCGCGCCCGTGCTCAGCCGCATTGCCTCGGCAGCTTCGTTCCTGGCGCTGAGCTCCGCGACCTGCTGGTGGATCGCGAGGAACTCGCGGTACTCACGATCGAAGTCCTCGAGATGCTGGCGGCCCACGGTACCGAGGGTCGTGCGCAGCTCGCCCAGTCTGGTGTCCGGCTCGCGCTTGTTCGCGTCGAACTCGGCCCGATAGCGCGATCGATCGGCCTCGACCTGGGACATGATCATGTTCTTCTCCGAGATGATCAGGTCCAGGAACACGGCTCTGACGCGCGCGGCCTGGCGGATGGCCTCGGCCTCGAGCTCCACCGTGGTGGTCAGGCTCTGGTTGGCATCGTTCAGGTAGTACAGACCGGCTGCGGCAATCACGACCTGGAAAAGCACACCGCAGAGGACGATCAGGAGGACCTTGCCGCGGACCGAGAGGTTTCGAAACGCCATCATGACTTGGCTCCGTGAGGTGTCCTACGGACCACGATGGGCAGCGTGCGCGCGGGCGACGCACGGCCCATTGGCCTCACGCGCTGCAGGAGGGGGTCGAGCGACGTTTGGCTCGATGACTGCTCACGCAACGGCAGTAGGGACAAACCGTTCTGGGTCGCCAAGGCATCCGCCTCCGTGCCTTATTCGACACTTACCGCCCGCCGCGATGAAACGCAATGGACCGCTGTTCGTCTGTGTTCGTCCGACAGGCACATCACAATTCGCGCGGCCGCTCATGCGCCACGGGCGCCCAGCCCGCTACCGACGCCAAATCACGGCGTGACCGGTGTTGTCTGCACGGACTGGGATCCTCGGGGTGGGCATGAAACGGTGTGGGCTCAGGTGGGCATCCAGAGCCCCGCGTGGCGATTCCAGATTTCAGCGTTGCGGTGTCCATGCGCAGTGGCGCTGGTAGCGGTAGCCCATGCTGGCCCCTACACAAGGAGAGCGGTGCTGACGTATTGAGGGATAACCCCGCGGGCGCGCGTGGGACGGGGGCCGCGCTCGAGGAGAACACGCCCCAATGAACCAGCGCGACGGCACGGCTTCTTCCACCAGCCTCCCGCCGGCCTTGCTTCCCTCGCCCGACGGGAGCGCCGCACCCGGGGAGCCCGGCGCGTCGGCTGACGCGTCCAACGAAGCGAGCCGTGTTCGCATTCTGCTCATCGAAGACGACCCGATATGTCAAGAGGCCACGGCGAGCGTGCTCGCCAAGCGAGGGTACTCGCTGATGCGGGCAGAGACCGGGCAAGCCGGGCTCAGTGCCCTCGAGAGCGCCCAGATCGATCTCGTCATCGCCGACCTCGGGCTGCCCGACATGCCGTATGCGTCGCTTCTGGAGGGGATCCGCAGGCGCGTGCCGGATGCGCCCGTGATCGTGCTGTCTGGCGAGACCCGCAGCGCCGCAATGCTCGACGCGATCCACCGCGGTGCGTCCGACTTCGTCTCCAAGGGCGAGCACCCGCGGCTGCTCGAAGCCGCGGTCGGCCGTGTCGTCGAGCGGATGCGGCTCACCAGGGAAAACGAGGCACTGGTCCGGCAACTGCTACGGGTGGCCAGCGAGCTCGAGGAGCAGGTGGCCGAGCGGACAGGTGCCCTCGAAGAGGCCAATCGCCGCCTGACACAGGAGATGGCGGAGCGGCAGCGCGTGGAGGGCGAGCTGCGGCTGGCGCAGAAGCTCGAGGCCGTGGGCCAGCTCGCCGCCGGCATCGCGCACGAGATCAACACGCCCGCACAGTTCGTCGGGGACAGCGTGCATTTCATCGCAGAATCGTTCCAGGACACGTTGAAGCTCGTTGCCAAGTACCGTGACGTGATGCGGACGTTGGCGGCTCTGCCCGAGCACGCCGAGCTCGCGCAAGGGATGCAGGAGGTCGAGGAGCAAGCCGACGTCGACTACGTGATAGAACACTTGCCCGGCGCCCTGGAGCGGGCGCTGGACGGGATCGCGCGCATTGCGTCGATTGTGGGTGCCATGAAGGAGTTCGCGCATCCGGACCAGAAGGAGAAGAGCGCCGCGGACCTGAATCGCTCGATCAGCGCGACCTTGACCATTGCGCGCAATGAATACAAGTACGTGGCCGACGTCGAGACCGACTTCGGCGAGCTGCCGCCGGTGATGTGCCATCTCGGGGACATCAACCAGGTGCTGTTGAACCTCCTCGTCAACGCCGCGCATGCCATCGCCGACGTGATGACCGCGACTGGCCAGAGGGGAACGATCCGCGTGCGGACGCGCTACGAGCCGCCGATGGCGCGCATCGAGATCGAGGACACCGGGTGCGGGATCCCCGAACGGATCCGCGCCCGAGTGTTCGACCCGTTCTTCACCACCAAGGAGGTGGGCCGAGGCAGCGGCCAGGGACTGGCCATCGCCCGGTCCATCGTGGTCGACAAGCACCATGGCTCGCTCACCTTCGAGACGGAGGTCGGGCGCGGCACCACGTTCACGATACGGATCCCGGTCGACGGCCGGGCGCCAGAGCCGATGGGGTCCGAACGGGCGTCTTCTGACGGACTGGGGCGCTAGCGAGGCTAACCGCTGTCGGGACTTCGCTGTTTTGATGCGGGGGCACCCTCTCGAGCGCTCGGCTTTCCGTCGATGGGCAGCCGGATGACGAACGTCGTCCCCTTGCCGGGCGTGCTCCGGAACGTGAGCGTGCCGTGGTGTTTGTCCACCACCACGGACCGCGCGATGGCCAGGCCCTGGCCGCTGCCCTTGCCGACCTCTTTGGTGGTGAAGAACGGATCGAAGACCCGGCCCGCGATGGCCTCCGGAATACCGGATCCAGTGTCTTCGACCTCGAAGACGACGCTCGAGCCATCGACCCTCGACCGGATGACGATGCTGCCCTTGTCCCCGGTATCCCTGACGACGTCGCCGATGGCGTGCGCCGAGTTCACGATCAAGTTGAGGAACACCTGGTTCAGATCCCCGACGTGACATTGTACCTGCGGCAGCTCACCGAGCTCGGTCGTGACGTTGGCCACGTACTTGTATTCGTTGCGAGCGATCGCCAGAGTCGTCAGAACCGCCTGATTGAGATCGGCCGGGCTCTTCTCGCGCTGATCCGGGTGGGCGAATTCCTTCATTGCCCGAACGATGGTCGTGATCCGGGCGAGACCCTCGAAGCACCGAGCCAGGGCGTCCGGAGCATTCGACTCAACGAATTCGAGGTCCGCCTCTTCTTCGGCTTCGCGAAGTGCCGAGGCGATGCTTTCGTGGCCCGCACCAGCCAAGAGTTCGTCCAGCGCCTTGCGGTACGCGCCGATGACTGTCTTCTGGGCCTCGAGAGCATCCTGCAGGAAATGCATGCTGTCGCCCACGTACTGCGTGGGCGTGTTGATCTCGTGCGCGATGCCGGCGGCGAGCTGCCCCACGGCTTCGAGCTTTCGCGCGTGGCTGAGCTCGGCTTCGAGCTGCTTGCGCTCGGTCAGATCGATGAACGTTTCGAGCAGAACGCGCTCGTCTTCGAAGTCGAGAACGTGCACGCTCTTGAGTACCGGAGTCGCGCTGCCGTCACGTCGGCGCAGGGCGAACTCGCGGCGATCGACCACTTGCCCCTCGTCGAGCACCGGGCAGCGTCCGCTGTTCGAGCTGCACAGCCGCTCGAGACACTTCATGTCCGCCACGTCTTCGGCGCTGCTCGCATCCAGCATGCGCATCAGCGTTTGGTTCAGCCAGTGCGTCGTGCGGTCGAATCCGATGATCGCCACGCCGACGGCGATGTTGTCGACGATGGCCCTGAGCCGCGCTTCGCTCGCCCGAAGCAGCTGCTCCGCGCGCTTGCGCTCCGTGATGTCGCGCACGATGCCCACCGCGTGCCAGCGGCCCTCCAGTTCGGCCGACGCCAGGGACAGCTCGATGGGAAACTCCTCGCCGGATTTCCGGCGCGCGACAAGCTCCACACTCCTGCCCACCGCCGCGCCCCGACCGGTTTCCCGAAACAACGGGAACGCAGCTCGGTGCTGCTCGTGGAAGCGGGCCGGGGCCAATAGGGCATGGGCG
>JAFGIS010000207.1 GCA_016929495.1 Polyangiaceae bacterium | reverse complement strand
GTCTGTTGTTGTCTTCGAATGGTCTGTCATCGTCTTCTCCATTTCTGGGTTTGAGTCCGTGCGCAGATGGGTTCAGAACGCGTCGTCGCGATCGAGCAACCGTCCCTGGATCGCCTCGGCGATGTGCGGCGAACGAACCCGCCGGCTTCCTTCCAGATCGGCGATCGTGCGCGCGACGCGCAGCACCTTGAGGAAACCCCGGGCGCTCAGTCCAATCTGATTCGCCGCTGCCTCGATCAGTCTGCGGCCTTCGGAATCCAGCGGCGCCACGCGCTGGATCTCACTGGGCCCGAGCTGGGCGTTGACCGCGGCCGCCGTTTCTCCAGCGTCACGCCGCCCGAGCTGCGTCTTCCGGGCCACCGCAACGCGCTCGCGCACGACCTCCGTGCGCTCGCCCTGCGCCGGTGAGGTCAGTTGCGCGATCTCGACGGGTGGTACCGCAGCATGGACGTCGAGCCGGTCGATCAACGGCCCCGAGAGACGCGCCCGGTAGCGCTGCCGGGCCGCGTCACTGCAGCGGCACCCGCGCGTTGGGTGTCCGCGGTAGCCGCACGGGCAGGGATTGGCCGCACCCACGACGACGGGACGGGCTGGAAACAGCGCACGCGCCCGGGCGCGCGCAATACAGACGTGTCCGTCCTCGAGGGGCTGACGAAGCGCTTCGAGGACCGAGCGCTTGAACTCCGCAATCTCGTCGAGGAACAGCACGCCACCGTGCGCCAAGCTCACCTCGCCTGGACGAGGCATTTCTCCTCCGCCAACGAGCCCCGCTTCGCTCACGGAGTGGTGTGGGGCGCGGAAGGGTCTGGCGCCCACGATGCCCTTGTGAGCATCGACCAGGCCAGCCACGCTGTGGATCGCGGTGACCTCGATCGCTTCCTCGAACTCGAGCGGCGGCAGAAGCGCCGGAAGAAGCCGCGCCAACATCGTCTTGCCCGAGCCTGGCGGACCGATGAACAGCAAGTTGTGCCCGCCGGCGGCGGCGATCTCCAGCGCGCGACGTGCCGTGGCCTGGCCGCGAACGTCCTGCATATCGAAATGCGACCACGGCAAGCTGGGCGAGAATGCCGTTCGCTCGGTCGTCCTGAGCCTGCGCGCGCCTCGAAGATGCGCCACGAGCTCGTCGAGTGTATCGGCGACATGCACCCGGATGCCCACGACCAGGCCGGCCTCGGCGGCGTTGCTCACCGGTACGATCGCCGTCCTGGTGCCGCGGGCGCGGGCGCCTTCGAGCTGCGGCAATACACCCCGGACCGGCTGGATTTCGCCGCTCAGCGAGAGCTCGCCGAGCAGCAGGGTGTCCTCGAAGCCATCGAGAGGCAGCTTGCCGATCGCACCGAGAACGCCGATGGCCATGGCAACGTCCAGCGCTGCACCGGACTTGCGCAATTCGGCGGGCCCCAGGTTCACGGTGATGGCGTACTCGTCGAGCAGGACACCGAGGCGAGCGAGGGCGCTCGCCACTCGGACACGTGCTTCGCGCACCGCGGCCTCGGCCAGACCCACTAGCTGGAAAAAGGAGGGGCCGCGGGTGCAACACACTTCGACGGAAATGGGGTGATAGTCCAGGCCCATCAGGGCGCCGCCCAGGGCCCGCGCCAGTCCCAGCGGTTTTCCACAGATCGTGGCGGCGGCACCGCCGTAGACAGCCATGCTCCGTCGACCATGCAGCGACCGTGCCGCCCTGGATGCCGACGAATGCCGCTGCAAGAGCGCCCAGCGGTCCTGGCCATCCGCCGGCGCCCCGGCGGCGAACGGCCAGGTGGACCGTCCCCGCGCGTGTTCGTGGCTAGTGCCACGCGTCACAGGTTCGACCGGGGTTACCGACACGTGCCTCCAGCGCGCGGCACGAGCGCGCGGAGCGCGCCAAACGAGCAATACGTGTCGCGAAGCATGGGGCGGCAGGGCCGGGTTTCTGCCTGCCCCTCACCCTGTTGCGGGGCGGGCAGAAACCCGGCACGACTTCTGGCGAGCGGCACTACCGCTGGTCGAGCGCCACCAGCTGCACGCTGATCAGAGCGACACGCTCGCTCGGTTGGGACTGGGCGATGATGCTTCTGACCTGCCGGAAGTAGGCGCGGTACAGATCCTTCACCTGACCGAGGTCCCGCTCGGAGACGGCGAACACGTTGTACGAGAAGACACTGTCCAGGGAATGCTGTTGACGCTCGAGGGCCAGCTGGGTCCACCAAGCCTTCGCGGCGAGTTCGGCTCGGGCGTCGCGTCGCGTGTCCACGGCCTGGACTTCACGCAGTTCCCAGCGTCCGGCGCGCTGACGGATCTGGCCTGTGCGCGCGAGCAGCTTGATGCAGCGTTGCTCCTCCTCGGCGGAGATGCCGAGTCGTGATGCGATCCAGCCCGGAACATGACGCGCAAGTTGGCGATAGTCCGTGAGCTCGAACGCGCGCAGCACCGCTTGTGTCCACGGTACTTCGTACGCGGCTCTGCGGCTCGCCTCGAGCTCGGACCAGGCCTTGGCAACGGAGGGTAGCGCGGCAGGGTTCGTGAGCGCCGACAGGAAGTCGAGCAGACGGAGCGAGCTGGTCTCGATCATCATCAGGAAGTCCGGGAGCCTGGGTTCGGCCTCGCCTTTGAGCCAGCGGGACACCGCGAACCGGCTGCATTGGGCCGCCCGGGCCAGCTCGACGATGGACGTGCGGCCGCGCAGATCGTCGAGCAGCGCCGCTATGCCCTCCGCACTGGTCGGGACGACCCGTTCGAGCCACTTCGGGCTCGAACGATAGAATTGCGTGATCGCCGCACGTACGTCGATTCCCGTTCTTTCGGCCGCTTGCAGCGCGCGAGCCGCCGTGGGCCATGATCGGCCTGCCTCCCACGCGTAGACGACATTCGTGCGATAGCCGAGTCGTCGGCTGAAGGCGAGTTGAGAGCGGCGGCCCCGGAGTGCTCTGAGCAAGTCGCTCGCGATCGCTGCGAAGTCATGGGCCATGTGGCGACAGATTGCACATCTGTCGGGCCGTGGCCAGCCAGAATGTGCGAAACGGCAGGATCCGCTTGCCCGGCCCCTCACGTTCTGGTGAGCTTGCGGCCGTGAAAAGACTCGCCTTCGTTGTCGTTGGATCGTTCGGGGTGGCCTGCGCGGCGTCGCCGCCTCCCTCGGAGGGGTTTGGGCGCCCGCCGGTCGCGAACGAGCCCGGCAGCGCTTCCGCCTTCACGCCTTCTCGGAGCGCTGCCGTCAGGGCCGAACGCGAAACGCCGGGCGGACCCTCGACTTCTGGCCCAAGCACCCTGCCCGCGGCAGACCGGGCCAGCGCCGATTCGGGCGAGCACGCGTCCGACTCGACCAACGCCGCTTGGACGAACTCGACGCCGCCAGAGGCAGCTGCGCACAGACCAACGACCAACGTGCCTCCGGACATGCTCCCGGTCCCTGGCGGCGAGTTCGCCATGGGCGCCGACGACGAAGGGGAGCAGGACGAACGACCCAGGCACGGGGTCACGGTGAAAGGCTTTCTGCTCGACACGACCGAAGTGACCAATCGTGACTATTTGCAGTGCGTGCGCGAGGGCGCCTGCCGCGGCTACGACTCGCTCGAGGGTTCGCACTTGACCCATGGCAAGACCTCCGAGTTCCACAAACCAGACCACCCCGTCGTGGGCGTGTCGTGGTCCGATGCCAAGGCGTACTGCGAGTGGCGCGGCAAGAGGCTACCGACGGAAGCGGAATGGGAACGCGCAGCGCGAGGCGACGATGGGCGCCGCTTCGTCTGGGGCAACGAACCGCCGGATCCGAAGCGCCATGGTGTCTTCGCCGGCCGGCTTACGACCGAACCCGTTGGCATGTATCCGGACGGCAAGGGTCCGTACGGACACTTGGATCTCGCGGGCAACGTCTGGGAATGGATGTGGGACGAATATGATCCGTTTGCATACCAGCGCCCCACCGCATCGCAGGGCGTGCCAGGAACCTGCGCGCAGATCCTGGAGACTCAGGACTACTTGCGTCAACACGGGATGCAGGGCTACACGGGAACCAATCCCATTCCGAACGAGTGCGAGCACGTGCTGCGAGGCGGCGCCTACAACTACCCGAGCAAGGGACTGCGAGCATCCAACCGAGTCCACCATCC
>JAFGIS010000206.1 GCA_016929495.1 Polyangiaceae bacterium | reverse complement strand
GAAGCTGCTGGCTTAAACGTTTTAGTCGGAGTATTTTTCACGCCCCGCCGTGAAGTGGCGGTCGGGCTCCCAATCAGAGGCGGCCACCACGGCCCAGTGACCCCCGGAGGATCTTCAGGATGGCACTTCTCAGCATTAGAAACTCCTGCTTGGCTATCGTCGGTTCGTTCGCATTCGCGACCGCTGCGTGCGCCTCGGGAAAGGACGACAATGCAGGCCCCACCAATGGCGAGGGCGGTTCCGAGAACGGCACGGGCGGCAAGACCGGGGACGATGACGACGACAGCGGAACCGGTGGCACGGCGGAAGCGGTCCGCCTCTACACTTTCACGGACGATACGCAAGTCTACCTCTATCAGCCGGGCAACGCCACTGCCACCAACGACCTGACCACGGCCTCCACGTTCAGCTGGGACAGCCAAGACGGCGCACCCGACAAGGTCGCGGACGCGGGATCGATGCGGATCGAAGCGCCGTTCAGCGAGTACACGCAGCCGGACCAGGCTGTGGACTTCCAGTTCATGCTGGACGGCCGCCCCGTGGATCTCACGGGAAAGACGTTGTTCCTGTACCTGAAGGTCGATTCGGGCTTCTCACCCGATCCGAGCGCTCCCGGTGGGCTCATGTTCTATGCCAAGAGCCACGAAACGAACTGGGACTGGGGCCAGGCGCCGTGGATGAATATCGACTCGGCAAACCACAATTGGAGGAAGTACACCTTCAAGCTCGCTGACGCCGAGTCAGGAGAAACCAACAAGGCGCCTTTCGATCCGAGCCAGGTCATGTCGATCGGCATCAAGCTCGACACGGGGAGCCCGTCAGATCCCACTGCAGTCGATCCACCCGCGCCGGCCACCTTCCACCTTGACACCATCGGCTACATGGATGATGCGGCGACGCCCTGAGGCGTAGCTGCGGCTGCAGGAGCTCTGGAAATCGAGCGTCCGGCGTGTTTTCCGGAGGGCGGCCCGGGCCACGCCGGTTCGAGCCGCCCGAAGGCGCTGTTTCGTGGTAGTGCACGGCTCAGCATGGCCAACAAGCCGACGATCAAGGATGTGGCGAAGAAAGCGGGGGTGTCGATCGCCACGGTCTCGTTCGTGCTCAACCGGCGACATGGTCAGGCGATCAGCGAGGCGGTCGCCAAGCGCGTTCTTCGGGCCGCCGAACAGCTGCACTACCACCCGAACGCATCGGCCGCGGGCCTGGCCCGCAAGCGTACCCACAACGTGGCGCTGGTCTTCTACCGCGAGCCGAACATGATCTCGAACGCCTTCTACTCGGCCGTGATCCAGGGCGCGGTGGATGCGGCCATGCAGGCCGAGTACAACCTCTTCTTCTCCTACGTCAATGAACGCTACCGGGGCCATGCGGATCTGCCCAAGGTGATCCGGGAATCCAACACCGAAGGGGTGCTCTTCATCCGCGAGGTCCACCCCGGCATGATCGCCGACATCCAAGCGCTCGGCCTCCCGGTCGTGACCATCGACCAGTACCCGCCGGTGAAGGCGGTGGACACGCTCGAGATCGACAACCGCACCGGCGGTCTGCTGGCGGCCCGCCACCTGCTCGAGCTCGGACACACGAACATCGCGATGTTCGGCGCGGCCCGTCAGCGTCCGAGCATCGCAGAACGCGCCGCTGGGTTTCTGGGTGAGCTCAAGTCGATCCGGCCTCGCGCGCGGTGGATCGATTGTAGGGACTACAGCTTCGACGCCGGCTACCAGAAGGCGCGTGAGCTGCTCGGCCGCAAACGGCGCCCGACGGCGCTTTTCTGCGCCAATGACGAGCTCGCCGCGAGCGTTCTGCGGGCCGCCTATGAGCTCGACGTGCGGGTGCCCGAGGAGCTCAGTGTGGTCGGCTTCGATAACATCGAGATGAGCCGCTTCGTCCATCCGGCGCTCACCACGGTGCGGGTGAGCAAGTCCGACCTCGGAGCGCGCGCGATGCGGCGGCTGCTCGAGCTCGCCGAAGGCAAGTCGAACGGCGTGCGGCGGGAGCTGGTTCCGGTGGAGCTCTTGGTGCGCGGCTCGACGGCCCGGCCGCCTGGCTAGCGGTGCTTGCACGCTTCGAGCAACCGCTCGACGCTGGTGGTGCCCAGGCACATCACCGTGTCCGCAGCGCCGTAGTAGATCTTGACCTCGCCGTTGTCTTCCACCACCGCCCCTGCGCTGAACACCACACTGGGTGTCTGTCCCACGAGCTCGTACAGCTCCCGGGGCTCGAGGATCGCCTCTTCGGCGCGGTAGAGGACCCGATGCGGCTCCTCCAAGTCCAGCAGGCACACTCCCAGCTGATAGACGTAGTGGGATTTGCACTGCGTGCGCACGCCGTGGAAGATGACGAGCCACCCCTCCGGCGTCTTGATCGGCACGGTCGCTGGCCCGATCTTGCTCCAGGCCCAGCGCACCTGGCAGTTGCGGAGCACGCAGCGTGACCGGCCCCAGAAGATGAGGTCCGGCGAGTAACTCACCCAGATGTCGCCGAACTCCTCACCCGGATTCGGACGGTCGAGGCGCGCGTAGAGGCCCTTGATCTTCTCCGGGAAGAGCACGCCGTTGCGGTTGTCGGTTTCCGAGATGAACCCGAGCCACTTGAACTGCTCGAAGTCCTCGGTCTCGAGCAGGCTCAGGCGGCAGGTGTGGGCGCTGTGCGCGGCGTGCACCAAGTAGCAACGGCCGTCGAGCTCGGTGATCCGCGGGTCGTAGATCATGCCGGCCGTGTATTCGGCATACTCCGGGTCGTCCTCGGGCATGGCCACCGGTGCGGGCCGCGGCACGAAGTGGTAGCCGTCCGTGCTGTCCGCGATCCAGATCCGGCCGACCAGGGCCTGGTCCTCGGCGCGGCAGGCCATGATGTACCGCCCACGCCACTTGATCACACCCGAGTTGAACACCCGCACGATGCCCGAGTCCGGGGGGAAGTCCGCACCGGTCAGGATGGGGTTGTTGGGGTAGCGGTCGACGATGGGGCCGTGCAGCGACATGGCAGAGGGTCAGGGTGTCTGAAAAACCGGCGGCAACTCTGGGAGGTTGCCACCCAGCAGGGGATGCTCTACAGTGCTTAAACGTTTTAGCGCCGCGCTGCAAGCCGGAAAAGGCCTTGACAACCGAGCCCCCGAGAGCACCCAGTCATGTCTTTGCGCTCCTTCCTCGCCCCTGCCATTGTCCTCCTTGCCGCCGGTGCGTCTGCCTGTGGCGGCGAAGGGGGGCCACGCGCCAGGAAGACCGATGGGCTCGCAACGAAGCCCACAGCCGTCGATCAGTGCAAGTCGGCATTGGACTACACGTTCCAGACGATCCAAAGCGGGGACTTCCTGGATGGCAGAAATGCGGAATGGTACGTGAACTACGACGGCATCGACCTAGTAACAGACAGTAGTGCGATGCCGAACGCACACCCGACTCCGACCGAGATCCCGTGGCGCTGTCCGAACGCCATACCGGTCGATGCACAGGCGACGGACTTCGCGCTCAACTTCTCGGTCTGGGATCTCAAGCCGCCGATCGACCAGCCGCCCATCGGGTTGCTGGACGGAGGTACGCCGCCCAAGGGTGGGTGGGGCGCACTCATCGGCTGCAACCTGGCCGACGACGCCAGTGGGTGGGAAGGGATCTCGTTCTGGATCCGCCAGGAAGCCGAGCCCGGTTCCGTGGGGAGTGCCTTCGTCTCGGTGAGCGAGGATCACACGGACCCGAAAGCCATCGATCCGGTGACGGGTGCTCCACCCTGCGAGCAGGACGCGGATTCTGAGACCGGATCGACCGCAGAGCAGTGCGATTCCTTCGGCATGGGCGTGGCTGTCTACACCGATTGGACGTTCTACGCTCTGCCCTTCGCCAAGATGAGGCAGCGGGGGTACGGAAAGGGCGTGTCTCAGAAGGTGTTCTTGAAGGAGGGGCTCAAGCACCTCTGGGGCCTCAAGTTTGACTTCACACCGACCCAGGACTGGAACATCTGGCTCGACGGCGTCGCGTACTACAAGAAGAAGAGCGACGCCGAATAGCAGCAACGGGGCAGTCACTTGCAGACGGGTCCGACGGTCGTGGACCCGACGCCGTGTGACGGCGCCAGGGGTCACGCGGCCGGGCTCGGACTCACCACCACATGGTCCCAACGAGGGACACGACATCCTCGTCTGGCCGAATCGTGAGATCGCGCACCGGTGGATAGCCGCTCTTGACCGCCACGAGGTTGCCGTTCAGGTAGTGCGAGTACTGCAGGACCACCTGGTCCTGGGCATTCCAGTCGCTGCGGAAGATCAGGCGGGGAGTGAGAATGGCGTGGGTCTGGTGCGCGTCCTCCAGGTTCGAGACCACGCGATCATAGCGGCCGGAAAGAGCCAGCCAGCTCAGCGCGCTATAGGAGATCTCGCCGCCGTACTTGAGCTTGTCGCGACCGTAGAAGTCGAGGAACTCGGTGTCCGGGCTGTCGGCGACGTGAGCGTAGATCCCGAAGACGCTCGCGATGAGATCGGGCGCGTCGGCATGAAACTCTCGCGGGTAGCGCAGGAAGTTGCCCAGGCTGAAGTCGTACTGCAGACCCGCGGAGAGGAGCTTGCCCGTGCCCTTGCTCTCGGGTCCGAAGTACTCGGCCATGAGCCCCGGGCCTCCCGGGGCGTTGAGAACCCGGATCACTCCCGAGACGCTTCGCGAACGGTCTGCGTTGGTATAGCCGACGCCTCCGTACAGGTGGCCGTAGCGTCCCAGGGTCAGACGCAGGTCGGCGCCCGTTACGCCGATGCTGCCGTCTTGCCCGATCGCGCCCGTGGCGCGGTCGTCCTGGACGAACGCGTAGACCTCGTGCAGGCCGAGCTGCACCTGGTCTTCGCAGCCGAGCGAGACGTGACCATGGGCCGCGTAGCTGGTCCCCACGTTGGCATCGGCGAAGTCGTTCCAGCCCGCGGGTTCCATACCCACCGGAGCCTTGTTGAGCTGGCCCATCATGCCGGCCTCGAACGCCAGGTCCAGGCCTCTGCCAACATCCGCGGTTCCGGACCCCGTGAAGCCGACACCGCCCACGCGCGCGATGACGGGCGTGCCATACCGGCCGAGGTCGTACTCGCCCATGTTGCCGTAGCGGTTGACGAACGCGCCGACGTCCAGGCTGAGCTTCACTTGCTCGCTGGCCGGTAGGCGGAAGGTCAGGAACGCATCGTCGATGCCGAGCTGATCCGGAGGATTGAAGTAGGCGACGGCTGTGGTGGCGGCGCGCGCCGCCACGATCACGGTCGCGGTGACGTCACGGTTGCCATAGGAGAAGTTGAGCTGCACCCACGGGTCCGGGGACACCGCCGTGTATTCGAAGCTCGTGAGGTCGCCGGGCACCACGGGCGGCGAATGCAGGACCAGCACCTTCTGATCGCTGGTCGCACGCTCGCGCGAGTTGAAACCAATGCGCAGCGGCATGAGTACGAGTCCGTGGAAGTCGAAGCGCCAATCCTCGGCGCGCTGGGACACGGTTCCGAAGGCCGGCGTCACTCCGCCGGCCAAGGTCGCCGTTTGCGGTGCACCCGGAGCAAGGCCCATCGCGAGCTCGTTCCTGGGCCGCGAGGTCTTCTGGAGCTCTGCGGGCTTCTTCGGTTCTTCGGCAGACGGTGTCGCGCTGGGCGTGGTGGTGGCCACCGTGGCTGCAGGCGCAGCCGGAACGGTGGCCGCCGCGGGAGCAGGCGCCGTCGTGGTCGCAGCAGCGGGAGCCGGTGCCGCAGGCGGAGCGGGCTCCGCCGGAGCTGGCTCCGCAGGCGCCGCGGGCTCCGCCGGAGCTGGCTCCGCAGGCGCAGCTGCGGATGCCGCTGGCGTTTGCCCGGGCGCCGCAGGTGCAGCGGGTGCCGTCGCGGATGCAGCGGGTGCCGTCGCGGGTGCAGCGGGTGCCGCCTCAGGTTTCTTCTCGAGCGGCGTCGTGTTCTGAGCCGACGCGTGCGGCGCCGTACACGTCACGGCCAGTCCGAGAGCGATCCAAGTGCCTCGTCTCATGGGGTCACCTTGTGGTCCATTGCACGCTCTTCTCCTCGGCATCCTCACCACCACATGGTTGCAAACAAGCTCACGAGATGCCGATCCGGCTTCCCGGACGGGATGTTGAGCAAACGATTGTCGCCCTTGACCACCACCTCATCGCCCAAGAGGTAGCGCGCATACTGCACGGTAAGCGTCTCCCGGGTCTTCCAGTCGGTGCGGAAAACCAGTTTGGGAGAGAGAATGCCGAATGACTTGGAGCCGTTGCTCATGTCGGGGATCACGTAGTCGGCGCGTCCCGCCACGGCCATCCACGGCAGAAAGCTGTAGGTGACCTCCGTGCCGGATTTGACCATGTCCTTGTCGTCGAACAGCGCAGCGGGGCTCGTCACGTGACCGTAGATGCCGAACAGGCTCACGATGAGATCGGGAGCATCGCCCCAGAACTCGGTCGGGTACCTGAGCAGCGTACCGAGGCTCAACGTGTACTGCCCGCCCGTCAAGAACAGCGTCCCTGTGCCGTTGCTGTCGTAGCCCCAGAAGCGCTGCATGAATTCGTTGCCGTCGCCGCCGTTGAGCACCGTGACCAAGCGCCCCAGCGTCTTGGTGTTGGTGGCTCGCGTGTGCTGCGCTCCGAAGTAGAAGTAGCCGAAGCGCTTGCCATCCCAGCGCACATCGGCGCCGAGGATCTCGAGCGCTGCATCCTTGCGCACCCCTGGATTGTCAGCCGGATCGGGCAGGTCGTCCTGGCTGAAGCTACGGATGTAGTGCAGGGTCGGGCTGACGTCCTCGTAGACCGCTCCGAGGTGGGCGTGCGCGGCGTACGTGGAGCCTTCCCAGGGGCGCGCGTTCTCGTTGGAGCCATCGGGCACGATGCCGATCGGCGGTCGGGTCATCTGGCCCTTGAAACCTGCCTCCGCGCGCAGCGTCCAGTCGCCCTCGAAGGGCAGCTCCACGGTGGCCGTGGTGCCGACGCCATAGATGCTACCAATGAGCGAGACGCCGTAGGCGCCCTCGCTGTATTGGGCCATGGCGCCATAGCGATCCTGATAGGCCCCGGTCGCAAGCTTGAGTCCTATCGGTGACAGATCGGGCGTGTAGGTCAGAAACGCATCGACCACGCCCTGCTGGGCCGGCGCCTGAAAGAACCCGGCGCTCTGCATCGACTCGCTGACGCTCCAGGCGCCCAGGATGGCCGTGGCCTGAACGGTCTCGTTGCCGTAGATGAAGTTGAGCTGGGTCCACGGACCCGGCACGGTGTTGGAGTGGTCGAACCAGCCGTACGAGGCACCGGCCACCGCCGGGTCACCGTGCAGCGTGAGCTTGTGCTGCCCTTCGAGCGCGTTGGCACGCGTCCCGATGCCGGCCCGCATGCCTCCCTGCATGTAGCCGTGGAAGTCGAAGCGCCACGCTTTGCCCTCCCGCGGCGCCCCGAAGGAAGGGGCAATCGCGCCGGGCAAAGCGGACGAGTACTCGGGCGAGAGCGGCGAGAGGCCGACCGAAGTCGTTCGGCGATAGCCGGGGACATAGCCCGCCATCGGATTCTGGTCTTCGCGCGGTGGCTCAGGAGGTCTCGCGGCCTCGGCTTCGGCCGGAGCCGGCGGCATGTCGATGTACTCCTGGCCGAGTGATGGGTCGTCCTTGGCGGCGGTGGCCGGGCCACTCCAGCCGAACAGGCTGCCGAGCAGCCCCACGGCAACCAGGCATGACGTCGGGCACTCTCTGCTCGAACACAGTCTGCTCACGGCTGCTTTCTCCGGTACCACGCGATGTCATCGATCCAGATGTCCCACCAGGCGCCGGGGCCCGTCAGGAAGCCCAGAGCCATGATGCTCCACACGTCGAAGTAGGGCTCCTTCTTGCCCCAGCCGGCCTGCCGCATCTCGGAGAAAGGCAGGGTGTAGAACCGCCAATCGGGGCCGATGTCGAAGTAGTTGCCGGCCTGGTCACAACCGTCCGTGCTGCCACCATCGACGTACTGATCGATGCTGTTCCTGCCCTGGCCTATGCAGAAGGAGGTGCCGGTTCTGGGATCGATGTATTTGTCCCACGTGAACTTGTCGGCCGCCGTGAGGCGAACGATGCCGCGGCTGGAAGGGCCGACCCGCGCCCAGAAGGCCACCCCGTCGAAGGAGCTGGCGTCGAACGGGCTGCCAGACATGTCCTTCTCGAACTTGAATCCCCAGTCCGTGAACGGGCCGTACTTCAGCGGTGCCCGTATGCGCATCGCAAAGCGGCTGCCGCACCGGCCGCCGTTCTGGATCTCTGCTGCCGGGAGCGGCTTGGCGAAGTGGGGAGGATCCTGGCTCAGGTCGCAGCGCTTGGCGCAGGTGTCGGCATCGATCACGGGCACGATCGGGTAGCTGTCGGGCAGAGCTCCGGCATCGCCCGCGGCCTGCATGAGCACGCAGCGGTAGCAGATTTCGTTGTTCGAGTACCAGCCACCGTCGGAGGCCGCACCCGTCTCGAAGTCCTCTATCGTCAACAACTCATAGGCGTCGTCGTCCGCGCACGAAAACGGCCCGCTACCGGGATCCGGCGCGTTGCAGTTGGGGTAGCGCGCGTGCGGGTTGTCCTGGCAGGTGAGCGATGCGGACGCGCCCTCGTAGGGAACGCCGCCATGCGGTCCGTCCTCCCCACCGCAACCGAGCAACAGCAACCCTGCGGCTGCCGAGAGCAGCTGAGCGCACGAGGCCGAGAACCTGGTCATCCCTCGCAGCCCACCAGCTCGACGTTGTCGAACCAGATATCGTAGTCGGTGTTGGGTGTGCTGTACTGCCACTGGATCGCGAAGATGGCTTCGGGCGCGAGGGCCGGAGCCCGATCCCCCCAGCCGGGTTGCTGGGTCATCTTCTCGAAGGGCACGGTGTAGCGCACCCACTGGTCCGAGAGATAGATGTCCACCCCGAAGTCGTTGTAGCAGTCGGTGCAACGATCCCCGGCTGGCTCGGTGTCGATGTCAGGAGTCTTGAAGCGGACCCGTCCGGGGCCCTTGGCCCAGAAGGAGATGCCCTTGGCCTTGGACAGGTCGAACGGCGTCTTGGGGTTGGTCAGCGCGAAGCCGACGCCGACGTACAGGCTGTCGCCCGCAGGAGCCATCTTGCCGTGCAGGTTCGCCGCATACTTGGATCCAGGAGGACCGCCCGGTGCCGGCGCGAACTCACCCTTGGGTTCCCAGGTCGATCCGAGCTGGTCTCCGAAGGTGAACCAATAGCCGTTGCGCCCGCCTTGCACGATGACTTGGTTGTTGTTGTCCTCCAGGTCATCGAACAGCCCCTGCGGACACACGGGCAGGCTGGTTTTCTTGGACTCGGCCGTGATCCCATACTCCCCAGGGGAGCTGGTGATACAGCCCAGCAGCGCGATCGGCGTCAGTGCGAGGAGGAGCCCGTTCGGTCTGAGCATGCGACTTGCTCCAAGATCATCGGAGCTAAAACGTTTTAGCAGCCGGTCATTGCTACACGCCTCCACAGACCCTGTCAAGGGCTTCTTCGGGGCTCGCGGCGAACCTCGGCTCGGCCGACGGAGCCCAGACCGGCCTCGGAGACGTCCCTCCGGTTTCAGGTCTTGCCGGGGGCTGGCATGACGCCGACGAACTTGCTCGGCCCCAGGGTCTTGAGCGCCGGGTCGTCCTGCGCGAACCGGCAGGCCCGGGCGTCGGTCGCCATGGTGGCCGCGTACTGCGCGAGCACGCGCGCTGACTCATCCCCACCGTATATCGTGAAGCCGTCGTAGTCTGGGTACTGGCCCTTATCGTCGTCCACACCCGCCAGCATCCAGAAGAGAGAAGCGTTGCCGCCTCCCTGGATCATGATCTCGTTCCAGAGCCGGAAGGCGTCGAGGCGCCTGTCGAGCCCCCAGTTGATCTGCCCGGTCTTCTCGTCGCGACGCACGGTCGCGCCGTACTCCTCGAGCATCGTGGGCTTGCCGAGCTCCTGGGCCACCTTGACGTGGTCTGTCACCCAGTCGTTGGCGAACGCGTAGCCGGTACCCCAGTTGTCGGGATAGAGATGGAAAGTTGCGAAGTCGATGGACTTGATGGCAGACAGGGCCCGATGGTCGACGCCATCGTTCGCCTGGTAGGCCCAGTGCTTCTTGCCTCCATCCAAGAACCCTTCGTCGCCCACGGACACTAGGTGGTTGGCGTCGAGCGACTTGATGTATGCGCTCATCTGTTCGGCCCACGTGACCATGGTGGTCTTGTCCCAACCCTCCAGGCTGTCGAATTTCGTGGCGTTCTTGCAGCGCGGTTCGTTGGCCAGTTCCCAACCGAAGATGGCGGGATCGTCCCGGTACGGCACGCCATCGAGGCTGTTCACGTGGCCCACGATGTGGGCGATCCAGTCCTTGAACGCCCGTTTTACCCGGGGTGCGGTATAGAACTCGTGGTGTTTGTTGAGTCCGTACCAGATGAGGTACTGATCCATGCCCCCGAAGTCCGGCCAGTTGTTGGTGAGGACGGGCATGATCATCAGGCCGAGCTCCCGCGCCTTGGAGATCACGTAGTCCAATCGGGCCAGACCGTTCTCGCCATCGTTGTAGGCAGGACGCCTGGTGACCGGGTCCCAGTACTGGAAGTAGTTGCCTTCCTTTCCGCACTCATTCTTCACGCTGGGCACCGAGCCGTCGAGCGAGCCGCAGTCCATGAAGCCCCACACCCGAATCAGCTTAAGGCCCATCGCCTTGGCCTGCTCGAGGACGTCGTCGGTCATCCTGTGCGACTTGAAAGTAAGGTAGTAGTTGTTGGTGCCCGCGAAGCAGAAAGGCTTCCCATCGCGCACGAAGTAGCCGCTCGGACGGTCAGTCGCCTTCACCGCGTACGGCGCCCGTGGCTTCACGTCCATGTACTTGATGCTGCCAGGCGGGGGTGCATTCGGCTCCTTGAGCTGGACGCAGCCACCGGCCAGCAAGGTGCACAATGTCACGCCTGCTGCGCTCCGAAGTCGGTTTGGGTTCCGCCACCGCGTGCTGTTGATAGCGTACTGCTTCATGTTCGGTCCTTGGGCTCGCCCGTTACTTAAGCGCTTCATACAAGCAAAAATCGACCAGTACAAGGCGGGTCGCGGCCCGCGCCGGGGCTCGCTGGCGGGCGCGCCGACGCCGGCCACGGCTCGCCCGAAGGGCGTCTTTGCGGCAGCCATCGATCGCCCCTATGCTAGTGCTCCGAGCCCCCTTTCTCGCCCGGGGCGGCGCTGTCCCGAGTCCGCAGCCCCCACGCACCGCGTCTTTGGCAAGATGGCACGACGGAACACGTTGAATTACCGGTCTGCAAAACGAGGATCTGCGCGATGAGAGGGAGCCATCTGCCCGGCCTGACCTCGGAGCTCGATGGTGGATCGAGCGAGCTCGTCCAGTCCTTCTTGCCCCGACTCGGACGGATGGCGAAAGAGCTGGTGGACTTCTGGACAACCCGTGGGCCCGACCCGGTGCACGGAGGTTTCCACGGGTTTCTCGACCGACGGGGCGAGCCCGCGTCGCCAACGGACAAGGGCGTGATCCAGCAGGCACGACATCTCTGGAGTCTTTCGACCTGGCACGAGCGCCGCGAACCAACGGCCTGCATCAGGGGGTTGGCAGACAGCACCTACCAGTTTCTGGTCGACCGCATGTGCGATCCCGCGGACGGTGAATTCTACTACAAGGTGACCCGTGACGGCAGCAGCGTCGTTGACTCGAAGAAGCTGCTCTACGCGCAGGCCTTCGCGATCTACGGCCTTTGCACCTACGGCCGCGTGTTCGCTCAGCGCGAAGCCGTCGGCCGCGCATTGCGGTGTTTTGCTTCCGTCGACGCGCGGGCACACGACCGGGCTCATCGTGGCTACGATCAGCGCGACGACATCGACTGGTTGGCTCCGGGCGCGCAGAAGGACACGAACACCCACATTCACCTCTTGGAGGCTTTCACGGCGCTGCTCGATGCTTGTGGGGACGAACGGGTCAGAACGCGTCTCGGTGAGCTGGTCGATGTCTGCGTCCACAAGCTGCTGCAGCCCCAGGGCTACGTGCACGCGGACTTCGAGCTCGACTACACGCCGGTGGGACGGCCACTCACGAGCTATGGCCATGACCTCGAGACAGCCTGGCTCTTGGTGGACGCGTGCCGCGCGCTCGGGGCGTATCCCAAGGACGTGCTCGACGGCGCGCACGCGATGGGTCAGCATTCGGCCGAGCGAGGCTTCGACCGCGACCGCGGCGGCTTCTTCTACGCGGGTCCTCCCGGGCAACCACCGGTGCAGTTCGACAAGGTGTGGTGGGTGCAGTTCGAGGCGCTGCCCGGCCTCTGGTGGCTGTATCGGCTCACCGGGGACAAGGTTCACCTCACGCGGCTGGACCAGACCTT
>JAFGIS010000205.1 GCA_016929495.1 Polyangiaceae bacterium | reverse complement strand
GTCTTCCAAGCTGTCGAAGTGGGCCCAAATCGCCGGGGGCTGCATCTTCCGGCATGGAACACATTTCCCGCCCAATGGAAAGCAGAACTAGATGCGGTCGCCCTGGCTGTTGCGAGGTCGTGACTTGACGCGGCGGGAAGGGGGCGTCTAGCGTCTACCCACTCCGGGCAACTGTTCGGTGAGCACGGGCCGATCGATGCGCCAAAGGAACGAACATGAAGAGCCGTAGTACGCCGTCGCTGCTGTGCGCACTGGTCGTTGGGACAGGCACGCTCCTCGGCAGCCACCCCGCCGGCGCCCAGGTGGCCGACGGACTGGCCACCCAACAGAACGCCAGCGAGGGCACGACCGACGTCGCACCGGAAGGCTTCCAGACCGTAGAAGTCGATGCTGCCGAGGAGACGACGGACACGACCGAGCTGAAGCTGTCAGCGGGTGGGCTGTTCGCCTCCGGCAACTCGCGTCTGGTGGCCATGACGGGCTCGGGTCGATTCCGCGCTCGGCGCGCCGCCAATCAGCTGAGCGCTGCAGCAGCAGCGAACTACTCGTCCACCGCGGTCGCTCCGCAGAGCGACACCATGACGGCCACCGTACGCAACTTCCAGGGCATGACACGCTATGACCGTTTCCTGGGAGAAGGCTTCGCTGTGTTCGTGTCGATGTCGGCTCGCAACGACCGCTTCCAGGGCCTCGATCTCAGGCTGAATCTCGACCCTGGGCTGGCCTACTACTTCATCGACATCGAGAAGCATCAACTCTGGGTCGAGCTTGGCTACGACCTGCAGTATGACGTGCGCCGGCCCCAGGCAGTACGACGAGCCAGAGCAGAAGGGGCCGAGCTCGACTGGGCCGAGATGCGGCACAGCGGTCGCGGCTTCCTCGGCTACGAGAACAACCTGAACGAGGCGGTCACGTTCAACACGGGGCTCGAATACCTGCAGGGTCTGGCCGAAACCAAGTACTGGCGCCTGAACTGGGATGTCGGGCTGACCTCCAACATCAGTTCGCGATTCTCGGTCGCCACGACCTTCAGCCTTCGCTACGACCACGCGCCCCTGCCCGGCATCAAGAAGACGGATACGGCTACCGCGATCAACCTCGTTTACAACCTCATCTGACCGCAGCGTTTGCGCAAGGAACGGACCATGACGTTTCGCGAATCCATTCTCATCGCGCCCCTGCTCGTTGCCACCACCTTGGCCGGGTCCGCGCTCGCGCAGGACGCCACCGCGAGCACGTCCGCCCCGACCGAGGCGGCGGCCACCGCTCCCTCCCCCGCGGAGGGCTACATGAGCCGCTACATCCCGCAGAACAACCTGTTCGAGGTCGGGATATTCGGCGGCCTGTTCTTTCCCGCCAAGAACCACGAGCTCGGCGACCCAACCCAGCCGCTCGCGCCGTACGCCAAGGTAGCGCCGGAGCTCGGCCTGCGGCTGGCGTTCTTCCCCTTGAGTTTCGCCGGTCTCGAGGCCGAAGGCGCTGTCATGCCCACGCACACCAAGCGGGACGATGCCAAGGCTGGCCTCTGGGCCGTCCGCGGCCATGTCGTTGCGCAGCTGCCGCTCGCGAGCATCGTCCCGTTCGTGGTCGTGGGCGGCGGAGCCCTGGGCACGTCGAGCGACACTCTCGGCACCGACAATGACCCGGCATTCCATTTCGGTGCGGGCGTCAAGATGCCAGTGGACGACTTCGTCTCGGTCCGGCTCGATCTGCGCGACACGCTGGCGCAGAAGGGCAACGCCAAAAACGGCGCCCAGACCCACTTCCCGGAAGCCCTGCTCGGGCTCACTTTCACCCTCGACCGCAGCCATCCGCCGCCGCCTCCTCCCCCTGCGCCGCCGGATTCGGATGGCGACGGCATCGTCGACAGCGCTGACCAGTGCCCAACCCAGGCCGGACCCGTTCCCGCGGGCTGTCCCCCGCCCCCTGACTCGGACGGAGATGGAGTCCTCGACGCGGATGACCGATGTCCAACCTTGGCCGGCCCCGCGCCTGAAGGCTGTCCCCCTCCGCCGGACGCCGACAAGGACGGCGTGCCCGATCCCGACGACGCGTGCCCCGACGTGCCCGGACCCGCTCCCAAGGGCTGCCCGCTGGATCCGGACAACGACGGCATCGAGGGAGACGCGGACCAGTGCCCGGATCAACCCGAAACCAGGAATGGCTTCCAGGACACGGACGGCTGCCCTGACGACTTGCCGGAAGAGGTCAAGCAGTTCACCGGGGTCATCCCCGGCATCGAGTTCGACTTCGCCAAGGCGACCATTCGTCCCGTGTCCCATCAGGTGCTGGACGGCGCAGCAAAAATCCTCACGGACTATCCCGATCTCAAGGTGGAGATCTCGGGACATACGGACAACGTGGGCCAGCACGACACCAACGTGAAGCTCTCCGGGGCGCGGGCTGATTCGGTCAAGGCGTACCTCGTGTCCAAGGGCATCGACGCGGGCCGCATCCAGACCCGCGGCGTAGGCCCGGATGAGCCCCTCGCCGACAACAAGACCAAAGCCAACCGGCAGAAGAACCGTCGGATCGAGTTCAAGATCCTGACCGAGTAGTGCGGCGGGTCGATTGAAACGCCGGCCGACCTTCACTCGTCCGGGCGCACGAGCTCGTAGATACGCGCAATCGCTTCATCCAGGCGGGACGCGTCGGTGCCGCCGGCCTGGGCCATGTCTGGACGCCCCCCGCCGGAGCCTCCGACCATGGCCGCAATGTCACGGATCAGCTCCCCCGCGCGCAAGCGCCCGGTGAGCGCCTTGGAAACCGTGAGAACGAGCTGGGCCTTGCCGTCTCGCTCAGAACCCACCAAGACCACGCTGTCGCCGAGCTTGTCCCGCAGCTGCTCGGCGAGTTCGCGCAGCGCAGCCCGATCGGCCACGTCCGTTCTCACGCCAAGCGTCTTGACGCCGCCGACCTCGCGCGCCCGACCGAGGATCGCCTCCAGACCACCGGCACCCCCGCCCAGCATGAGGCGCCGCTCGAGCTCTTCCACTTGCTTCTCCAGAGCCCGTTCGTGAAGGGCGAGCTTCTCCACACGCTCCACGAGGCTCGATGGGGTGGCCTTGAGCACCTCCGAAGCGCGCGCGAGCGTGCGTTCGACGCTCCGCAGATGCTCGAGCGCTGCATGTCCGGTGATGCCCACGATGCGACGGACTCCGGCGGCGATCCCCTGTTCGCTCAGGATCTTGAACAGACCGATTTCTCCGGTGGCGCGGGCGTGCGTCCCGCCGCAGAGCTCGGCCGACTCACCCATCGTGAGCAGCCGCACGACCTCGCCGTACTTCTCTTCGAAGATCATCGTGGCGCCGCGCTGGCGGGCTTCGCTCATGCCGAGGACTTCCGTCTGCACGGGCAGGTTCTTCAGTATGCGCTCGAGAACGAAGTCCTCCAGTCGAGCCAGCTGTTCGTCGGTCAGGGGCCGATCGTGGGTGAAGTCGAACCGGAAGCGGTCCGGGGCCACGATCGAGCCCTTCTGCTGTGCATGCTCGCCCAGGATCCTGCGCAGGCCCAGGTGGAGCAGATGCGTGACGGAATGGTTGCGACGAATGGCGTCACGTCGGGCCACGTCGATGTGAAGCGTGGCCGTGTCCCCTACCGAAACAGCGCCGCTCAGCACGCGAGCACGATGCGCGACCAGGCCGGTGACCGGCCTCTGCGTGTCCTCGATCTCGAGCCGTGCCTGGTCGGTCTCGATCCTTCCGGTGTCTCCGACCTGACCACCGGATTCGCCGTAGAACGGAGTCCTGTCGGTGACCACATCCACCAGGTCCCCCTCGCCGGCGCGCTCGACGAGCTGGCCGTCCCGGACCAGAGCCACGATGCGGGACTCGTCGTCATTGCGTTCGTAGCCGGTGAAGTGCACTTGTCCGCCCTCGACTCGTTCGAGCGCCTGGCGGTAGCTCGCCTCGACCTCCTGTTCGAGCCCCTTGAATTCCGAGCGTCGCCGGGCTTGTTCCAGAGCCTCCTCATAGCCTGACTGATCCACGGCGATGCCGCGTTCGGCACAGATCACCTGCGTCAGATCGAGCGGGAAGCCATAGGTGTCGTACAGCTTGAACGCGTCGGCACCTGCGAGCTGAGTCCTCCCTTCACGCTCGAGATCGACGAAGCGCTCCTCGAGCATGCCTAGACCGCGCTCGATGGTCTGACGAAAACGGACTTCTTCCTGCTCGCAGATGCTAGCGACGAGCTCGCGGCGCTCCCTGAGCTCTGGATACTGCTCGCCCATCAGTTCGGTGACGCGCAGGGCCACCTCGTGCAGGAAGGGGCGCTCGATGCCCAGGCGGTGGCCGTGCCGCACGGCTCTGCGCATCACGCGCCTGAGCACGTACGGACGCCCTGACCGATCGGGCAGGATACCTTCGGCAATCAAGAACGCAGCCGTGCGCGCATGGTCGGCAATGACACGCATGCTCACGTCGTCCGGCGCGAGCGTGGCGCCATACGGCTTGTTCGCGCGCTCCGCAGCCAATTCGACCAGCGCTCGCAGCAAGTCCGTATCGTAGTTGCTGCGCTTGCCCTGCAGCATGGCCGCGAGCCGTTCGAGGCCCGCCCCGGTGTCGATGCTCGGAGCCGGCAAGGGACGGAGCTCCGCGCGGCCGTCCGCATCGAGCTGCCGATCGGACTGCATGAACACGAGATTCCAGATCTCGAGCCAGCCGGTGCCGTCGGGGGCCTGCTCCTGTCCGAACTGCGACAGATCGGGCAGCTCGCCGCTGTAGTAGTGGATCTCGCTGCAGGGACCGCAGGG
>JAFGIS010000204.1 GCA_016929495.1 Polyangiaceae bacterium | reverse complement strand
CGGCAGATCATCACGTGGTACTTGCCCTTGGGCAGGAAGCGGAACTGATTGTAGAAAGTAGCTACCCCGAAGACCTTGCTCGCGGGCAAGCGCAGATGGTGGCCGATCCGCGCGATCGCCGTCTCCGAGAGATAGCCTTGCTCCTCCTGGACGCGCTGCAGGATGGGGATCAAGGCATCACGGGCGGCGTCGGGGAACTCGGCAAAGATGGGCCCCAGGCGTTCTTCTTCTGACAAGGTCATCGACGTTTCCTTTGCTGGAGGCTGCTGCAGGGCGGCGTCCAATCAGCCAGTGAAGAACGCCACCTTCTCCAGAGCTACCGAGATGTCAATGTTCTCGATGAAGACGTAGCTCGGCAAGAACAGGGTCACGGGAGCGAAGTTGAGGATCCCCCTGACTCCTGCCGCCACGAGCTGCTCGCTGACGCGCTGGGCCTCGGTCGCGGGCACACACACGACGGCAATTCGAATCTGCTGCTCCTGAATCGTGTCGGCCATTTGCTCGACTGGGAGGCAGTGCACGCCGTCGAGCACGCGCTCGGTCAGGCGCGTGTCCCGATCGAACGCCACTGGAACGAATCGGGGATGGCGCCAGCACAGAAACGCGAGCACTGCGCGTCCCAGGTGCCCGACACCCACCAGGGCCACATCCACGGGTCCCGTGTTGCCCAGGAAGGTGTCCATGGCAACGAGTAGGGGCTTGATCTCATAACCGGACTTGGTGCTCCCGCTGTATCCAACCGTCATCAGGTCGCGGCGCACCTGTACCGCGCTCACGCGACAAGCCGCAGCGAGCTCGTGCGAATAGGTCGAGTGCGAACCCGCCGCGCTGGTCTGCTGGAGCACCCGGCGGTACAGGCTCAGGCGCTCCACCATCCTGGGGGATGCGCCGGGGATCGTCTTCGCCAACGCCATCTCGTCGGTCTTGGTGTGAAGGTAATAACAGTAGTTGTGATTCAGGTAACGTTGTTACTTTTGGAACAATACCATCGAGTCAGCGACAATCAATAGAAAAACAGCTGACAGTCGATTCTGTGTTCAAGAACGGCTGACCGTTCTGTCTTGTCCTATCTGGGTCCGCCAGACGCCGGACGGCCCCAGCTTGGGTCTTGCTGAAGTCCTACGCGGCCGAAGAGTCCGGCAGCGCCGTGCGTTGCGCCGGTGTCAGCGCCTTGCCTTGGGTCGAGACATCGGCGCGATTCGTTCGTCAGGCGAACGCGACTTCTGCCGGTCGCTGCCCGAAGCGCCTCTCTGAGCAGCCGGTTCACGTCACAAGGGTATTCGGCCCTGCAGGTCACTCGCGCGTTCAGCGCGCAGGCCAACATGGCGACGATGAACTGGACGGTGACCGGAGTATCAGGCCGGGGCCAGGACTACCCCTACACGGAAACGCCGCACTATCCTTGCATCTGCTCGAGCTCTTTGCCCTTGGTCTCGTGGATGAGCTTGACCACGAAGAAAATCGAGATGATGGCGAACGCGGTGTAGATACCGTAGGAACCGCCCAGACCGATATTCGTCAGCAGGAGCGGGAAGGTCATGGTGATGGCGAAGTTGGACATCCACTGTGACAGGCCGCTGACCGCCAGACCCGAGCCGCGTATCTGGTTCGGGAACATCTCGCCCAGCATGACCCACATGACCGGCCCCCACGACACGTTGAAGAGCATGGCATAGAGGATCATGGAGACGAGGGCGATGGGGCCTGAGGTGCCCGAAAGCTCCAGCGCCCCGTTGGCGCTCCCAGAGGCAGTCCCGAAGACCACGGCCAGAATGCCCAGGGTCACGGCCATGCCGATGGACCCGATCAGCAGAAGAGGCTTGCGGCCAACCCGGTCGATCAGAGTGGTGGCGATGATGCAGGCCACGATGCTGGCGGCATTGGTGATGACCGTGGTGAGCAGGGCACGGTCTTCCGCGAAACCCGCCGCGCCCCACACCACCGCGCTGTAGTAGAACACCACGTTGATGCCTACCAGTTGCTGGAAGCTGGCGAGCCCGATACCGACCCACACGATGGGGCGGAACAGGCGCCTGTTGTCGAGGATGTCGGTCAGCTTGGGCCGGTGGTGGTCGGCGACCAGCGATGCGTCAATCTCCTCCAGCTTGGTCTGGGCCTCGGCCCCCATCAACCGAGTCAGCACCTTGAGCGCCTTGTCCTTCTTGCGGCTGGCCACCAGGTAGCGGGGGCTTTCCGGAATCGTGAGCAGCGACACGAAGAAGAGCACGGACGGCACGACCATCACCCAGAACATCCAGCGCCATGCCGGGAAACCCCAGGCCAGTATGCTGGTGGACTCGCCCGCGACGTGCGCCAAGAGGTAGTTGCTGAGCGCGGAGGCAAACAGACCGGTGATGATGGCGATCTGCTGGATCGACGAGAGCGTTCCGCGGTACTTGGCCGGCGCTACCTCGCTGATGTAGGCCGGAGCGAGCACGCTCGCGGCACCCACGCCCAGTCCGCCGAGCAGGCGGTAGAGGATGAACTCCAGGGAAGAGCCGGCGAAGCCCGAGCCCAAGGCGCTCACGGCGAAACAAATGGACGCAACGATGAGGATTGTCCGGCGGCCGAACTTGTCGGCCAACCAGCCCGCGAAGAACGCACCTGCGGCGCAGCCCAGCAGCAAGCTTGCGACGTTGAACCCCGTAGCCACGGAGTCCGAATGGAATGCCTGCTGGAGGCCCTTCACGGTGCCGTTGATGACACCGCTGTCGTAGCCGAAGAGGAAGCCGCCGATGGTGGCGACCAGGGTGATGAGGATGACGAAGCCGAAATTCGTGGAACGTTGCTCGGGCATGGCGGCCCCTCCTATGTGCGCGTGAACAGTCCTTTGCTCGCGGGCCGGTCTTGCCGGATGTGCTGGTTTTTGGTGAGGCCCTTGGATCTGAGCCGGTTCGGTGCCGCGTGGCGCTATACGAAACGGTCAGCCTCTTACCGCACAGTGACCCCGCGACGCAAGACCTGCTCTCGGGCAGATCTTCTCGGCATCCTACACTACCCCGTCTCCTGCCTTTCGGCAGACGTCCCCTCAGGCGCCGCGGCCTCGGTCGCCCCGTCCAACGGGTCCTTTTCTTCCTCGGAAGGATCCTTCTCCGGACTCCCCGGCGCGACCTCCTTGCGCTTCCGCCGCAGCAATATGACGAGTATTGCCGCCAGCGCCGTCACACTCGCCACCCCCGCCGCCCCGTACCGCGCCCACTGACGCTCCCCCTCGGTATCGACGCGTTCGAGCCTGGACAACAGCGACTTTGCGCGGCGATTGGACGAGTCGAGCTCGATCGCGCGTCGTAGCAGGGTCTGATCCGCCACGCCCCCTTCGGCGCGCTCCTCGGCCAGCAGCGTGAGCAGCAGACTGTTGATGCCGGGATCGAGGCTCCGGTCCGTGTTGATCCGCACCGCCCGTCGAAGAGCGTCGATCGCATCGCCGCGGTGCGCGGCGTCGGCTTGGCTTGCGTACTCGAATAGCCCCGAAGCCATCTCATGGGCACGCTCGAAGCGCGGGCTTCGCGCCAGGACCTGCGCGAAGGCGCGGCGCATCTTCTCCAGGTCCCCGTCGGCGCGGGCCTTCAGACCCTCCTCGAAAATCGCGAACACCCGCGCCAGCCGCAGCCGGTCGAATCGCGCGAAGAGCTCGCGGGCCGTGCGCTCCCAGGACCAGTCGCGGGGCGGGCGTTCGCCCACGACGTTCTCGAACGCGTCCCTGAGCTGCCAGATGGCGACGTCGCCGAGCATCACGACGGCTTGTCGCGCCGCTTCCCGGACCTGTGCCCGCTCGCTGTTGGCGAGCGAGATGATGATGCGCGCGGCGACCGGATCCCGGGTGCGGCCGAGCGCGCGTAGGATGTCCGCGAGCGGTTCGGGATCGTCGGTGCGTATGGCCTCGCCCGCGATGGCCTTGCCCTGGGTGTCGAGCTGGCGCTCCGCCCAGCGCGCGATCTTTGCCGCAGGATAGCGCCGCGCCTCGATCAGCGCGGCCACGCCGTAGTCGCCCAGCTTCTCGATCTGCAGCTGCGTGTCCACGCGCAGAAACTCGCCGAAGCGGACGTACACCTGCACCAGCTCGCGCGCGCCGCGGATACCGCCGATCTGTACCAGCATGCGGCTCATGCCCAGCAGCCGCACGAGCTGTTGCCACGCCAGAGACTCGGGACGGGCGTACTTGATGAGCATCAGCAAGTAGTCGGGCGTGACCACTTGGCCCCCGTCGCCGGCGGCCCGCATCTTCGAGCGAATGTCTTCGCGCGCCTTGCGCCGAGTGGTCTCGAGCAGGCGCTTCATCTCGTCCTTGTCGACGCTTTCCGCGATTGAGGACAGTTGCCGATCGATGGCGGGCACCAGGTCTGGTCCGGCCTCGGGGATCTCGGTCACCGCGGTCTCGCGAGTCTCCGGATCCGGGGCGACCAGCCTCTCGAGCAAACCATTGAGCCGCTCGACGGCGTCCTCGGTCGGCGTCTCGAGCTTGATGCGCGGCAGCTTGGGGAGGGCAGGGAGCGGCTCGTTCAAGCCTGCGGGACGGGCGGGTTCAGCGGCCAACAACGCCGCCGAGGACACGAGCAGCAGAGCCAGCATGGAGGCCAGGGCGCGCGGTCTCACGCCCCCGCCTTACCACGTCGTCGAAGAGCGCGCAGACGGTGCAGACGAAGCCGGCCGACGCCTCCTCAGTCGATGATGCGAAAATCGTGGTGATCGCCGGTGTAGCTTCGCCACCGTGTGTCCACCCGCTCCACGCGAGCGGCACTCGGTCCCTTCTGCGCCCAACCGTACAGCTCGCGAACGCTTTGCTCTTCCCCCTCGGCCAGGATCTCGACGGCACCGTCGCTCCGATTCTTGACCCAGCCGCACACGCCGAGCCGGCGAGCCTCGCGCTGGGCTGACGCCCGAAAGAAGACCCCCTGGACTCGACCTCGCACGACGAGGTGCAGTTGCTTGAGTGCCATCTGGCGGCGGGTGTAGCTGACCCGACGCGCGCTCGCAACTTCAGCGTCTTGCAGCAGCGTTCCGTTTCACCGAACGCCGCCAAAAAGGCGACAAAGAGGCGCTGGTCGCACTTGGCATGGGTCCCCGCCGCCGCGAGTCACCGCGCCCGGGGGGCACCGACGAGCACCGTTCCGTGATTCGGACCGGCGCTCCAGTCGCTTTGGCGTTCTCGGCCGTCCGATCCGCCCGCTTGCCCGAGTGCGAGCGGTGACTTGGTGTGCGCAGAAGTCCGCGACGAGCCCGAGGGCCTGGACTGCTGGCCGATGCCAGTAGACCCCGGCAGCACTCCGTGGTTCGATGCACGGCGTGTCGCAAGGTCGCAGCTCCCGCCAGCCACGTTCGGGCAAGCGCTCCGACCTTGAGGCCGCTCTTGCGCGGGAGCAGCGCGTCTCACGCGCCCTGCGCGAGGTCGGTGAAGCGTTGGGGAGCACGCTCGATCTGGACGACCTGCTGGAACTGATCCTTGCCAAGACGAGCGACCTGCTCGAAGCCGAGCGTGCCACCCTGTACCTGCTCGACCCGGGCAAGAATGAGCTCATCAGCCGCTTGGTCGTGGGCGAGAAGGTCAAATCCGTGCGCACCAAGGTCGGCCATGGAGTTGCGGGGATCGTCGCCCAGACGGGGTACGCGATCCGGATCAAGGACGTGTACAGGGACCCGCGGTTCGAGCCCCAGTGGGACACGCTCAGCGGGTTCAAGACGACGAGTATGCTCGCGGCGCCTTTGAAGAACCACCTCGGCCGCACGATCGGCGTGGTCCAGGTGCTGAACAAGACGGCTGGGTCGGAGTTCACGGCCGAGGACGAGGCGCTCATGGCGGCCTTGAGCACACAGGCCGCCGTTGCGATCGACAACTCACGGCTGTTCCTCTCGCTCATCCAGAAGAACAAGCAGCTGCTCGACACGACCGATCAGCTCGAACGAAAACTGCGAGACCTGGAGCTCCTGTTCGACCTCGAGCGGGCTACCGCGCGCGCCGCAACGCTCGACGAGCTGATCCAGGCCGTGCTCTCGAAAGTGAGCGGGGCCTGTGAGGCCCGTGGGGCCGCGCTCGTGGTGCTCGATGACGAGTCCGGCGAGCTCGTGCAGTACGTTCTCGTGAACGACGCCGCAGCACGTGTGCAGCGCACCACGGCCAAGCCCCGGGAGGGCCTGCTGGGCCACGCCATGGACGATGGACGACTGCTCCGGTTCGATGGCGCCGAGCTCCGTGCTCGAGTCGGAGAGGTCGAGGCGCACTATCCTTTCGCCGTAGAATCGGCCATGGTCGCTCCATTCGACGGCGAATCGGCGGCGCTGGGTGCCATCGGCGTCTTCAGCAAGCGCGACCAAGACTCGTTCAGTGACGAAGACGTCTCGCTGTTGCGACTGGTCGCGGCGAATGTCTCCACGGCCGTCCGGCTCTATCAAGCGGGCGCGGCGCGGCATCGCACCGAGCGCCTCACCGCGATAGGGCACCTGCTGTCCCAGGTGATCCACGATTTCAAGACCCCCATGACCGTGATCAGCGGCTACGTGCAGCTCATGGCCGGAGCGGAAGAGCAGGAGCACCGTCAGGAGTACGCGGAAGAGATCTTGAAGCAGTTCGAGCTGGTCGCTTCGATGCAACGCGAGGTTCTGGCATTCGCTCGCGGAGAGACGGCCATCTTCGTGCGCCGAGTCTACGTGCGCAAGTTCTTCGCCGACGTCAGGCGAGAACTCGAGCGCGAGGTGGACGGGCGTGCCATCGAGCTCGACATGATAGTGGACAGCAAGCTGGTGGCTCGTTTCGACGAGGCGCGTGTGGCGCGTGCGGTGCATAACCTCGTTCGCAACGCGACCGAGGCGATGGCCGAGCGAGGCGGCCGGATCACCATTTCCGCCGCCATGGACGGTCGCGATCTGGTCATCACCGTGAGAGACACGGGGCCAGGGATCCCCGACGCGATAGCGGGGCGCCTGTTTCGCTCTTTCGTGACCGCGAACAAGGAAGGTGGGACGGGTCTCGGCCTGGCGATTGTCAAGAAGATCGCCGACGAGCATCGCGGAAGCGTCGAGGTCCACTCGTCCCCCCAAGGCGCGACGTTCTCGCTTCGGTTGCCACAGCGCATGGAGCAACCTGACGTGAGGCCGAGCGTGGCACCGTTCGATGCGCCGCCGAAGGCGCCTGCGGGAGCGCCCGAAACCAAGACCCCATGACATGAGAGCCTCTCCATGAGTCTGCCGGGCCAGCACCGACGAAGCGTGGCGGCGCGAGTGCTGCTCGCATACGCCATCGTCGCGTTCGTGTTCTCTCTCGTGGTTGGCTGGAGCGTGATTGCACTGGGGCAGGCAGCTCGCGACGCGGACTTGATGCGGTCTGGGTATCTGCCGCTCGCGCGCGCGTTGCGCGACCTCGTGTCGGTCCAGGACACGTGGAATACGCAGCTCAACCACGTGACGACGGTGCTCAATCCGGCTGACAAGCGCGTGTGGTTCGATACGGCGGTTCGCATTGGTCGTCCGAAGAAGTTCGGCGAGGTGCGAGCGGCGATCTCGCGTGCGTTTGAGGCTTCCGGGGACTCCGCCGTGCGCGCCATGGGCAGTGCCCTGCAGAGGGAGACGAGCGCTATCGAACAGGACCTGGTGCAGGACCCCAGGCTCCTCGCTGAGCTGTTCGACCTGTTGCAGCGAGGCCAGGCCGACGGCGCAGAACGTTTGCGGGACCGGCTGGTGACGCGCGGCTATCAGGTGACTCGCAGCCTGGTGCAGCTCGACCGGAAGGTGATGCACAACGTCGACCTCCTCAACGACCAGGCCCGCATGCGCGAGCGGCTAGCCCTGCGTTTGCTGCTGGCGTCTGCCGCCTTCAGCGTGCTGTTCGGTGGCGCCATGGCCCTGTACGCACGTCGTGTGTTGAGGCCTCTGGGCACCGTGACCGAGCGCGCCAAGGCCGTGGCCAAAGGTGATCTGACTCCGCGCGCCGTTCTGGCCAGCAATGACGAGATCGGCGAACTGGCAGGCACGTTCGAAAGCATGGTTGCGGCCATCGCGCGCGCCAACGAGCAGCTGCTCGCGAGTGAACGGCTTGCCACCATCGGCAAGATGGCAGCTCATGTCACACACGAGATCCGCAACCCGCTCTCTTCCATCGCGCTCAACGTGGAGCTGCTCGAGGAAGAGCTGCCGGTTGCGGAGAGCGAGGGCCGTGCGTTGCTGCGCGCCATCAAAAACGAGGTGGAACGCCTCACGGGCCTGAGTGCACAGTACCTCTCCGTGGCCCGCAAACAGCCCCCGCGTCTGGAGGTCGAGGACCTCGGGGAGATCGTCGCGGAGGCGCACGAGTTCATGCGCCGCGAGCTGCAGCGACGCCATGTCGAGAGCTGCGTCGAGGTCGAGGACGGTCTGCCGTACGTTCGCGCCGACGAGGCGCAACTGAAACAGGCGCTGTACAACCTGATCACCAACGCGAGCGACGCCATGCCTTCCGGTGGTCGCCTGATCCTCGCCGTCGTACGCTCGGGCGACGGCGTGGTGATCACGGTCGACGACGACGGACCTGGCATCGACGAAGCCACCCGACAGCGCTTGTTCGAGCCCTTCTTCACCACCAAGAACCACGGCACCGGCCTTGGCTTGGCCATCACCCGCCAGATCATCCAAACGCACGGTGGCCTCATCGACTGCTCGAGCCGAGCCGAAGGGGGAACCCGTTTCACCATCCATCTGCCGGCCTGCGAGGACCCGAGCGCCGTGCCAGGTCCCGTTTCATCCCCGCCGAGCGAACAACTCCAAGGCTGACTCGATATGGAGCCCCTCCTGACCATCGTGATCGCGACCAGCAACCAGGGCAAGCTCGCCGAACTCAGATCGCTTCTGGCCGACATGCCGGTCGCCCTGGTCACTCTCGGCGACGTTCTCGATCCGGCGCCGGTGCTCACCGAGGAAGGCGACAGCTTCCAAGCGAACGCAGCGAGCAAGGCCCAGCAAGCCTGTCGGGCCACCGGCATGGTCACGCTGGCCGAGGACAGCGGCTTGGAGGTCGATGCGCTCGAGGGCAGGCCCGGAGTGCGCTCGGCTCGGTACGCAGGTGAGAACGCAACGGATGTCCAGAACAACGACGCTCTGCTGCGCGAGCTCGGAAGCTTCCCTCCGGAGCAACGCGGAGCGCGGTTTCGCTGTGTGCTCGCGCTGGCCACGCCATGGGAGCCCCGGACCGTTCGCTCGGTCGATGGGGTGTGTGAGGGCAGCATCGGCTTGGCGCCGAGGGGAACGCGCGGCTTCGGTTACGATCCGTTGTTTCTCGTCGCAGGCTACCAGGGGCGCACCATGGCCGAGCTAGACGCAGCCGAAAAGAACGCGCTGAGCCATCGCGGTCGCGCAGCACGAGCCATGAGGACGGTGATCGCCGAGCTCGTTCGGGCGCAGCTGGCGGAGGCGGAGCGCGCCGCTGCTGACCGGGGTACTCAGTTCTAGAGCAGCAATCAGTTTGGCAACCGCGGCGGCGACGCCGAAAACGCACCCCTCGGCGGGCGAGGGGTGCGTTTTCGGCGTCGCCTTTGGCGTGGTCTGTTGCGTGTTCGGTGCTCTAGGTCCTTGTTCTGTGCGCGGCGATCAGACTGATTGCCGCTTTAGGCAGCGCTACGGCCGTCGCTTCCCGAGCGCGTCGAAATGCGCTCCGAGCTGGAGCGTGAGCCAGCCATGCCCGAACGCATCGAGCGCGTCGAGCACTTCGACGCTGTTGTGCCGAGAGTCCACCCACTGGGCTGAACCGAACCGGCCGAATCCGAACGTGACCATCGGAGACAAGGCGACGATCTTCGAGAGCCGGATGTCGGCGCCGATTCCAATCCGTGCCTCGAGAGGAGCGTCCGTGAGCCTCAGTTCGATGCCATTGCGCCACAGCGCGCGTGCTCGCCGATAGCCGAGTGCGAACTCCACGAGCAGGCCGAGCTCATCCGGATCCGAAGACACTCGCACACCGACCGCCCAGAAGTCCGTGTCGCCCGTGCGCTGCCCACCGTAGGCCTCATCGAAGCCTTTGCCATGGCCGAGGGAGGTGCGTTCCCACAGACCGAAGACGTTGTAGTGACGCGCGAGGCGCGCGCCCAGGTCGAGCTCGAGCATTGGCCCGGAACCGGAGTATTGGTTCCAGCTGGTGGCGTTGATCTGGACGCAGTTGCCGTACGCGTCGTTGACGCAGTAGCCCCACAGATCACCGAATGGTACGAACCAGCCGGTGCGCACACCGACCCACAAGGACTGCCAAGGCGCCAGATGCCGGGGCATCGGCGGCGGAGGCGGCTCGTAGACGGGAAACACCATGTGCGCAGGCCTTGGCCCCGCCGCTGGTGTTCGCGTCAGGTGCGCCGAGGGTGACGCGGCCACGGGTTCCGAGGGCGCAGGCTCCACGTGCTGCCCGGGTCCGGCTGCCGCAGGGGGCGCCCTATCCGACACCGGCGTTGCCACATCGCTGGGCTCCACGTAGAACGAGGGCGGCGTGCCGCTTGGCTCGGCAGATGGCGCTCCAGGATCAGTGTTCTTGTCCGCCGGGTCGGCCTGGGCAGGAACCAGGCTCGCATGCGTCAGCACAACCCACGCTGCGAAGAAGACCGCGGTTCTGGTCATGGCGCGACGAACCATACCACTCTGCAGTGCGCCGAGCCTACAGCGGGTTTGCCCCCGGTACGGTTACGACTTTCGCTGCGAGGGGCGGCGAGCTCCGATTGACCGTCGGCCCGACCGCGTGATAGGTCGACCCTGCCTTGGGCCGTTGGCGTCGCCGTGGCTCGCAGGTAATGGACGGTGCAGCAGGATTGGAAGAGCGTCGGCAGCTACGGGACGGTCGGACTCGAACTCGGCCTGAGCGTGCTCTTTGGGCTCGCTTGTGGACACTGGCTCGACCAGCGCCTGCACACCGCGCCCTGGTTGACCTTGATCGGAACCGCCTTCGGACTCGCCGCCGGAGCACGCGCCGTGTGGAGAGCGCTGCGACGAGCGAATCGCGAAGCGGACCAGATCGCAGAGCAGGAGCGACACGAGCTGAAGGAACCTCATGACTGAAGCGACCGAGCGCGACACTGCGCGACCCATCCTCATGCGCTGCCTGGTGACCATCGGCGTCCTGGGGGTCATTGCTTCCATGGCGGCGTTGCTGGTTGCCGGACCGCGTCCGGCCCTGGCCGTGGCGTTGGGCTCGACCCTGGCTGCGACCAATCTCTGGCTGCTCGCCATTTTGGTTCGGCGTTGGCTCTCGCCGGCTGGCTCGCTGACGGCGTGGGGACTGCTCCTTCCCGTGAAACTAGCGGCCCTCGTCGCTGTCCTGTACGCGCTGGTGGCTGCCCGAATCGTGCAGCCAGTGCCGCTTCTCGTGGGTTTTGCCTTGTTGCCGTTCGCCATTCTGGTCGCACAGCTCAGATCGAGTGCAGTGGAGCAAGAGGGCTAGCGATGCCGCATCACACCTCCTGGCTCACGCTCATTCTCGCCCACGCGGAGCACACGCTCGACCGCAACGCGAGTGCCATCGGGGACACGCTGCTCGAGAGCGACCCGCCGACCTGGCGTAGCTTCGAACCCATTTCCGCAGCGATCTTCATCGCAGTTCTGATCACGGCTCTGGCGTTGATCGCCCGCAGACGGCTGCTCCAACAGGACGCCTACGTGCCCGAGGACCGGCTGACGCTGCGCACGTTCATGGAAGCGTTCCTCGGCTACTTCTACGATCTCGCCAAGTCCGCGATGGACGCGCACCGGGCCAGGCGCTACTTCCCGGTGATCGCAGCTTCGGCGTTGTTCGTCTTCTTCAGCAACGTCATGGCGCTCATTCCGGGCATGCCGATCGCCACGAGCAGTCTGAATATCACGCTCGGAGCGGGGCTGGTCGTGTTTGTCCTGTTCAACCTCTACGGGCTCATCGCCAACGGCTGGAGCTACGTGAAGCACCTGGCGGGACCGGCATGGTATTTGGCCCCGCTCATCCTGCCGATCGAGGTCATCTCCCTGTGCGTCCGGCCCATTACGCTCGGGCTGCGCTTGATGCTGAATATGGCGGTCGACCACCTCATCCTGTCCATATTCCTGGGCCTGGTCGCCATCCTCGTCCCGGTGCCCCTGATGCTGCTGGGCTGTATCATCGTCGTGATTCAGACGTTGGTGTTCGCTCTGCTCACCACCATCTACATCGCTCTGGCCACGGAGCATGAGCACTGAACGACTGCCGCCCCGGGGCCGACCGCTCCGGGTGTGTTCTTCGCCGGTTCGGCCGGTGTGGGCGCTAGCCGGCGCCCCTGAAATAGGACAAAGCCTGCCCCAAAGCTCGCGAATAAGGAGACCCAGCATGTTCAAGAAGAAGCCTGCGCTCGTGACCGCGTCCCTGGTCACTTTGGTGTCGACGACTGCCATGGCCCAGGAGGCCGCTGGTGGCGCGGCCGCCAACGCCTTCGACGCCCAGGCCATGGCCGCGCTGGGCGCTGGCGTGGCCATGGGTTTGGCTGTGCTCGGTGGAGGGATCGGGCAGGGGCGCGCAGCGGGCTCGGCCGTCGAGGGCATCAGCCGCAATCCAGGTGCCGCTTCACGCATTCAGACGGCGATGCTGCTCGGCATGGCGCTCATCGAGTCGCTCGTGCTGTTCGGCTTCGCGATGGCCTTCTTGCTTCAGGGCAAGGTCGGCGGCTGAGCCACCCGCCACCGGGCAATCTGGAGACGCGGACGGCTTCCGGCTGTCGTTGGAAGTCGTCCTGGTGCCCCGTCTCCGTGATTCGCCGCAGAATCCGACGGCCTCGAAGCCAGCAAACGCTGTGCTTCTCAGGGGCCCTGTCTCGGAGACAGGGCACTGGAGACCTTGAAGAGCGACATCCGTTACGTTTGAGTCAGGTTGTGACCGTTTGGCAAATGGGCCCCCACGCGCAGCGTGGGGCGCACCCCGCCTGACGGGGTGCGATGGGCCCCATGTTCGCTCGAGCGGCAGCGAGAGCGGCAACTTGGGGAAGTGGGAGAGGGGCCCCAGTCGACTGCGTCGACTGGGGGGACGGGCTGCGCCAGCCCCTCCCAGGGGACTCCCCCAAAGGACGAGCGTCGGAGACGCCTTCAGAACAACGCAGACGCTCGGCCTGACCTCACATGCCTCGTCGGTCTGAGGCGCAGCCTCTTCAGTTCTTGTTCTTGCGCAGGGCGCGGTAGGCGTCGCCCGCTGCATGCACCAAGAGCCACAGCGCCGCCAACGCCAGCACCGCGAAGCCTTCCTGCTTCAGTCGCGCTGCCAACAGCCACATGCCGCCGACAATGAGCGATGCGCTCACCAGCGCCGAGTAGACGCGTCGGCCGAGCCTGTCGGCGGCGCGCTGCGCTTGGATGTCTTCGACCCTGATGCTCAGCCGGCCCAGCCGTAGATCGTGCAGGACTTGGTGCAGCTGCTGGGGGACATCGTACGTCACCTCGCTGAGCTTCTCGATGCGCCGCAGTAGTCTGTTGCCGATGCGCTCGGGCGAATAGCGCTTTCGCAGCAAGCCGAAGAAAAAGGGCTTGGTCTCCTCGAACACGTCGAGGGTGGGGTCGATCTGCTTGCCGACGCCCTCGACGGTCATCATCGCCTTGGCCACGAGGCTGAGCTCGGAGGGGATCTCGAGACCGTACTTGGTTGCGGCCTGAACGAGATCTCGAATCAAGACTGAGAGCTCGATGTCCTTCAGCTGTCTGCCCAGGTACTTGTCCGCCATCAGCGCCACTTCACCCCGAAACGCGTCCGGGTCGATGCGTTCGGTGGTCGTGGCGATGGAAAGCATGGCGTCGGCGATCGCGTCATAGTCGCGGCGAACTGCCGCGACCATCACGTCAGCCGCCAGGTCCCTCAGGCGCGGGTTGAGATGGCCCACCATGCCCAAATCGAGCAGGGCCAGCTGCGGCTGATCCGGCGGGCCGAGTACGAACACGTTGCCGGGATGCGGGTCCGCATGGAAGAAGCCGTCCTCGAACACCTGCTTCAAGAACGTGCCCAGGGCGATGCGCGCGATGCGCTTGCCCGAGTGTCCGGCTTCGATGGCCGCGTCGATCTTCGCACCGTCCAACCACTCGAGCGTGATCACCCGCTTGGCAGAGGCCAGCCGATAGACCTTGGGGAACAGGACGTCAGGGTCACCCTCGAAATTGCGGGCGAAGCGTTCGGCATTTTCTGCTTCGAGAGCGAAGTCGAGTTCGTCCGTGATCGCGCGGTCGAACTGCTGCACGAGACCCGCGGGCGAGTAGATGCGGGACTCCGGGATGGCGCGTTCCGCGAGCGCCGCGAGGGCGTGCAAGATGTCAAGGTCGCTCGCCATGGTCTCGGCCGCCCCCGGTCGCTGGACCTTGACGACGACTTCGCGCAGCCCCTCCGGAGTCCGCAGCCGAGCCCTGTGCACCTGCGATATGCTCGCCGCTGCCAGCGGCTCAGGCTCGAATTGTTCGTAGACTTGTTCGAGGTCGGCACCGAGAGCCCGCTCGACTTCCGCCTTGATTTCCGGAAATGCAACGGGCGGGACGGCGTCCTGGAGTTTGCGGAGCTCCTCGATCAAGTCGGCCGGGAGCACGTCCGGTCGCGTGGACGCTATCTGGCCCAGCTTCACGAAAGAAGGTCCAAGGTCCTGCAGGACCAACCGAACACGCGCGGGCAGAGAAATGCCGAGACGTTCGTGTGCACCGCGGACCTCGTCTTCACTGCCTACGGAGTCCGGCGCTCGATCGCTCGATCCCGGCTCCTTGCTGCGCCACACGCGCAAGAGCCCCAGCCTCCGCGCGAACTCTCCGAATCCGTGCCGGACGAGTACCGTCGAGATGTCGCGAAGACGTCCTATGTCTCGCGCTGCGTGAGTAATGGATACCATCGAGTAGTAGCCCTCGCCGATGCGCCGCGGTGGGGCGCTTCCAGTATGGGGCTACTGGTACACGAACAGGAGCTCGTGATCGCAGACCCGGAAGATATCGCCGTCGGCGATGAGCTTGCGCTGAATGCGCTGACCCTCGAACTCGACCCCATTGGTCGAGCCCATGTCGACGATGAAGTAGTGTCCGTTGATGAACTCGATCATCGCGTGCTGGCGCGAGACGTTGGGGTCCTTTATCGTGAGATCGCTCGCCTGCTTGCCCCGTCCGATGACGAAACGGTCCTTGTTGACCCTGAAGAACTCACCCTTGTAGTACACGGCCAGCGTTCCAGAGCCCTTGGGGGGCGGGGCGGCTTGGCCCACCGAGCGCGGCGGCGGACCTCCGCCAGGGAATGCGATACGGCCGGGGGGTGGCACGCTGCGCAGCGTGGGAAGCGGAGGCAACCGGGGATTGCCGCCGGCCGGGGATGATCTGGCTGATGACAACGGCGCGGGAGGGACTGCCGGGATGGCGTGTGTCGCGGCGGGTGGCACCGCCTGCGGGGGCAACGAAGGGACGGAGCGAGCTTGAGCCTGCACGGCGCGGACCCCGACCGAGGACCCGCTCTGTGAATGCGAGCCCGACGCGCTGCGCGAGGGCTGAGGTGGCGCCGGGGGCGGAGGCGCGCCCACGGTCGTCGAAAGCGGAGCAGAGGTCTCTGCCGCAGATGCTGATGTAGTGTAGCCCCGCTGGCGGGCGTACTGCTTCATCGCATCGTTGATGAGGTAGTCGACAGAGCATTCGAGCTCCTGTGCCATCTGCTCGAACTTCTGCCAAAGCGACTCGCGACAGTGGAAGGTTCGTGGTGTCTTCTTGCTAGCTTCGGGGCTCATCAGGCGCGACCTGTACAACACGTGAGGGAGCGATCACCGCTTCCGTGAGGGTTTCGTCTGGGGGCTGCCACCCTGCTACTCCGCCTTGGCGGCGCTGGTTCCGGCCTGAGCGGCCGGCGAACTGCGCCGTTCGATGGCTGGCTGTACGCAATAGCGCACGAAGTCGCCAACACGTTCGATGTCCTTGAGCTGCCGCTCGTTGCCGGTCCCGATAGCGCACTTCCACTCGCAGCCTTCTGCTTCGGGCCCCTTGCCGCATTGTGGCACTCTGGCGCGATCGTCTTCGTAGCGCTGAACGCGGGGCAGGTCGGCTTTGGTGCCGTACTCGAGGAAGTAGCCGAGCGCCACCACGCGGGCCTGGGCCGGGTTGTCCGGCGTAGCGAATCTCTCGGCGAGCTCGATTGGCGGGGGCGGCCCCTTCATCTTGCCCAGCAGATTGCCATAGCGGATCGCTTCGGTGATGGCCATGCCTTCGGCGTCACCCAGGTGCGCCATGAACTCACCGAGTTGGGACGTATCGCTCATCTTCAGCACGAGCTCCGCGGCGACCCACCGCACTCGCCAGGTCTTCTTGTTGAACAGCGCGTAAAGATCATTGATCACCATCGCGCGCGGCATCTCACCGACGCGGCGAAGAGACAGATCTCGGACGGAGTCCGGGGTGGCGCTGTCGGATGCGAGGTCGAGCATGACCTTGACGTGCTGCCGACTGGACTTGTCGAGCCAGCCCTCGAGCGCGGCCAGCGCAGCCCCGCGTCGCTTCTCACCGTTCTGTACGTTCTTCGCGAAATCGATCAGATAGCCGACAATGGCATCACCGCCGACCTTCTTCATCGACGAGAAGACTCTGAGAAGCTCCTCCTCCTGGTACACGTCGAGCTGCGCCCGGAACTGGTCCGGCGTGGGGTTGAGCCTCGACTCCTCGTTGGCCTTCCTGACCGAGGGCTCCTTGTCCTTCTTCCACTGGTCCGATGCGATCTGCTTGGCGACCTCGACCAGCCGCGCTCCCGCGCGTGCCTTGGTTTCCGCGTCGCCCAGCTCGGCCACGAGAGAAGCGATGTCCCCGATCTTGCCCTCGCCGGGCTCGATCTTCTCGGGGAGCCGTCTGACGCCCAGCGGGCCGAGCTCGCGCAGCACCTGCTCCATCCCGTACGCCTGCGTCGGGTTTCCCAGGCGGGGAACGAAGTCGCTCATCGCCCACTCGGCAAGGGCCGTCCTGAGCGCCTGACGATTGGCGTCGCTCGCCACGAGCAGCCCATCATCGTGGGTCAGCAACGCATAGGCCGCGTCCTTGTACGGGATGCTCGGATCGCTTCCGCCAGGCGCTGGCGCAGGCTGTGTCATGCCTCGCACGAGGTAGGGCACCATGCCGGACACAATCTTCGCTCGTGAAGCTGGGTGCATTCCCGAAAGCGCTCGCAGCAGCCCCGGCTGGTCCGTCTGCTCTCCCTCTCCCTGCAGGCCCACGTGCTGGCCGCCTCGCGGCTTCATTTGCACCAAGGCCATGGCCGCGGCGACGCGCAGCTCCGGCGCGTACTTGCCGTGGGTGACCACGGCCACGAGCTTCCTCGGCCCATTGAGCGTCTCCGCCCACCTTTCCACATCCGCATTTGTGGCCCTGCAGCCAGGAAGGCACACCGTTGCTGCTGTCATGGCCAGGACGGCCACGCAGGACAGGACTCGACTTGCCCGTATTACCGCCAGCATCGAGAATCCTTCCGTTCTCGGTGAATGCTTGGCACGCGTCGGCGAACCAAGACGAGCAAGTGTACTGCCGCGCAACCGGCCGACTCAAGCTTGGCGAGGGAGTCCGCTTTCCTGGCGGCACCGGCGCAGCAGACCGTGTACTGGATCGGACACCCGAGGGGGATTGGCCCCATGCACGAGTCCCACAGGTTTGACTCCATTGGTAGGTCAGTGTATGTATAAGTAGTCCAATGGGCGTTCAACCCTTCCTGCCACGTGCAGCAGATGCCGCTGCCGAGCCCACGGTTGCCAGGATGTCGGTGGGCCGACCGGTATGCACTTCGGCGCGAGCCAGAGAGGCAGCGGCGCTGCTTCTGCTCGCTACGGCGGCCTTCGTGCTGGTGGCCCTGGCGACCTTCGCGGCAAGCCCGCATGACCCGAACCTGCGCGGCGCGAACTGGGCCGGACCCGTTGGTGAGGCGGTCGCGAGGTTTCTCGTGGTCGGCTTCGGGGTCGTTGCCTGGCTCGTGCCGGTTGAGTTCTGCCTGATTGCGGTGCCGCTCTTCCGCAGCAACGGGGTGGGGATGGTGGGGCTGCGGGTGAGTGGCGACCTAGTTGTGGCCGTCATCTTGGCTTCGCTGGTCCAGGTCGCGCTCCCGGATGCTGAGGTGTTCGGGGCCATGCGATCGGGCGGCAATGTCGGGATGCTCTTCGGCGAGCTCATGAGGGCCATGTTCTCGACCTTTGGCTCCTTCCTGGTCGGGAGCACGCTGGTCGCGCTCATCCTGATAGGACGCAGCCGTTTTTCGTTCATCGGCTTGGTTCAGAGCGTGGCGTGGCTGCTGCACTCGGGCGTGGCCGCCGCGTTGGTCGGTCTGCGCCGGCTCGGTGGAGCCTGGTGTCAAGCCCGGACACACCGCCGCGAGCAGCGCGAGGAGGCTGCCGTGGAAGGCGTACCGCGCATTGCCACCTCGACCGTCCACGACGCCATTATTGCCCAGCTCGAGGAAGACGACAGCGATTGGCTCGGAATGGAGACGACCGGCACGCCACCGCTGGCGCTGGCGGCATCTCTGAAGGCAGGCTTCTCGGCCAGTGCGGACCCGGACTGCCTGGTCGAGACCCGTGGGGACCAGACCGACGCCTCCGATCCACCAGCTCCGGAAGCTTCCGGGGAGCATCCTGACGACTCGGCCGAGCTCGACGCGCCAGACACGCCGACGGACGATGGCGACCTGGACTGGGAGTCGGAGGTAGCGGACGCGGAGCAGGCGTCGCCCTCGGTCCGCAGAGCCCCCGCCAAGCGTCCGCTGGAGCCGCGCATCATCGACACTCGCCCAGAACTGGTGGTGTCACGTGCACCGGCTGAGCGGGAGAAGCGACGCGGCAAGTTCAAGTTTCCGGGTCCTGAGATCCTTTCGCCGCCGGAAGTCGGCATCGTGGGGATCGACCGCGAGCGCATTCTCGAACAGGCCAGACTCCTCGAGAAGACTCTTGCCGACTACGGCGTTCAGGCGAAGGTCGAAGAGATCCACCCGGGGCCGACTGTCACCACCTACGAGCTCAGTCCCGAAGCCGGAACCAAGGTCAGCAGGGTCGCCAATCTCTCCGACGACCTGGCCCTCGGTCTATCCCGCAAGGTGCGCATTGTCGCCCCCATCCCAGGAAAGGCTCGCATCGGGTTCGAGCTGCCGAACGACGAGCGGGTAGCGGTGAACCTGCGCGAGCTCGTCGAAGACGCGCGTTTCGCCAAGCTGGCCGAGAAAGCGCCGCTGCCCGTGGTGCTGGGTCGCGATATCGTCGGGGCTCCGTTCTATGCCGACCTCGCCTCCATGCCACACCTCATCGTTGCGGGGGCGACCGGCTCGGGCAAGAGCGTCGGGCTCAATGTGATGATGGCGAGCCTGCTGTTTTCCCGGTCTCCTGACGACATGCGGCTGCTCATGATCGATCCGAAGGTCGTGGAGCTCGCACCTTTCGACAGGATCCCTCACATGCTCCTACCTGTCGTCACAGACATGAAGCAGGCCGCTGTCGCGCTTCGCTGGGCGGTGGACGAGATGGAGCGCCGATATCAGTTGTTTGCCGACGCTGGCACCAAGAACATCACGACCTACAATCGCTGGGCAACGCGGGTGGCCAACGGCGAACTGCCTGCGCCCGATCCGGAGCAAGTCGAGGCGCTGTCCGCCGACGGCACCGTCGTCAGCGTGCCGGCGGCCCATGAAGGGAAGGACGGCGTGCTGCTACCTGGGAAGCTCCCCTATATCGTTGTCGTCGTGGACGAATTCGCCGATCTGATGATGCAGCAGGGCAAGGAAGTGGAGGCCTCCGTGGCGAGACTCGCCCAGAAGGCGCGCGCGGCGGGCATGCACGTGGTGCTCGCGACGCAGCGGCCAAGCGTGGACGTGATCACCGGTATGATCAAGGCTAACTTCCCGTCGCGAATAGCGTATCGCGTGGCCCAGAAGGTGGACAGCCGCACCATCCTCGACGAGCAGGGGGCCGAGATGCTGCTCGGCAAGGGCGACATGCTGGTGAAGATCAACGGGTCCACCGACACGCGTCGGGTCCAGTGTCCGTTCATCAGCGAAGAAGAGGTTGCACAGCTGACGGACTACCTGCGCAAGCAGGGAAGCCCTCACTACCACGACGCTATCCTGCTGGAGGCCGACGACGAAAACGCCGAAAACGACGATGAGGCGCGGGCAGACCCTCGCTTCGATGAAGCGGTGCGCATCGTCGCAGACACCCAGCGCTGCTCGACCTCCTGGCTGCAGCGCAAGATGACCATCGGGTACAATCGCGCCGCCAAGATGGTGGAAATGATGGAAAAGCGCGGCATGGTGGGGCCCTCCAACGGCGCTCGGGACCGGGAGGTCCTGATCCACGCCCAGTAGCGGGCTGCTGTTGCCGATTGCCAAACCGCCCAGTGTTGGCCTGTGCTAGGTAGCTGCTGATGACCGGCGCCTCTTCACCGTCAGCGCTGATTCCAGAAGCGCGCGATGACGACGATGACGATGTCGCCTGGGCTCTCCAGACGGCCGCGGTGCAGTGGAAGCGGGGCGCGCGTGCCGAAGCGGTCGGCTGGCTGCGCCGGGCGGCCGAGGCGGCGGTCGAAGCCGGTGTGTACGCCCGCGCACGCGACCTCAATTCCGCGGCAGCCTCTTTGGAGCACGCAGCGAGGCTGGTGGGGGAGGAGGACGGTGAGGACTATGACGGAGCAGAGCCGATCCTCGAGGTCAGCGAAGAGGTCATGGAGGAGCGCAGGAGCTTCTTTGACGAGACGGAGGATGGTCGGTCGGAGCTGCCAACGCTGAGCGAAGAGGCCTTCGAGCCAGTCCTGGCCCGGCCGGTCCCGCGGGCGCCGCCCCCGCCCGTGCGTGTGCTGCGACCGCCGCCCAAAGCAGGGGTTGTACCGCCCGCCGGACGGGCCTCGGGTTCGATTCGGCCCTCGCAGGAGGCTGGCCCCGCGGCGTTTCCGCCGGTCTCTTCACGTCCGAGTGGCATGCCTCCTCCTCCCCGGAGCTCGCGGCGTGCGGACCCGGAGGACTTCGCAGAGCCGGGGCTTCCAGAGTTGCCGTCACGTCTTAGCGCCGGAGGGCTCTCCCCCTCGCGGCCCAGCCTTCCGGTGCCCGTCCACGAGCGAGCGTCGAGTCCCGGTGCGGCGGCGCGAGCGCGAGTGGGCCGGCCGTTGCCTCCACCGCCGAACCTGAGAGGCGGCGGTGCTGTGCCGGAGCCTCGTGCGCGCCCACTGCCGAGCGTGCGTGCGGACAAGCCCCCTGCTGCTGAGCCTGAGTCGACGGCCTCGTCCGGTCGTGGATCCCGTGCCGCGTGGTCCTTCGCACCCGACTCGGAGCCACCCCTTCCGCTCAGCGAACCCCTGAGCCGGCCTGCGACGCGCGGTAGGCCGGCCTGGTCGTTCGCCACGATCGACTCCGAGCCTCCGGTGCCCCAGAGCGAGTCCTCGGGCCGTCCTCTCAGCCACTCGGCATGGGGGGGGCCGCAGTCCGAGGCGCCGCCCGAGAGCTTTCGGGGCAGCGACGTCAGCGTGGGCGCCAGCGACTCCTTCGCACCCAAAGAAACGCCGCTCTCGGACGGACCGGGCGCGCCTCCGGGCGATCTGGCTCTGGAGTCCGAGAAACCAGGTGGGCCACTGCATCGATTCGACGCTCCGTACCGCGAGAAGGCGCCTTCTGCCGAGGAGCTCGATCTTGCCGATGCGGAGGAGCTTCCCATTTCGGAGGTCGAGCCCGCCGATGAGGAGGACGACGTTCGACCCTTGTTTTCACACGCGGGACCAGCGATCGAGCGACGCCCGTTCAGCGAGGAACCTACGGCTCGGCTCGACCTGCCGCTGTACGCGGGGGCTGTCGCAGCCCAAGCCTCGGCGAGCGACGCTCCCACGCTCGTCTCGGGCTCCGTCAGCTCGAGAGCGTCGGATCTGCCCGCGGCAGTCAGCCCCGAGCGGCCACCGGAAAGCATACGGCGTGGCATCGCCGAGTCTCGTTCTGCTGCCGAGCAGCCAGAGTCCGCGTCTGGCGGCCGTGCAGCACCCTCCTGGCCGCCGCCGTCAGAACCGGCGCATTCCGAGCTGCGGGCGGCCTCGGCGCCTGGAGCGTCTGCCGAGTCCGTGCCTCCTGCCTCGCACTGGAGCGAAGCGCCGACGGCGGCGGCGCTTCGGATGGCGCCAAGTCCGCCCCCGCCCGTGCTCGAGTTGGGTGAGCCGAGCGTCGGCGGAATACGCCTGGCGGACGTGCGAGGTCTTCAGGATCTTCCCGAAGACGCACAAGCCCGCCTCGCTGCGACGGCCCGTGTCGAGATGCTGGCGGCCGGTGAGGAACTTGGGTTCTTCGCAGTTGCCCTCGTCGTCAGGGGCTGGTTCCGGATCATGCCAGCGGTGACAGACACGCCGTGTGCGCGCGTGAGCGCGGGCGAGGTCGTATTCACCACTGGAACGATCGAGGAAGGGCTCGATCTCTGCGTTCGCGCAGCGGAGCACGAGTCGACCGTGGCGGTCTGGGACCGGGCCTCGCTGGAGCAGGCCACCGCGGACTGCCCGTGGGTGGCCGATGAGCTGCGGATCGTGGCTGACGGTTTCCAGGCACTGGCCGGCGCTGCCATGGGCCGCCTTGGCGATCGCCTGGACGAGTCGTTGCGCACCATGGTTACGAGCCGCTGCGACGTGCGCACGCTGCGCCCCGGCGAAGTCGTCGCCGAGCAGGGCCAGCGCGTGCCCGGTATGCACATCGTCGGCGCAGGGCGTCTGGAGCTGATCTCTGACGATGGACGCGTCGACTCAGAGCTCGGTCCGGGGGAGTTTCTGTTCTCCGCTCAGGTGTTGTCGGCCGGGGCGGCGCCGAAAACGGCACGCGCCGGCAAGCTCGGAGCCCTGGTGCTCGTGGCAGAACGCAAAGTGGCGCACGAGCTGGTGACCAGCGTGCCGCCGCTGCTCGAACTGCTCGCTGAGGAGTGACGGCTTCGCCCAGTTCGAGGCCGTCGGATACTGCGGCGAACCACGGAGACAGGGCACTCGTCACTGGCTGTTGACCGCGACCGGCTCCGACCGTCTCGGCGCACCGCCGACTTCCCAAACGAGCTCGTCATGGCCCTGCGGACCGGTGAACCTGAGCCCGAACCAGCGAGCGGTGGGCGAGATCGTGGGCTGGCCGTCACTTCGAGTCACGGGGAAGTGCAGCCGATAGACCCGCCGCCATGGCGTCGTGTAGGGGAAGTAAGTGAGCTCGATGGCGCCAGGATCCTTGATCGCGGCGATCTCGAGGGGCACCGTCTCCGAGCCGACATCGTCGATCAGACGCACGATCCACGCTGGGTTCTCTTTGGTCAGATCGCTCCACTTGTGCCGTTGTGCGTAGAGAGCCAGGAAGAACTGGTGCTCACGGCGCGACTCCGCCAGCGACCGCTCAAGCAGCGCGCGCCTCTGCTCGACCGTGAGCCGATAGTCCTCCGCGTAGCGAACGACGTAGGCCCAGCGAAAATCCCACGACTCGTAGGTCGCCGTGGCGGTCAGCACGTTGTCGAGCTCGTCGAGCTTGACGAGCTGGTCGTTGCGGGTCCAGCGCCTCAGGACGCGCTCATAGTCGCTCGGTACGTACTCTCGCGGTCCTTCGAGCAAGTACACCTTCTCCGTAGTGCAGCCGCAGAGCACACCCAGCGCGAGCAGCAGCGTGACCGCCCGGAGCCACCGGTGTGTCGACAGATCGCGCCCGCCCGCACGCTCACGAGCGCCGGTGGTTCGAGGGGGGGGGCTACGCCGCATCAGCATGGCTTCTCGCCACGAGCCCTCGAGCAACGGCGCGTGGCAACACGCGCGTATTGGACCAGTGCCCAGGACGCCACGCAAGCACTTTGCCGAGCGGTGGCCCTCCGCAGAGGAAGAAATCGCCGAGCAAGTCAAGGAGCTTGTGACGAGCGAGCTCGCTCTCGGCCGGCGGGGCGCCGATGGGCAGCGCCTGGCCGTCTTCGTCGAAAACCAGCACGGCCCCAGGTTCTGCGCCCGCGGCCCTTCCGGCCGCAAGCAGCGTGGCACGTTCACACAGGAATCCGAAGGTACGCGCCGGTGCGATATCGCGGATGAATGTCTCGGCGCGTCCGTCCCAGCGAGCCTGCTGCACCCCGAGGCCGCGCCGGCGGAAATCGACGACGACAGTGAGCGCGAGCTCGTCGCCGGTCTCGAACGCATAGCGGGCTTCTCCGTAGCGGATCTCGCCCGAGCGAACGACGCGCCACGGTAGGCAAGATGACCGAAAACCCAGGCTTTGCGCTGCGCGAGCGAGCTCCAGTGCTCCTCCGCCGAGCAGCGGGACCTCCGGGCCCGCAATCCGGGCGACGACGTCTCGGTACAAGCCAAGCCCCGCCAGCGCCCCCATGAGGTGCTCGACGGACTCGACGGTCAGCCGCCCATCTGCCGTGCGCACCTGGACACCCCGGTCGGTTCGAGCCGGCACCAGCTCGCTGATTGGGGCGCGCTCACCACCTGCCTCGAGACACACCGGGCCTTCGGCGTACGAGAATTCGACCGAGCAGGGTTGGCCCGTGTGCAGACCGCGACCTTCGAGCCGGGCCGAAGCTCCTGCTGCTTGGCACTGTGGCGCAGCTGGGACGGTCACGGGCCCTTGATGTCGAAGATGCTCACCACCGCGATCAACATGAGCAGCATCAACAGCCCGATGGCATGGATCTGCGCCTCCACCTTGGCATTGGGCCGCCGCCGTGTCGTGGCCTCGTACCCCAGGAACATGAGACGGCCCCCGTCGAGAGCTGGAAATGGAACCAGATTGAACGCCCCGAGGTACGCGCTCAGCACCGCCAACACGTAGAGGTACTCGATCCAACTTCGCTCTGCGACCCTCTTCGTCTCGCGGACGATACCGACGGGTCCGGTGAGCTCGGGGCGTTGCTGTCCGGTGACGATCTTGCCCATCACCACCACGAATTCCCTGACTACCCCGGCAGGCGCCACGACGGATCCGCGCGCCGCCTCACCGAAGGTCACGGGAACCATCTTCGGGACCGGCCGGACCCCGATGAACCCGCCGCCGTCTTTCCGCTTCGGAGTGACGGGAACGACCCTACGCTCACCTTTCCGCTCTATCTCGAAGCGTAGCGTGCGACCGGGGTTCGCCAGCACGGTTTCACGCAGCGCATCCCAAGTTCGGACGGGCTTCCCATCGATGGCTCTGACCTTGTCGTGGTCCTGGAGCTTGGCGGTCTTGGCTGGACCCTCCGGCATGATTTCGATCTCGGTGGTCGGCGGCGCTGGCTTGCCTCCGACCATGAGCACCGTGAAGAACAGCACGGACGCGAACAGGTAGTTGGCAAGCGGTCCGGCGAAGATGGCCGAGATGCGGGCACGTACCGGTGCATTCGCGTAGCTGCCCTTGTCGTCCGGGTCGACCTCCTCCATGGGGTTCATCCCCGCGATCTGCACGTACGCGAGAAAGGGGATGAGCGCGACCTGATAGACGGTCTGACTGCCGCTCGGTTGGTAGCGCCACAACGCTGGGCCAAACCCCACGCTGAACCGTATGACGCGCATTCCGAAGGCGCGAGCCGCGAGCAGGTGGCCCCCTTCGTGGACCACCATCAGGAGCCCGAGCCCCAAGAGCGCGACGATATAGAACATTGCCGATCTTTATAGCTTCCCCTCCGCGCCGCTGCACGCGCCGAGCCCGATCTGCCGTGCCCCGTACACCTTGGGCACACGCGAGCAGGGCGTCAGGCCTGCTACATGAGAAACGACACCCCGACGCTGAAGGTGGGGTAGCCGACCCGCATGGTCAGCGCCATCTGCTCGGCAAACAGCCAACGAGCGCCAGCCCAGAACTCGAGGGGTTCCACCTGGAACTCCGAGTTTCCGAACCGCAGGGCGACGCCGGGCTCACCGAACACGGACCATTGCTCGCTCAGCCAGAAGTTCCACTGCATCGCCAAAGGGATCCAGACCGAATCGAACTTGTTTCGGCAGTCGTCTCCGTCAGCCGGGCAGGGGCCGGCGCTGTAGTGCGTCCAATCGAGGCCGAAGCCGACCCCGATCGTGTTGTTGATGGTCGAGACGAATCCGTTGTCGACGATCTCCACCGTTCCACGGGCTCCGATGCCGAGACCCGTCCCGTGGGCCGGCCCAGGTGGGTCGATGAGGCCGAGCAGCAGATGAGGCTCAGCCTCCACGGAATAGGTCGGGTGCACGCCCGGCTTGGAGATGACCATCCGATCTGCCGCCCCCGCCTCGGTGGAGAGGCTGACGGCGACGACGGCGGCCGACAGAGCGGCCGTGATTCTCGGGAACCTTGCAGGAGTGGACATTGGGATGGGTCGGGTGTGCGCGGGACCGGTGCGCACACGGGCCGAGGCGCAGAGTACTCTCAGCTTGGGCCTTGTGGGAAACTCTCGCGGGAGCGAGCTCGTCCCGGCGCGTGCTGTTGCCGGTCTCATCCGGCGCTGCTAGCGTGCGAGCGTCGTTACGACGGTGGGCCGACCACAGCTCGGGGGCAAGGTCTTGACCCCTGACCGGAGCCACGGCACCAGACAACTACGCGTCCAGCCACACGCCAGAGGAACTCAGATGAGCCAGCCGAATGCACCGGGCGGTCCCGGAGCCTCCAGACCCACCAATCTCCAGCTTCAAGGCGGGGCGGCGATCGTCGCGCCGCCCAACGCATTCCCGAGCGGAGTTCCCGGCAATGCCCTGATCGTCGTGCCGCTGAGCCAGCCCAAGGAAGAGTTGCTCGAAGCCCTGAAGAAGGGCCCGTTGGCGGTCGACACGAACGAGATGTGGCGTCTGCTCGGTTTCAATGGGCCAGCCGTACAGGTACAGGATGCCGAGGGGCGTCCCATTGCCATCGGCCTGGAGGATCTGCTCAACGGGCTCGAGAAGCACTGGCAGGAGAACAAGCAGGAGCTCGAGCGTGGACGACTGTACGCGCAGGAGCTCATGAAGCACGGGCGCTTCGAACGAGCCGAGAAGGTGCTCGCTTGGCTCGTCGCGACAGGCGGTACGGGTGATGACTGGGTAGGGCTCGGAGTGGCGCAACTGCAGCAGAACAAGTGGGACGAGGCGGAAGCAACACTCAAAGGCGCCCAGAACCTCCTGCCCGAAAGCCCGATTCCGTCCATCCACCTTGCAAGGGTCTACAAGGGCAAGGACGATCCCGACTCCGAGCGCACGATGATCGAGCGCGCGATCAACACCGACTGCAACTCGGTGGACGCGTGGGCCTATCTGTTCTCCCAGATCCGAGACAGTGACGGCGAGGAGGCGGCGCTCGCGCGCGTCGAGGAATTGGCGCAAGCCGAACCCAACAAGAAGACTGCAGCGCCGTACGTCGCAGTTCAGGGCGTGTTTGCCGCCCGGGAAGAGACACGCGACAAGGCGCTCGAGTACGCCAAGCAAGCCGTGGTGCGCAACCCCAACGACGCCCTGGCGCTCGTCAGCTTGTCGGCCCTGTACGGGCAGAAGGGCGACCTCGGCGCCGTCATCGAGCTATTGCAGCCGCACGAGGCCAAGATGGCGAGCGACGTGCGCCTCGCGAACAACTACTTCCAGGCCCTGTTCCAGAAACGCGAAATCGACAAGGTGACCAAGTTGCTCAACGCCTTGGCCGGTTCCCCCCGCAGGGAAGTGAAGCAGTTCGCCGCGGAATGTTCTCGCGAAGTGGCGCGCTTCCTCCAGCAGCAGCAGCAGCAGCTGGCCCGCGCGCAGCGCGTCAACTGAGCAGCGGTCCGTAGCAGCGCACCTGGGGTGCCCCGAGGAGCGCTGCCCGGGGGCCGTGGCGTGGCGTTCTGAGCATTTGGCCCTCCGTTCGGTCACGTCATCGGTACGTGGCGGCAACTGACCGATATTGCATGGGTTATCCGGCCGGCGCTGGCCCGAGCGACGGACCCGGAAACGCCGCTATTTTGTCCGCTCGCCGGGATTCCGGTCAGATTCCACGGCGTGAAACAAGGCGATCGGATCTCGGGCAAGTACCGTCTGCTGCGCCGGCTGGGTGAGGGCGGCATGGGCGAGGTGTGGGCGGCTCGAAATGAGCGCACCGACCGTGATTTCGCAATCAAGTTCCTCCTGCCGTACCTAGTGGGCAATTCCCAGGCGATAGAGCGCTTCGTCCGCGAGGCGCGCGCCACCGGCCAGCTGCATCATCCCAATGTCGTCAGCGTGCTCGATGCGGGACGGGCCCAAGACGGACGTCCCTACCTCGTGATGGAGCTGCTGGCTGGCGAGAGCCTCGAACAGCGACTGGCGCGCGAGCGGGTTCTGCCCCACCTCAGTGCTTGCGTGCTCTTTTCGCAGGTCGCGCGGGCACTGGAAGCCGCCCACCGCGCCGGACTGGTTCATCGAGATCTGTCGAGCGGCAACGTCTTTCTCGTCCCGGCGGACCAAGGCTGCGAGCCCGTGGCACGCCTGCTCGATTTCGGCGTCAGCAAGATACTCGGCTCGCGAACGGACGGGTGTCTTCGAACCGGCAACGGCGCCATGCTGGGAGCGGTGGAGTACATGAGCCCGGAGCAGGCGTGCGGCGCCGAGAGCGTGGACGAACGAACCGATCTCTGGTCGTTCGGCGTGCTGCTCTACGAGTGCCTCAGCGGCCAGCACCCCTTCGGCGGCAACAACTATCGCGCGCTCATCTTCAACATCTTGCAGACGCCTCACCGTCCGCTCAGTCAAGCCGCGCCCCGTGTCGATCCGGAGCTCTGCTCGCTCGTCGAAGCGTGCCTGGTCAAGGATCGAGAAGCCCGCCTCGGCAGCGCTCGGCAGCTGGCCGAGCAGCTCGAACGCATCGCGTGGCGCCTTTCCGCATCCGGCGCCGAACGAGCGTCCATCGCGCGCCGCCGCGCAACCGACCGACTCTCTACCGGTCCGCGAGAGCTTCGCTCGGGACGCCCCTCGCTCGCGACCACGGGCATGCCGTCGAGGGTTCTGCCCGTCGGAGTACGCTGGTGGCACTGGTTCGAAGGTCAGAGCTCGGCGCGCCAATTGATCGCGCTTTCGAGCGCCATCGCGGGCGCCGTCGTAGGCGGCGTGCTCGGCCACCTGATGGCGGACGCATCAGCTGGCGAGCCAGTGTCGCTTCCGTTCGCGGACGCGCCGGTCGCGGCCGTGTCAATGAGAGAGTACAATCCGGCTGTCCGGTCGCCCTTTGGAGAACACCCGAAGGTGCCAATGCCTTCGTCCCGCCTGGCCCGAGGCGAACAGCAGCCGATTTCGCTCGTCCAGTCCGTGGCACGCGGGCTCGGTCTTGGACAGGATCCGGTCCGCCAGGCGCTGCCCATCGCAGCGAGCCGTGCCAAGGTCGCACGCGAGTAGTGCCATCAGGCCCCAGCAAGGCTAGTACCGCGTTTTTGATTGAGTTGAGGGGCCGGAAGCGCCGCCCCCAGCTGGGCGAAGGCGGCGCTTCCGGCCCCGAACCCACTCGTCTGAGCCGCGGCACCCCTGGCTCTTGGGCATCGTTTCAATTGAAACGATGCACTAGAGCGCCGGTTTGGATCGTGGAACGGTCCTCGGCGGTACCCCACACGCGCTGAGGCTCGTACTAGCGAGGACCCTCGGCCCAGCATGACTGGCTTTACTCGTTGTTCTTTTGAAACGTTCCGTGAGACGGACCGCTGCTGTAGGCTCGTGCCGTTGGCAGGTGCCACTGTACCGGAGCGAAGCGGCGAGCGCGGAAGGGCAACTGCATGGTGGTCTTCGCAATCACGGTAGCCTCCGCCCTCGTCTTCACGTTCCTCTGCTCCATCTCCGAGGCTGTGTTGCTCAGCATCCAGCGCTCGCAGATCGAGGCGCTGAACGAGTCCAGAACGGCTCGCATCCTCAGACGCTTCAAAGAACAGATCGACGCGCCCATATCGGCCATCCTGGTGGTCAACACCGCCGCCAACGTCCTGGGAGGCGCGATTGGAGGCGCCAGCTACGTCGCGGTATTCGGCGCCCACACGCTCTGGGTGTTCTCCCTCGTGTTCACGGGCGTCGTCCTGCTACTCGGCGAGATCGTTCCGAAGACGCTCGGAGTGATCTTCGTACGGCGACTGACCACGCCGGTGGCCTACTTCGTCAGAGCGCTCACGATCGCGCTGATGCCGCTACTGGTGCTCACGAGCGCGTTCTCTCGCATACTGCGTCGGCGCAGCGAACAGGCTCCGGTCACCAGTCTCGAGGAGATCCGGCTACTGGCGAGTCTCGGCCGAACCCACGGGGCGGTCACAGCCCGCGCCGCCGACATCATCGAGGGAGCCGTGGCTCTGCGCGAGCTTACCGCGTACGATGTCATGGTGCCTCGCAACAGCGTCGCGTATCTATCCGGCGACCGCACGCTCGAGGAGAACCTGGCCGTTATTCGACGCACGGGACACAGCCGATTCCCGTTCACTCCCGACGGGGACCTCGACCGCGTCGAGGGCGTCGTCCTCGCCAAGGAACTCCTGTTCCAGCTTCGGGAGCACGAGGCCCCGCCCAACTGGAAGAGCTTGCTGGGTGCGATGCTCGTGGTGCCGGCTCAGCAGCCACTCGAGCGGCTGCTCCGGACGTTCCAGGAGCAGCGACGACACCTGGCGTTCGTCGTCGACGAATACGGAGGCATCCAGGGCATCGTGACGCTGGAGGACGTTCTGGAGGAAATCGTCGGTGAAATCGAGGACGAAAGCGACAGGGTGGATTCGCGCATCACCCGTAGGCCCGACGGCAGCCTGGTGTGCCGGGGCCTGGCCGAGACGCGCAAGGTCTTCGAGCTTCTCGGAGTGGATGAAGAAGTCGAGATGGTGACGATCGGCGGATTCGTGGCCGAACTCGTCGGCCGTTTGCCACGGACGGGAGACAGCGTTAGCTGGCACGGCCATCGGTTCGACGTGCTTCGCGCCAGCGCGCGACGGGTCGAGCACGTACAGATCACCAGCGAAGCCCGCTCGGTATCGATCCCGCCATCGCGCCACCCCTGAAGGTGGAGCGCACCCCACCCGGCCGCGGTTGCCGATCCAGGACCCTGCTTGGCCCTTTGGCCGGTCGACTGAGCTGACCTGGCCGCCTTGCGACACCTGGATAACGGGCTACTTTGGAGCTACCCCACTCTGCGACGGAGCCACCGTGCGAAACGAAGGCCTGATAACTCTTGTGTGCGCGGTGCCCGAACACACGGGCATGGATCTGGAAACGCTCAAACACAGACTGGAATCGAGACTCGAGGCGCGCATGGCCCGGGCCGACAGAGACGTGGAGCTCACGCCGAGCATGCTGCAGTGCTGGGTCGTCGAGGAGCTGGAGGCTTTGGTCAGTGGTGGCCACGGCGGCGCGGGTCGGAGCGCCCTCAACTGAGGAGCTCGCCCGCGCTCGGCCGACCCCGAGTTCGCTTCGGTCTGCCTGGCGGCCGACAGTGGCCGCACGAGCGCCGCGTGTTGACAGCTGAACAACCGTACAGTATGTGTCGGCTGTTCCCGGGCGTCGTGACTCCTGACGAGATGGCGGCGCGGTGGGCGCACGATCGCTCATCAGTATTGGTACTGTCTGGAGACCAGCATGGAAGACGCCAAGCAGAAGAGCAAAGCGCTCGAACTCGCAATCGCCAACGTCGAGAAGGAGTTCGGCCGCGGCGCGATCATGCGGCTCGGCGAAGGCGACACGATTCACGGTGATGTTCCCGTGGTACCGAGCGGCTCGCTCGGCCTGGACATCGCATTCGGCATCGGAGGCTACCCCCGCGGGCGCATCGTCGAGGTCTTCGGTCCAGAATCGAGCGGCAAGACCACCTTGACGCTGCATGCCATCGCGAGCGTGCAGCGCCAGGGGGGCGTGGCCGCATTCATCGATGCCGAGCATGCCCTCGACGTCACCTACGCACGCAAGCTGGGTGTCAAGACCGAAGAGCTTCTCATCAGTCAACCCGACTTCGGGGAGCAGGCACTGGAGATTGCCGACATGCTCGTCCGGTCCGGCGCGGTTGACCTCGTGGTGGTCGACTCGGTGGCTGCGTTGGTCCCCAAGGCGGAGATCGAAGGAGACATGGGGGATGCCCACGTGGGCCTACAGGCTCGGCTCATGAGCCAAGCCCTGCGCAAGCTCACTGGCACGGTCGCCCGCTCCCAGTGCATGATCTTCTTCACCAACCAAATCCGCATGAAAATCGGGGTCATGTTCGGCAACCCGGAGACCACCCCGGGAGGCAATGCACTCAAGTTCTATGCATCACTTCGGCTCGATGTGCGGCGGATTGGGGCGCTCAAGGAGGCATCGCCCTCCGATGGCAAGGAGATGGTCGTCGTCGGCAATCGGACCCGGGTGAAGGTGGTCAAGAACAAGCTCGCGCCTCCCTTCCGGGAGGTGGAGTTCGACATCCTGTACGGGACAGGGATCAGCAGGTCGGGCGAGGTCGTGGACATGGCCGTGGACGAGGGGGTCGTGCACAAGAGTGGCGCCTGGTACTCTCTGGACGGCGAACGTATCGGCCAGGGCAGGGACACGGTTCGGCGCTACCTGGAGGAACACGCGGACGTCATGGACCGGATCGAGCGAGCCATACTCGAACGGCACGGAGTCGCCCGCCGCGGGCACTCTGGACCCGCGCCCGAGCAAGCATCTGCACCTGCCAAGGGGCAACGTTCGGGTGCGGAGGCCTCCGGCGGTGGGCCGTCCCGCAAAGCCTCTCGCGCCGGGTGACGAGCGTTCGGTCTGGGAGGGACCCAGAACGAAATCCGAGGTTCTCGCCAGGTCATCCGCGCAACTGTGAGCAACCTGGAGGCAACCTGGGTCCAAGCTGGAGCCGAGGGGGAAGGCTGGGGCAGGCCTGGGGGCGGCCTGGGGCAAAGTTGTGCGGGAAATACCGGGCCCGATAGCGGGAACCCGAGCGGACTCGGGCACTTAGGGAGTGGGCACAGGCTGGTAGCCGCTTCTGGGCTATATCATTGTAATTATTGCATATTTCTCAGTTCCTTGACGCCTCTCCGCGCGGCTCATACTCGAAACTGGTGACCAGCAGGCAGCAGACGAGCTTCCCGTGGCTCTTGCCCCCCGTCTTGCGGCGAGCGGGGGAGCCCGCCGGCTCGCTTCGCGCCCCGCGCATCGCGCCTGCCGCCGTACGGATCCCGGATCCTGCCAGAGTTCAGGTACCGCTCAAGTTCGCGGCACTCGGCCCGCAGATCTTCGTACACGAGGGCGCCCGACAGGCTCTCGAGCGACGCTTCCAGCTTGCGTTCAACGGGCCTGTCCAGCTGGCGGTCACGGACAACCGGCGCCGCATGGTCACTCACAGCCAGGAGGGCGAAACCCTTCGGGTCCGGGTTCACATGATGTTCCTCGATGCCCCGGACAGAGTCCAGGGTGCGCTGGCAGACTATGTCGTGCATGCAGACCGGTCCGCGTCCTCGCTGATCGGGGAGTTCATCCATGCCAACAGCTTCCGCATTCGTGCGTCTCGACCATTGGTCGGCACGTTACGGACCATGGGCCGGGTGCACGACCTCAGCGCGATCGTTGCTGATCTCGCTGACCGCTACTTCGAGTCCTCGACCGCTGACGTCCTGGCCGTATGGGGACGAAGGACGAACCCGGCGCACCGCAAGAGAGCCACCATCAAGCTCGGTAGCTACTGCGCAGCCGAGCGCTTGGTCCGCGTTCATCCGGTGCTGGATATCGAGTGGGTGCCTCGGTACTTCGTGTCCTACATCGTCTTCCACGAGCTGTTGCACCACGTGATCCCCGCAGTAAGGGTCTCCGGGCGCACCAGCCTCCATCCACCCGAGTTTGTCCGCCGAGAGCGAGCCTTCCGCCACTACGAGCGCGCTCTGGAGTGGGAACGCAAGCACATCGACCGGTTGCTGAGAAGCCGCTAGTGCATCGTTTCGATTGAAACGATGCACCAGCTCTCCTGGCGGGGAAGAGCCGAGTACGGTCAGGATGGGGGGCCAGTCAGAACTCGAAGGCGATGCCACCGAGCCAGGTGTTGGCTCCCACGCGCATCGAGTCACCGGGACTGAAGGCTCCCAGGTCGAGCCACATCCACTCGCCGAAGAAGTAGCAGTGGTTCACACCGCTGGAGTTGTCCAGGTCGCGAGCGGCGGAGGGCTCGATGAAGCTGGTATCGAGCATGAGCCCGCCCGCGAGGAGCCAGCCATCGGAGCGGCCCTTTCCGACGACCCCGTCGGCGTCTCGAGACGTCCCGCTGCCGCCGTCGGTCCACCACAGGCCCGTGGCGAGCCCGGCTTTCGCGTACAACGCGAGGGGAACTGCCGTCCTGCGTGCCACGGCGTCGACGCGTAGCACGGCGGCCGCCCACAGGGGCAGGATGCTCAGGGTGGTCTTCTGGGAGGCGCGTCCCGACTCGCCAGCGAGCAGTGCGCCAGCGGACATCTGGGTGTAGCCGAGCCCGAAGCCAGGTCCGAGGCTGCCCACCCCGCCGAGCCGCAGGGCCTGCCAATCGAACTCGAACCCAACCATCACACGGGTCTTGTTGCCGAAGACGTCCCTGTACGGTGCTGTGCCATCGAACTCCGAGTCGATCCGGGGCCTGTAGGGGCCGAGCCGCAGCTCGAGCGCGAAATGCTGAGGGCTTTCCACCGAATGCGCGTCCCCGTAGGCGCCGAACACGTCCACTTCCTGGGCAAGGGCGTGTGGTGCATGGAGCGCGCACAGCGCCGCGCCCGCGAGTGTCGCGAGGGGCCGGCTCACGAGCTGCGTCCCCTGCGTTGGCGTAGAGCCCCTGCCACGAGCAAGGCACCCATGGCGAGCGCGAGCGTGCCGGAGCGGCCGCGCCCCGTCGTAGCGCAGTACCCGCCTCCGCCGTTGCCTCCCTCGCGTCGGTACACCTCGAAGAAGTCGTCGAGCTGGTGGGGCGTCCCGCAAGCGACGTTCGACAGTTCGCCCACGTTCCCGACGGTGTCGACGGCCGCCACGGCGACCGCGTATTCGATGCCGTTGCTCAGCCCTTTGGCGTTGGCTCGAGAGGCCGTGGCCCCCTCGACCGAGCCGCAGCGGTAGCTCTCATCCGGACGCTGGCCCGGGACGAGCACACCCGAGCCGCACGGTCGTGCAGCGGTGCCTGTGCCCGCGGTGCCCTGCTGGTCCACAGCGCCGATGTCGGCTGTCCCAGTCTGCCCGGTTCCGGCCGCGCCGCCCTGGGTGCCGCCGGTCGACGTCGAGCCGGCTTGGCCTTGCCCGTCCGTGAGTCCGGCATCGTCTTGTCCGACGAGCCCAGCGTCGCCCTGGTCCACGAGGTCGTCATCATCGTCCGCCAGCGGCCGATAGCTGGTGGTGGTCGACGTGCCTGCTCCGCGAGGAGCAGGGTCGCAGTAGAGCCTGTAGCCGTTGATATCCTTGTTGGCTGCCACGTCCCAGTTGACCAGAAGCATGTTCTCGCCGACTCCTGCGGAGACGTTCGAGGGTTTGGAGGGCCCACTCAGGTCGATCTCGATTTCGTCCCACTTGGAGCACCAGCCGGAGCAGCTGGAGCTGGCCGTCGCCCCGCCGGGCGGATTGCCATCCGAATCGACGAGCGCGAAGTACAAGTTGACGTTGCGGCCGGTGATGTCTTCCTCGCAGCCGTCCACCCCATTGTTGCTGACGAGTTCTTGCGCAGTCAGCTCGATCTTCCGGTTGATTTCACCCGGTTCGTACAGTGTTCGGCAATCGGAGCCGGCAACCGTGCGCTGGCTCGGTTGGCTACAGTCGTAGCCAGAGCCGGCCGATCCCGTCCACACCGCGAAGCTCAGGTCGGTCATGACGCCGCTGAACGCGATGCTGAACGTGAACTTCACGTTGTCGACGCAGTCCTGGTAGTTGATCGCCCAGGGCCTGCCCTCGTTGGCGGCTTTCCTGCTGCGCTTCACGTTCTTGGCCGTGATGGGGGTCAGGGTCTGTCCGGACGCAGGACGCGCGTCCAACAGACCGAAGGCGGCGGCGCCGGCCAGCAGCGCGGCCGAAAGGCGCGCAGCCGCTCCAAGACGGCACGGCCAGCTGCGGGGGGAACTGCAGAGCGGCCGCGGGGGGCCGCTTGCCAACCCCTGCGTCGTCGAATTTCGGGCGCGTAAGACTGGTGAGGAACCCATGGCTCGGCGGGAGCTAAGCATACCTCGTGCCGAACCCCAACCCCGCCGTCCAAATATGGGCGGCACCGGGTTCAGTGTTCCCAAGGCTCTGCCGGCGGGCCAGAGCTGTGCCAGTTTGGCACGAAGACCGTCCGCTGGTGTCGCTACGGCAATCCTCGGCGAGGCGTCGATCACTCCTCCTCGGGGTTTGGCTCACTGGGGCTGCGTCGGGAAATCGCTGAGCGGCCCGAGCAGTGTGCCGTCGCGCTGAGCAATGCGGCCGGCCTGGATGTACAGGCCGAGTAGCTGCGCTAGCGCGCACAGACCGGTCACGTGGGCGCGCTCGTAGCCATGCGACGCATCCAGCCCGAAGCAGACCAGTGCGACCCGCAGATCGTTGCCTGCTTCCACTGCAGCTGCCGCATCGCAGCGGTAGTACTTGAACACGTCCCGCTGATGCTCGAGCTCGTACTGTTCGCACAAGTCGAGCAACTTGTGTGTCAGGTGGTAATCGAACGGGCCGCTCGAGTCCATCATGGCGATCGTGACCCCGCGTTCCCGTGAGTTCTGCCCGGGCGCCTGGGTCGCGTTGTCCACCGCCACCAATTCCGCGGTATTGCCGTGCAGGACGGACGACGCGCCCGTGCCCACCTCCTCGGCGATCGTGAAGATCAGGTTGCAGTCCGTGGGGACCTCCACCTTGGAGTCGACGATGGACTTGGCGGCAGCCAACACCGCGGCCACACCCGCCTTGTCGTCGAGGTGCCGCGAGACGACGAACCCGTCCGGAGTGAACTCGGTGCCCGGATCGACGGCCACGAAGTCTCCCACGTGGTAGCCCTCGGCACGCAGTTCGGCTTCGTTGCGAGCAAAATCGTTCGTCCGGATCTCGACATTGTCCCAGGCGACCGGCTGGGTGTCGATCTCCTCGTTGAACGTGTGCCCCGAAGCCTTCAGCGGTAGGATGGTGCCGCGTTTGCAGCCGTGTTTGTCGGTGAAGATGGTGACACGGCAGCCCTCGGCGAATCGGCTCGACCAGTGACCGATGGGCATCATCTCCAGGCGCCCGTTCGACTTGAGCTGCTTGACCATTGCGCCTACCGTGTCCAGGTGCGAAACGATGGCACACCGAGGAGCGTTCTCCTGACCGGATAGTGTCGCCCGAATGCCGCCGCGACGGGTGAGCCGGCACGGCAGGCCGAGTTTCTCGAGTTCGCCCACGCAGTAGTGGACCACGCGGTCCGTGTAGCCACTGGGGCTCGGGATCTCGAGCAGAGCCTTCAGGGTCGTCTTCAAGTACTCGAGGTCGATATCGAGTTTGCGCATGGGCTACCGTGGTCCAAAACAGGTCTTCGATCGATGCTCGCGTGTCCGCCCTTCAAATCCCGTGAGCCGTGAGCCAAAGTTCGAGCAGGGCGACCTGCCAGAGCTTCGAGCCGCGAAGTGGAGTGATATGCGTTTCCGGTGACGCGATCAGCCGCTCGACGTACGACGGCTGAAATAGGTTTCGCTGGCGAGCGCGCGCCGAGGTGACCGCGTCGACGACCAGGTCCAGGTACGGACCGCGCAGGTACTTCAGTGCGGGAACGGGGAAATAGCCCTTCGGTCGGTCGATCACCGCACCGGGGATGACGCGGCGGGCGGCCTCCTTGAGGACGTGTTTGCCTCCGCCCATGACCTTGAGCTTGGCCGGCATCCGGGCGGCGAGCTCGACGACCTCGTGATCCAGAAACGGCACACGCGCCTCGAGCCCCCAAGCCATCGTCATGTTGTCGACCCGCTTGACCGGGTCGTCCACCAGCATGATCGTGGTGTCGATGCGGAGCGCCTTGTCCACGGCGCGAGCAGCGCCCGGCCGAGCGAAGTGCGCAGCGACGAACTGACGGGAGTAGTCCTCGGTCACGAAATCCGGGCTGAGCGCCGTGGCGAGCTCGGCATGGTCGCGATCGAAGAACACGCGAGCATAGTCCGTCGCCGCGTCGGTGCTCTCGAGCAGAGGGGGATACCAATGGTAGCCCGCGAAAATCTCGTCGGCACCTTGGCCGCTCTGCACTACTTTGACGTGCTTTTTTACCTCTTGGCTCAACAGATAGAAACCGATGGCGTCATGGCTCACCATAGGCTCGCTCATCGACTCGATGCAGCGCGACAGGTTCGGCAGGACGGTACGGGCGTCGACGGAGATCTTGTGGTGCCGCGTGTCGAACCTTCGGGCCACGATGTCGGAGTACTCGAACTCGTCTCCGACCTCGCCGTTGACCGCCTCGAAGCCGATGCTGAACGTCTCGACGGATTGTCCTGCTTCCGCGAGCAGGCCCACCACCAGGCTCGAGTCGAGCCCACCACTGAGCAGGACGCCCACGGGCACGTCGGCAACCAGCCGCCGGGCCACGGCCCGGCGCAGCGTCGCCACAGTGAGTTCCTGCCAGTCGGCGAATGTGAGCGATCGATCCTCGTGGCGCGGGACGAATTCGGGCTCCCAGTAGCGGTGTTGCCGGCGATGGCCCGCAGCGTCCACGGTCATCCACGTCGCGGGCTCGAGCTTGGCGACTGCGCGCAGGAGCGTGTGGGGTGCCGGAACTACGGCGTGGAACGTCATGTAGTAGTGCAGCGCGACCGGATCGACCGCCGTGCTGACGTCCCCCGGGCCGAGCAGCGCCGGTAGGGTCGAGGCAAAGCGAAATCGCCCGGGCTCCTCGACGTAGTAGAGCGGCTTGATCCCCAGGCGATCGCGCGCCAAATAGAGCGTGCCGCTGTCCCGTTCGAAGATACAGAACGCAAACATGCCCTGCAGGCGGGTCACCATGTCCGCGCCCCAGGCGTGGTAGGCCTTGAGCAGGACTTCCGTATCCCCCGTCGAGAAGAAGCGGTAGCCGGCCTGCTCGAGCTCTCGGCGAAGCTCCGGGTAGTTGTAGATGGCCCCGTTGTAGACGACGCTGAGCCCGAGCTCGCTATCGACCATCGGCTGCTGGGCGCGCTCCGAGAGATCGATGATGCTCAGCCGCCGGTGTCCGAGCGCGACGCGCTCCCGTACGACTAGCCCGGATCCGTCCGGGCCGCGCGGCAGCATCGCCTCCATCATCTTCGACACCGCGCTCACCGATGGCGACCGGCCATCGAAGCGCGCTTCGCCGCAGATTCCGCACATGAATCGTTCGTATCGAGTGTCAGGATGAGGTCAACTGGCGTGACGACGGCCCCGAGCGACGTGAGGATCCGCAATGGCCGGCCGAGTGCAGCGCGCTACGCCTCTTTGGGCCTAACAAGCTCTACATCGATTGTCCAGCCGCAATCCAGGACTGTGCGGCGGGCCGCACGAGCCTTGCAGTCGCCGCAATGGTCGTGCCAAACCCACGTCAGGCTTCGTCGTCGCGTGGCGAGAGCGATCCTTGCTGGGACGTTCCTCACAGGGATTGACCGTACAGCCAGTTTTGGCTGAAACGACTCAATCGACGCTGCGCAGGGTGATCATGGACATGGCCATCGAAGGCGTGGTTCAGGGATGTCCTGGGCGGCTCTGCTGGCGGTCAGAGCCGTACCTCCACATGTGTCTGCCGACGCAGTCCGCTGAGCCACTGCTTGCGCGCGCGGTTCATTTTCTCCATGTACGCGCGTTCCTGTAGCTGAAGCGCCGCCTGTTCATACGTTGGCAGTCTGGAGGGCTCTCGTGCGACGAGCTTGACGACCACCAGCGTGCCGCCGACCCGAACCGGGTTGGAGACTTCGCCGACCTCTAGCCTCGCCGTGACGCGGTCAAGCGTCGCGGGCAGCTGACCGGGCTCGAGAGGCCCCACGATGCTGCCGCGACGGCCAGTCTTGGATTCATTCGAGTAGCGGCGAGCGAGCTCGGCGAAGTCGGCGCCGGCTCGAGCCCGAGCGGCGATCGACTCGGCCCGCTTTCGAACGGCCTCGAGCGCGGATGGCCCGGCCGTTGTCGGAGCATCCAGCACGATTCTCGCGATGCTGAAGGGGAGGTCTTGCCGCTCGTCGAGCACCATCGCGCGGTACAAGCTGCGGGTATCCTGCTCGGTCACCTGCAGCCGCCCCTGCAAGCGAACGTTGAGCAGCTTGGCCTCGAGTAGCTGCCGTCTCACCTCCAGGCGGTAGTCGGCTTCGCTCAGGCCGGTGCGTTTGGCCTCCGCGATGATATCGGCGACGTCCATGCCGTTCTGCCGTGCGATTCGCTCGAACGCCCTGTCGATTTCTCCGCTCGCTATCGTGATGTGCGCCCGCTGTGCGGCGCGCTCCTTGAGCTCGTCTTCGATGAGCCGTTCGACGAGCGTCGCGTAGATCTGCGATATCGCTGCCGTCCGCTGCGCGCCGGCTGGCACCTGTTCGTAGATCCGAGCAACGAACGGCGTGGCGCGTGCCTGCAGTTCGCTCAGCAGAATGGCCTTGTCGTCCACGACCGCGACCACGCGCTCGACCAAAGTGGCATGCGCCTGTCGGGCGACCAGCGTTGGCACGAGGGCGAGGGCCGCTGCGACGAGCACTCCCACCCGGTGGGGCCCACGGCCTCGAACGTGCTGGGACATCGCCGCGCTTGTACCACAAGCGTTCGCTCGTGCTGTCGGTTCGCTGTTGGCCCTCGGACCGGCCCTGCTTCCGGCGTCTATCCGTCCGTACTCCCGAACGTTCGCCCAGATCTCCTCGCGGCGCGTGTCTGCCAGCGAAGCGCGCCCCGGAACGCTAGCTCCGCGCCCAGCAGGCCCACAAGCAACCACGCGACGGCGCGCGACACATCGACGTGCTCGCTCGTCGGGGCCACGAGCAAACGGGACCGTCGTCCTGCTATCTGCACGGGCATGGTCTCGACTTCCTCAGGGTCCAGAGTCACGAAGCGCTGCTCAGATCGGCCGTTGTTCGTCACTTTGTAACGTCCGGCCTCTTCTGGGGCGGCGACCAGCCGGCGCGCGCCGCCGTGGTCGTCAGTCGCCGCCAGCACCCGCGCGGAGAGCTTGCCGCGGGGGCCGATGATCTGGACGACCGAGCCGTTGTCGAACGTCCAGGCCGTTCCAGGCGTCGTCACCCGCACGCCATTGTGTCTCGCGGCCAGCCGCAGCATATGGTCGACGACGGCCAAGAAGCCCGGCCGCAGCGCGAGCTCGCTTTCGTCGACGGAGCACGGCAGTCCCAACGCGAGCCATTGACCCAGACCGACACGGTGCTCGATGGCCATGGGTACGCCGTCGAGCCATCGTCCGACGATTCTGCTCTGCGCGGGTACGGCCCCCTCGAAGCGCAATCGGCCCCGAGGCGCCAGGTCTTCCAGCGACGTCGCCTCTGCACCCAACCAACCGTAGCTGGCTGCATCCGCGCCAGCTACCTGGGCTGTCTCCCAGCGGACGGGACCCGAGAGCAAGGGCTCGAGGGTGGATCCGAGCGAAGCCTGTGCCGAGGACGGGCCCAGGAATGCCAGCGCCACGCCGCCTTGTTCGAGCCAGCGACCCAGTGCCAGACGCGCCTCGGGCGCAAAGCCAGCCGGGTCGTCCAGGACCAGTGCGCCGTAGGTCTCGAGCGTCTTGAGATCATCGGGAAGGCTCGGGATGGGACGCACCGACAGCTTGTCGGACAAGGCGTGGACGGCCTCCTCGATGACGGTAGCGGCCCCCGTGATCGGGGTTGCCTTGGCCGGATCGGCGACGACGGCTACCGCGAGTGAGCGCGGTCGTGGCGCGACCGGGGCGCGGTCGTTTTCTCCTATCGCGTCCTGCCCGGATAGCACGACGTCGAGATCCACGTCCTGGTCGGTCTCGAACGCGACGGTTTGAACCCCACTTTCGGCAGCGACTGCAGCGGACGTCCGTTCCGGCGGCGCGTTGCGGAGAGTCCGTTCTTTCGGCGCGCGCGCTCGCACCCCGCCGAGCTCTCCGAGCGGCGACCGCGCGCCGCTCACGAGCTCTGCGTGGCGACCCTCGGCGGCGGACCTGGCGTTACACACGACATCCGCGCTGATCCGTCGACCTCGCCGCTGCGCGCGCACGACGCCGCAGTCTGCTACCGGCTGGCGTAGTGCCGTTAGCGGTGCCCAGAGCGGCTCGCTGGAAGGGAGCTCTCGCACCGCCAGGTCACTGAGGAGCAACACGCGCTTGTCACGGTGTGGGAGGCGTTCGAGCGTGGACTTGGCCAGCGCCAAGGCGGCCGCCAAGTCCGTCGCGCGATCGCTGGGACGAAGCTCGGCTATTGCGCTTCGTCCCGCATGCAGGTTCGTGGTGGCGCCCAGCGCGAGCCGCGCCGGGCGACCCGCAAGCACCACGGCCATGGCGTCGCCGTTGGACATCGAGTCGATCAGCTGATGCGCTGCGTCGAGCGCTGTCTCCCAGCGCGTTTTTCCGTTTGCGAGACGGGCGCGCATGCTCATCGAGTCGTCGAGGACGACGGCGACCGCGACACTCGCCCCTGAGCTGTGACTGATGGACAGTCGCGAGCAACGCACGAGCGGAGTTGCCCCGAGCACCGCGAGCACCAACAGGATCGATATGCGAATCACCAGAAGACCGCGGTCCCCGAGCCTTCTGATCTGCTGCGCCGCGGGCGCCACGGCCGATACGAGCGCAGCCGGCGGGAACTCGTGCGCATGAACGCGGCCACGACGCAGGAGGTGCGCCGCAATGGGCGCGACGACCAGGACCGCGATCGCGAGGGCGGCTGCGACCGTGAAGGTCACCAGGCCCTCCGCGCGGAGGCTTGGAGCACCGCGCCCACGGCCGCTACGGGGTCGCCCGCGCTGGTCGTGTCGACCAGGGAGCCGCCACGGCTGGCCAGCCCCTCGGCCCAGTGAGTTCTTCGTTCCTCCAGCCGGGCCAAGTACTTGGAGCGCGCAGCGACTCCCTCCGTTTCGACCACCGCGCTGCCTTCAGTGGACCACAGTCGCACGGGTCCGACGAAAGGGAACAGCGCCTCCAGCGGGTCGAGAACGCGCACCACGACCAGTGTGCGGCCCGATGTCGCGAGCGCCAGCGTGTGCTCCAAGCTGCCCTCGGGAAGGTCGACCAGATCGCTGAGCACGACCACGATCGCGCCACGACGGGCGCGCCGGGCCACGCCCGTGATCACCCGAGAGAAGGCGTCCAAGTCGTCATGCAGGTCTGCACCCACCCGCGCGGCCTCCAGGGACTCGACCATACGATCGAACGCGGCGCGGCCTCCTGCGCCGGGCAACGGGGGGCAGCGCAGCCCGCCGATGAAGTCCAGGGAAACGGCATCCCCGCCTGCGACCGCGATGCGACTCAGTGCGGCCGCGAGGACGGCCGCGTATTCGAACTTGCTCACCGGCGCTTGGGAGCTGCGGTAGCCCATGGATGCGGTCGCGTCGACGAGCAAGCAGAGCGCCCGGTCGGTGTCGGTCTCGAACTCGCGAACCAGCAGACGACCTGTTCGCATCAGGACGTGTCGGTCGAGCCAGCGTAGATCGTCTCCCGGAACGTACACCCGGTGTCCACCGAACTCGACGCCGGGGCCTCGTCTGCGGCTGCGGTGCAGTCCTGGTTGCACGCCGTCGGCGACGGCGCGCGCCCGCAACCCGAGGGGAGTCAGTCGAGCCCAATCGATGGCGGCCGTCAGCGCGCGCGTGGTCCGCGACGACGACGGTTTCACCGCAGGCCGACCGTGCTCATCGTGAAACCGCACACCACGCCGATCAGGAGCGCGATGACGGCAGCGATGATCGTGCCCTTGCCGATGCCCGCCGACGTGGACGGCGGGCAGGCCTGATGGGATGAATCCTCCGCGGAGCGGTTCTGGCCCTCGGGTGCAGTCTCGCCAGCGTCGGCCATGTTCCTCTTCTAGCCCGCGAGGGAGCCGAGAGCCAGCCTCACGGAGCGCTACGACGACAGGCCGCAATGATCTTGGGGCTCAGGAGCACCGGATCGAGCTTCGCGCGGGTGTCGAGTTTGAGCCACGACGCGCAGGAGCCAGCGGCGAGCCCAGGAGAGTCGAGCGCCGCATAGGCCTCGAGCAACTGCCGATGGATCGTCGCCAGCTGGTCGCGTGTGAGTGAACTGGCGGCCAGGAAGCGGTTGCCCCGCCGAACCGCGTCGACGTAGCGTGCTTGGCGCACGTCGGCCAGGAGCGCCGGAAGCTCGGCCCGCACGCGTTGCTGATCGGCCCGCTGCTGGCCTTCGGCCTCGCTCTGCGTTCGACCCGCGGCCAGTTCTGCAGCTTTCTTGCCTTGCGCGGTGAGCTCGAGGTCCGTGAGCGGTACCAACAGGACTTCTCCTCGGCGGAGCTCTGCCTTCTCGAGTCCGTTGTAGTGCGTGAGCATCCACGCCTTCTCCGTATTGCCGAGGTACCTGTAGGCCAGATTGACGATCGTGTCGGCCTCGGTGATGATGACGGTCAGGTTGTAGGGAATCCGGATTTCTGCTGCTTCTTCGCACGGAAGCCAGGGTGAGCTGCCGTTGGACATCGCGAGCACGTCGGCGCGGCTGCTGTCGCCGAGCCAACGTTGAGCCAGGTCAGCCCAGGCGTCGCCACGCTGCACGCGATAGTGGCCTACCGACGGGATCTCCAGCCGCATGCCGGGCACGATGCCTGCGCCGCCGCGGACATCCAGGCCGTTCGCTGCCACGAGCAACTTCTCGTATTGGATTTTGCCGTACATGCGTTCGGCAATCCCGGCGAGCGTGTCGCCGCGGACCACGATGTGCGTGAAGGCGAGTGTCGGGCGAGCCGTGGCCAGCACGACGAGCGCGAAGACCGCAGCCAGGAACGAGAACCGAGTGAACCGTCGCATCGTCTACTCTCCGGTAGAGCCGGGAATCGAACCCGATTTCGTCCCGCGCCGCCAGTGCCGTCGCTCCTCCTCGTGAGAGCGGGCCAAGCGTCGCTGTTCCTGAATGAACGCCCCATAGCGTTTCGGAACCCGGGGCTCGTCCAGGAACGTGCGGTGGACGCGCAGCGCAGCCTCTGCGTCCTGGGTGGCCCGGTGAGCCTGCTCGAGGCGGATGTCGAGTCGAGAGCAGACATCCGACAGAGCCTTGCTTCTCTCCTGCTTCTGGAGCTCTCGTGCCCAGACGAGCGGGTCGAGCCATTCGACGCTGCGGCGTGCGGCCGGCGGGGCGCCCAAGGGACCGACGCCGGCGCGGCCGAGCTCGGCCATGATGAAGCTACGGTCGAACTCGGCATTGTACGCCAGCGGCACCGCGTCTCGAAGGGCCTCGAGCAACTCCGGCACGATCTCGGAGAAGCGAGGCTTGCCGCGAACATCGTCATCGCTGATGCCGTGCACGGCTCGCGCCTCGTCGGGAATCGGACGCTCCGGGTCGACGAGCCACGATTGGCGCGCATGCACATCGGAGCCGCGCCAGATCACGCAGGCCACTTCCACGATGCGGTCCACGCTCGGATCCTTGCCCGTCGTTTCCGTGTCGATCGCCACCACGGACAGATCGGCTACGCTGTGATCGACGCCGAATTCCTCGGCCAACCCGATGGCTTCGGCGCGCAGCAGGTGCGCGATGGCAGGGTAGTGGCGACCGGTTGGGAAACAGCCGCCGCCGTCGGCGTTCGTCTTCACTTCGGGGCTCCGAGTGGACGCGCTGGCGCCTCGTGCGCGGGGCTGGCGGCGGGTGGGTTCGCGGCGAGCTCGAACTCCTGCACCACCCAATTCTCGAGGTCCTGGCTCACATCGAACAGGCTCAGATCGAAATGGCGCCCGTTGACGTAGATGAAAGGCGTTCCGTCCAGCTGGAGCTCGTCTGCCTGGCGGCGATCGCGCGCGAGGATGGCCTGTACCCGGGGACCTTCGCAGTCGCGAGCAAAAACCTGCTCGTCGAGCCCGATTTCTCGGGCGAGGCGCCTGATGCGCTCGGGATCGATGCCGCTGGCTTGTGCCGCGAACAGACGATCGTGCATCGGCCAGAACTTGCCCTGTAGGCCGGCCGCGATCGCGGCGCGCGCCGCCTTGTCCGAGTTCGGGTGGCTGCTGAGGGGGTACTGCTTGGAGACGACGCGCACGCGGTCGGGGTACTTGTCGGCCAGAACGTGCAGGGCACGGGCGCAGGCCGCACAGAATGGACACTGGAAGTCCGTCCACTCGACGATGGTGACGACCGGATGGGACGCGCCTCGTGCAGGCGACCCATCGAGCGCTATCGCGGCCACCGCATCGGCACAGTAGCGAATCCGATAGGCTTCTCTGGCCTGCTCCGGGGTGCGTCCTTGTTCAATCTGGTCGACCAACAACTGGGCTGCAAGTACGCAGGCGCGGCAAGGGGCTTTCGTGTCCAAGCAACGCGCGAGCGTCATGGCTTGGTCGGCGCAGGGCGCCAGCAGCTCGGACACGAGGTCTGCCCACTGCTGTCGCTCACGCGTGGTCAGGGAGGAGCTGTCCACACCGGCGAGGCCGGACGTGGCCGAGCCCACCCCCGACCCTCCCGAAGCCTGCCCCGGTGCGCCGCAGCCGAGAGTCCCCATCAGCGTCCATGCTCCAACAACGATGGGAAGCGCCGTCCAACGCAAGCGCGCTGCGGGTGGCGCGAGGGCGGTCCGGGTCATGTCGGGCGAGAGTAGAGCTCCTCGTGGCTTTGCGCCACGACACTGCGCGCGGCGACACTCGTCCCGAGGACACTCCTCCAGACGACCGAACGGCGCAGACCCGCCCGCCAGGCGGCGACTTCAGGCTCGCCCACGCCGCAAAAAGCGCACGTCCGGGCTATCCGAGCTGCCCAGGCCCGCGAACTTGGGTTAGATCGGGGGCGCATGCACTTTGCCGAGAGCTCGGGCAAGACCCGCGAGATCCACGATGCGGCGCCCCTGCACGTTCGCCACCTCATCGCCATTGGCGGCGGGCGCGGCGGCGTTGGCAAGAGCGTGGTCGCAGTCAATCTCGGGGTCTACCTGGCCCAGCTTGGCCGAACAGTCGCCCTGGTGGATGCGGATTCGAACGGGGGCGAGCTGCACACGATGCTCGGGGTGAGTGCTGCGTCCAGGCCCCGTGGTCCTGACGACCCACCAGAAGAAGACCTGCCGATGTTCAAGACGCCCATTCCGGGTTTGCTCTTGTCGCCGCAGGTTTACGCGACGGGTTCGACGGTTCCGGTGCGTCCCGGGCGCAAAGCACGCTGGGCGAGGCGCCTGCGCCAGCTCGACGTCGACTATGTGCTGTTGGATCTCGGCTCCGGCACGGCTCCGGCCACCCTCGACCTCTTTCTGGAGGCGGACCTGGGCATCTGCGTGACGTCGCCGGAGCCGCCGAGCGTCGAGGCGACCTACCGCTTCTGCCGCGCGCTGTTCCAGCGCCAATTGCGGCGTCTGCTGTTCAAGGATCGCTTCCGCATGCGCCTGTCCGAACGGGCTCAGGCAGAACTGCCGCCGCTGCCTGCGCCGCAGGATCTGGTACGCGCGGTAGCCCGCTACGACGCGGCCGTCGGCGAGCTCGCGTCCGCCGAGCTCGGCAAGCTGCGGCCTCGCCTCGTGGTCAACTGCGTTCGCTTGCGCACGGATAGCGATCTCGGTCCGGGCATGTGCGAGATGGCGACCCGCTATCTGGGCGTCAATCTGGATTCGATCGGGCACGTGGAGCAGGACGACGCCGTTTGGCTCAGTGTCGTGCGCCGCCGACCGCTGCTCATCGACAGTCCGACCAGCAAGTCCGCACGCAACCTGGAGAGAGTCGCTCGTCGCATGCTCGCGCTGGTGACCACCCGCGACCAGATACGTCCCCCCGAGGCGATCGACCTGGTCCCGCAGGAGCTGAGTCTCTACGACGTGTTGTGGACCCATCGCGGAGCCACCGACGAAGAGCTCAGGCGCGCCTACAAGCGCCAGCGACAGCTCTTTCAGGCCGACGGCCTGGCGCTGACTTCGCTCATGAGTGAAGCCCAGCTTCAGGTGGCACAGGCTCGGATCGAGGAAGCTCACGACACGCTTCTGGATCCTCTGCGACGGCGCGCATACGACGTCTCGACGTTCCCGGAACAGGAAGAGGACCAGCCGCGCACGGGCGCACAGGTCGACACGGCCCTCGCAGCGGAGCGAGCGATGCTTCGTCAGGAGCTGCTTCACGAGATCCACGCGGAGACGGACTTCACCGGCGCGCTGTTGGCCAAGGTCCGCGAGTCGCTCGGCATCGAGCTCGAAGAGATCTCGAATCGTACGAAGATATCGCAGGCGCACCTCCGAGCGATAGAGGCCGAACAGTTCGACAGGCTGCCGGCGCTGGTGTATGCGCGCGGATTCGTGCAGCAGGTGGCCAGCTACCTGAAACTCGATCCAACACAGGTCAGTCGCACCTACCTCCGAAGGATGCGAGCCTGGAGAGCCACCAACGGCTTCCCGGGTCCCTGAGGCGCACCAGCTCGGTCCACGGCGATGCAGGCGATCGAGACTCCCGACCAGCAGCCATTTTGGCGTCGGGACGGTGCGCGCGCCCGTGAAGGGGCCGGTGCCGCCGAGCCGAGCGACTTGGGCTACACGCTGGCCGTCGCGTTCGTGGCTCTGCTGCCACGGCTGTTCGTCGCCGTGGCCTGGTCCAGCGAGCCTGTCTGGGACGGGCACTACTATCACTTTGGGGCCACTCGGATCGCCGAGGGACTGGGCTACTCCGAAGACGTTACGATCCACGGGCATCCAGTCTGGAAACCATGGGTGCACTACCCGGTCGGGTACAGTGCGCTCTTGGCCCTCGTCTACCGCGTCTTCGGCTCCGGTCTCATGGTAGCGCCCCTCGTGAACGCGGTCGTCGGGACCTTGCTCGTCGTGGTCGCGCATCGACTCGCGCGCCATGGGCTGAGCGGATCCCGCGCGCGGCTCGCTGCGGGGCTGGTCGCCCTGCACCCGGGCCTGATCAGCTACACTGCCGCGGTCATGACCGAGCAGCTTGCTGCACTGCTCGTACTCGCCGCGATCTGGGGCTTCGTTGCGTTGCGTCGTGGCTGGGTTGCCGCCCTGGGTGGCGGTGTCCTGCTCGGACTGTCGGTGCTCGTGCGGCCCGCGACCCTGTTGATGGGCCCCGTGTTGGCCGTGGCTGGGCGCCGTCCGTATCGCAAAGCGCTGGCGGGCGCGGCAGGTGCCACTGCCGTTGCCGTCCTGGTCGTCCTGCCATGGACGGTTCGCAACTGCCGCGTCATGGATGGCTGCGCGTTCGTTTCGACCAACGCCGGCTGGAATCTGGCCATCGGCGCGATCTCTCGGACCGGGCGGTTCGAAGCGCTGCACGCTCGCGATGGCTGTCCGGTGGTAACCGGGCAGGTACAGCAGGACGGATGTTGGATGAAGGTGGGTCTGTCGCGCATCATAGCGGACCCGATCGCCTGGGCACGTCGGGTCCCCAAGAAGCTGAGCCAGACCTACTCCCACGAGTCCTTCCCCATCAACTACCTGCGCCAGGCCAACCCCGAGGTGTGGTCCGATGCGCGAGCCCAGGCCGGGCGGGATCTACTGACCTGGATCCACCGGCTGCTCACCGTGATCGCCGGTCTATGTGTGTTGGCGTTTCCCAATCCTCGCGGGATGAGCCGAGGCGCCGCCACGCTACAGGCTCTGCTCGCGCTGGGGCTGCTCACGTCTCCCGTCTGGGCCATGCTCGCTCATGACGATGCGCCGTTCTACGTCGTTCCGGCGGCGCTGCCCTTCGTGGCGCTTCTGCCGTTGCCCGGGCGGCCACGGCAGGCCCCGGTGATCCGCGCGCTGCTGGGCCTCGTCGCGGCAACGACTCTCACCCACGCCGTGTTCTTCGGCGACGATCGGTACCATTTGGTCGTAAGCCCCGCCCTCTGCATCCTCGCTGCTGCGGCGTGGCGTCCCTCGTCCGCACGCCGTCGGGTTCCGACGTGGGACGTGGAAACTAAGGCACTTGGAAGCTCTGCGAGAGCGTGACGGCTTCGCCATCGAACGGCGGGACACGAAGCCTGGCGAATTGCCGGGACACGCACGCTCCGACGTCCGTGCCCTCGAACCTGAACGACAGGCGCACGCTCTGCACCTGGCCGCCCGGCGCGAAAGTGACCGTCGCCGTGCCGCTGCCTTTGGGACCTTCCGGCCTGCTGCACGAGACGGCGGCCGAGCTTGCGCGAGTCAGGCCCGCGGCCGCGATCGGACGGTTGAACGAGTACCCTTGCCCCTTCTGCTCCGCGGGAGTCGTCTCGTCCGCATCTTCCGTGCCGGTGTTCGAGGAGGTGCCGCGCCCGGTTCGGGCGTACCTGTAGCGCTGAGCACGCCGGAGGCGTGCTTGCTGTTCCAGAGGCAGACTTTCGATGTTGACCCCCTGCAGGTCCAGGGCCTCGACGTCGGTCACGTCGCTCTGCTTCTGCGCGGGGACCTCGGAGCTCGACGGTGGCCGGGCCCGAGTCTGTGCCGCGGTCTCGACGCCTTGCTTGCGGGGAGCCCGCAGCCGCTCGCTGGCGAGATAGCCGACCACGAGCGCCAAGGCAGCTACTCCGAGCACCAGCCCCAGGATCGCGCCCCACGACATCCCGTGTTTGGAGACCGTACCCGTGATCACCGTCGAGGACGAGAGCGTCTGGTGCTGCGCTCCCATGGGCTCGATGTCGGTGAGGGTCACCGAGGTCTGCGACGCCGCGCCCGGCTCGTCGGAGTGGAAGCTCCAGTAGTTGGGGGACGCCAGACCCGGCCACTGCGCGACCAGTTCGGGAGGCACCTCTCCATCGAATTCTCGCAACGCGAGCGCGATTTGCTGGCGGCGTTGTTTGATCGAGTTGCCGACGACCTTGCGCATCAACTGGGCCACACCGGCCCTCGAAACCATCACGCGTTCTTCGACGAGGTGGCGATGCAAGGCTTCGCGCAGAGCCTCCGCGGTCTGATAGCGCTTGGTCGGGTTGCGCTCCAGGGCACAGAGCACGATGGACTCCAACTGGGGCGCGTAGCCCGGGACGATGTCCGAAGGCAGGGGGATGACCGGGTCCGCCACGAGCTTGAGCGTCTCGCTGCGGCTCCCGGTCGCGAACAGCGGCGTCCCTGTCGTCAGCTCGAACAGAACGATGCCGAGCGCGTACACGTCCGTCCTGCGGTCCACGGGTCCGCCACGCGCCTGCTCCGGCGCCATGTAGCCGACCTTGCCTTTGAGGCCCTGCACGTCCAGTTGCTCCAGCGCTCCGGCAACCCCGAAGTCCACGAGCTTGGCCCGGCCGTCGACCCCGAGCAGGATGTTGTGCGGAGACACGTCGCAGTGCACGACGCCGCGCAGCTCGCCGTCCCAGCCGCGCAGCTCGTGTGCCGCGTGCAGGCCCGCCGCTGCATCCGCAATGACGTGCACGGCGATTTCCGAAGGAATGGGGCGCCGCCCGCTGGCAGCACGTATCACGTTGCGCAGCGATTCCCCCTCGACCCATTCCATGGCCATGTAGAGGATCCCGCTGTCCTCGGAGACGTCGTAGACTTGTACGACGTGCTCGTGCTGGATGCTGCGCACGAGCTGGACTTCCTCGAGGAACATCGCCCGGAACGCCGCCTGACGCGCGAGCTCGGGCAGCATCGCCTTGACGGCGACCAGGCGCTGCTTGCCGCTCTGGAGCGAGCGCTCGCGTGCCACCCACACGCTGGCCATGCCGCCGTGCCCGATGCGTACCAGGAGCTGGTACTTGCCGAGTGTCGAGCCGGACTCCAACGTGGTCATGTGTGCCTGCGCGAGCGAAGACGACCTGTCTTTCTACAGGCGGGAGAAACGACCCCAAGCAAAGCACGCAGCGCGGGGGGGACGCAACCGGCACGCCTTCTCGCCCTTCCTCGCCCAGCGGCGCGTCGCACGGTACGGCCGGCGCATGCCCCTCGCGCGGTCTTTCGACCCACGTGCCCGTCCCGGCCCGCAGGGGCGAACGCCCTCGCCCCGGGGGCCCAGCCCGCGACTCAGTGGGATCGGATCGGCGGACCTCGTGGGTCAGTGCTGCGGCCGAACCACCTTCATCTTCACGTCGAGCAGCACGGTCTCGCCGGGGACGAGGTGGATCGTCCGGCGCTCCGGTGGCGCCTGAGGATGCTCGAGCCGAACGTAGTGGGTTCCCGAGCGCAGCGGGATCGATCGGGCGAACGGCGTGGTGTCGATCTCGTGTCCGTCCACGATCACGCGGGCCCATGGATCGGCAACCACCCGGAGCTGGCCGGCGCCCACGGGCACCAGGTCGAGCCTGCCGGTGCCGGCTCTGGACGGAGCGTGCAAGTCCGAGCCTCCAGCCAGCGCGAATATCAGCGTGCCGCCGAGCACGACCATCGCGCTGGCACCGCCCAGTCCGAGCACGGCCGCGCGAAATGCGGAGCTCTTGGTTTCCCTCGGCGTCAGGATCGACATGGGCGGAGCGTCGCCGTCGGCAGTCTGCTCGACCAGTCCGGCCTGCTGAAGGGCGTGACTCACCGCGAGCCTCGACGACGGCTGACCGAGCTCGATCAGGACAGCGCCCAAGGCCTGCGCGAGCTCCGCGGCCGACGAGAAACGATCCGCCGGTACCTTCTGCAAGCAGCGATGAACCGCGCGCTCCAGGGAACCGGGCAGTTCGCTCACCAGCCTCCCGAGCGGTGCGGGCGACTGATGCCGGATCTGGTGCGTGGCCGGTTCGGACCCATCCCCGAACGGCCACACGCCGGTCAACGCGCGGTACATCGTGATGCCGAGCGAGAACAGATCGCTGCGAGGATCCGGTTGCTCACCGAGGATCTGTTCCGGCGACATGTACGCGATCCTTCCGGAGCCCGAGGAGCCATCGAGCAGTTCCGGCAGGCTTGCGAACCGTTCGTTCACGGCCACGCTGAAGTGCGCGAGCTTGACCGAGCCGCCGCGCCCGACCGCGATGTTCGTCGGGCGCACGTCACGATGCACGATGCCCTTTTCGTGCGCGTGCTCGAGTGCGCGTGCCACGCCGAGGCCGACGGCTACCACGAGCAAGGCGGGCAGCCGCGGCCGTGTCTCGAGCAGTTCCTGCAGAGTCCAGCCGTCCACGTGCTCGAGAACCAGCCACATGCGATCGTCACGGCGCTTGAACTCGTGGACGCGGAGGATGTTGGGATGGTCCAGCTCGGCGAGCAGCTGCGCTTCGCGTTCCAGGCTGGCTGCGAAGGGTGACGAAGGCAACAGGTTCGCGCTCAGCGTCTTGACCAGGACCCGGCGCCCGAGCGGCAGCTGCACGGCCTCGTACAGGTCCGTGACGGTGCCCGAGCTGACTTTGCTCAGCACCTGACAGCCGTCGAAATCAGCCGTGGCATTCATCGGGGGCGAGCATACCACCGGCGCCCCGGGGTGCCATCGGCGCTCGGCTGGCAAGCGCAGGGGGGTTGGCGTCCGCTCGGGGGACGCGGTAACTGTTCTCGAACTGAGAGCGGTGAAGAGCAACCCCTTCGAGCCAGAGACGCCGCGTGCGGCATGGTTCTCTCGGCCGTCCACGACGGAGGGGAGCGGTGCACCGGCGAACGAGGGCTGGAGGCGCGCGACGTCGGCCATGACGGCGCTCTGGCGCGACACCTTTCATCGATCGGACCCGACCTTCGGAGTCGCCCTCGCCGCGGCGCTCGTGTGTGCGGCGCTGCTGTTCACGCGCAGCCCGACCAGCAACTTCATCTTCGACGAGCAGGAGGCGTTGCTCGCCAATCCCTACGTCAATGGTCACGGTGTGGGTTGGAGCGAGGCGTTTCGACGCGACTTCTGGGGACTGCCGCCCGCTCGCAGCATCGGTTCCTACCGCCCGCTTCCCGACATACTCTGGCGGGCCCTCTGGAGCATCGCCGAGCTGCCCTGGCTGTTGCATTGGGCGAACATCCTGCTGCACGCGGTCAACGCCAGCCTCGTCGCCGGGCTTGCGCTGCGTGTCACCGGCCGCAGGCGCCTGGCGTGGCTCGCCGGAGCCGCGTTCGTGGTCTGCGCCGTGCTCACCGAAGCGGTGACCGGGGTCGTGGGTCTGGCGGACGTTCTGGCGGGGCTCAGCGTGCTGCTGGCTGTGCATGCCTGCCGCCTGAAGCTGGTGTGGCTCGGTCCGGCGGTCTTCGTTGCCACGCTCGTCGGTTTTTTCAGCAAGGAGACGGCTTTCGTCGCCGTTGGGCTCGTGCCCTGGGCCGCCTGGGTGCTGCCGAGCGCCCTGCACCCCGACAAGCCCCGACGCGCGGCTCGAGTCGCCCTCGGCTTGGTGGGCACCCTGGCCGCGCTCGTGCTCTTCGTCGAACTGAGGAAACGTCTGTTTCCGTCCGCCCTTCCGGCGCCCGCGTCCGGTGCCGCGCTCGCCTCGTTGCCCTGGCACGAGCGCTGGGTCGAGCTCGGCGCGCAGTGGTTCCACCAGCCGCGTCTCCCGCACGATCCCATCAACAACCCGCTCGTCAAGGCAGACTGGGCGCATCGCGTGGCCGGCGGCTTGCACGTCTACTGGCAGGGGCTACTGCAGGTGGTCTTTCCTTGGAAGCTCAGCGCCGACTACTCGTTCGCCCAGGAGAGCATACCCACCCGGCTCGTCTCGTTCGACTCCGTCTTGGGCGGGCTTGCGCTCGTGCTGCCGCCGCTGGGCGCCCTGGTCATGGCTGCCGTTGCCCGAAGGAGGCGAGCGGCCCAGGGAGTCCCTGCGCTGTTGGCGCTCGGTCTGATGTGGGTCCCGATGGCCTTCCTGCCGTGCTCGAATCTCCTCGTGCTCTTGCCGACCGTTCGGGCCGAACGTTTCTGGTACATCCCGGCGATCGGTGCGGCGTGGCTCATGGCCGTGGGTCTGGATCGACTGCTCGGCAGCGGGGAGGTGACCCGAGCGCGCCGGCTGGTGGTCATCGGGTTCTTCGCGGTCCAGGCGCTCGGGGCACGCGTGCATGCGCTGGCCTACACGAACGATCTCATTTTCTGGCGCATGACGCGCTGGGCGTCGCCCCGGAGCGCCAAGGCGCAGCTCAACTACGCCGTCATGCTCGGGACACGAGGCAGGGGCGAAGAGCGGCTGCGGGTGGGTCGCAAGGCGCTGGAAATCGCTCCGAGCTGGCCCATGGCGCACGTCTACCATGCCGATGCTCTGTGTCGGCTCGGGCGTGCGGCCCAGGCCTGGCCCCACTACCAGCGAGGCCTCACGATGGCGCCGAACGACCGCAACCTGGTGGCGCTTTCCCTTCAGTGTCTCTGGGACAAGAAGCAGATCGAAGCTCGGCAAGCCGAGCTCATCGATCTGTCGCTCAACTACCCGGGCACCTGGTTGTCCCGCATCATCGACGACGTGCTCGAGCACGGCAAGGAGCACGGCGGCGTGCGTGCCGAGGATCGGCCGCGCAGTTACAACGAGGGGCCGAGGACGTAGAGCAGGGGGCTGCGGGCGTCGCGGGCCGGACGGGCACTGCGTTCGCGCCCGGCACGACGGGTTCGGACAAGCGCGGGCTCCGGCCGTCGTCCGTGCTGCGACGCGCGCCCGCCCTGACCATGTCGTGCGACAGGTCAGTCGGTTTGTCTGCGCCCCGATGAGCCCGCACTTTCGGGGCGCTCCTTTGCGTCACCTGTGATTTCAACGGGTTGACCTTGATGTTGCTGGGCACCATCCGAACAAGTACTGTGTGAGCTTGACGTCGTGCTTGATTCAGTCCACCCGACAGTATACTGAACGGATGGCTAGGTATCATGGCAGACCGTAAGCAGTTCCAGTCGACTCTGCGAACGAAGCCCGAGTTGAAGCGTTTGTTGGAAGCGGCTCGCAGCACTCCGGTCACCGAGGCTGACCTTCAAGAGCAGCGTGTCAGCTTCGCGTTCGGGAACGCACCTCCGTCTGATCTCATCACGAAGGAGTCCGTGCGATTCGCCTCGCAGCACATTCGCCTGAAGACGTAGGTCTGGCGAGTCGCCCCAATGTCCGTCAGGCAGGCAGACGATCCAGCGCTCTTCGCTCGCGTGCAGGAGCAGAACCTGCTGCGGCAATATGATTTTCTCACGAACTGCATAGAGATTGGGCTGAGCAAGGGCATCGAAGCGTTCGACAAGTATGTCCTTTGGTCATTCAACGCCGTTGCAGTGGCCAATATCGCTCAGTTCGGCGGTCGGTTCCGGGAACAGCCCATCTATGTGGGAAACCACATCCCGCCCCACTTCAAGGACGTTCCGGGACTGGTGGATCAGTTCATCTCGGTGGTGCATGAGAACTGGGACATCATGGATCATCCGACGCTGCTCCCAGCCTACGCGCGCTGGCGTCTCATCCATCCGTTCATCGAGGGAAATGGCCGGACTGCCCGTGCTGCCTGCTACTATCTCATGTGCCTGCGTCAGGGATCGCTCCTGCCCGGGAGAAAGATCGTTCCGGAGCGTATTCGAGAGGACCGGCCGCGGTACTACGCAGCGCTTCAAGCCGCCGATCGTCATTGGGCGGAGGGGCAGTTCAATGTCGACGAATTGGCCGAGTATTTGGCCGACCTTCTTCAAGATCAGCTGAGCGAGTAAGGTTCTGGCCCGTGGGGCCGGCGTCTTGCCCGGTGGGGTATGACGTCGGGCGAGTGGGGCAGGGCTTGCCGCCAGGGGGCAAGCGCTTTTCCCAGTGGGCCACGACTTCCACCCAGTGGGGCAGGGCTGTTGCGACGTTGGGCCGGGGGTTCTGCTCGGTGGGGCGCGACGCCGAGTCAGTGGGGCAGGGCGGGTCGCAAGGGCAGGCAAGGTTTACCCCAGTGGGGCACGACATCCAGCGAGTGGGGCAGGACGGGTCGCCCGTGGGGCAAGGGTTGGGTCCCATGGGGCACGGCCAGCCGCAAAGGGGGCAAGTGCTATTCCCGGCGGGGCGCGGGCGCCGGCAAGCTCGAGGCCCCGGACCACGAGTTGCACAGGCCGACACCGAGCTCGATCCATCTCGAGCGCCCTCGGCAGCGGACGCATTCGATGGGAAGGGGGCGCCGGAGCTTCCCCCACGTTCCTGCCCGACTCCCAGCGCGATACCGTGTTCGCGCCGAGCCGCAGCAGGCGCGCGAGATCGCCCTGGTTCAGGTTGAACCGCTCGCGGATCGCCCGGATCTCGTTCGCCGACAGCCAGCGTGGCGTGGCCCATGGGCCGGGTGCGGATCTGGTGACCGATGCGGGCTACCCCCTTTCCGACAAGACGATGACCACATCGCCGTTTTCCAGGGTCTTCTCTTCTTCGATGACGAGATCCTGCTCGCGCGCCTGGTCGCGAACCAGATGGTAGGCATAGGTTCGGTTCAGTTCACGGAGCCACTGGTCGTTGCACCGTGTACGACGATCGTACTCGGAAATCGTAGCTCGAAACTCTCCGGACTCCTGTCGTTTGAAGCCCACATCATTGGCAGCGCGTCCGATGTGCTCGCGCCGAATGATCACCTCAGCGGTTTCCGGTCTCCGATCGCCTTGATATCCGTACAGGGGCTGGGCCTGTTCGTGACACTCCACGTGCTGAAAACCCATCTGCTGAAGGGAGCTCAACAAAATCGGCAATTCGCGAAACTGCGTTTGGATCGTGGTGTAGTGAGACATGGTCTACCCTTTTTTCCGAGCAACAGACGCTGCTTCGTCGCTGAGGTTCTATCTGGCCGGTCAGGATGGGATTGTCGAGATGGCTCGCCGTCGCACGCCTGTCGCCCCAGCCGCTCTACGGCACCAGCTCAAGGGCCTGCGTCAGGCGAGGACCGATTCGTATGGCTCCGAAGTCTCGCCGATCCGTGGTCAGGATTCGGTAGACCCGCCGTCGCTCTGCCACCGCGGCTACCGTGCCATCGACCAAGCCGAGATGGAGACCTGCGAATCGGGCGTCCAACTCGAGGGACCGGGCCATGTCGGACGGGAGGGGCAGCTCATACTCGTATCGGGTTCTCGGATCGAAGATGTCGGCGACGAGTTGTCGCATCGCCGCGCGATGGTCTCGAAGGAAGTAGTCCACCTCAGCGAGAACCAGCCCGGGCACGATGACCGTGCTCGCTGCTGTCAGCGCTTGCTCGTACTCCGGGAAGCTCGGCGCACCCTCGCTGGTACGGGCAAGCGCCCGAAGCAGACCTCCCGTGTCTGCAACGAGCGCGGCTCTCACTCCTTGATGTCCTTGAACAGGAGATCCTCATCCCCCAGCTTGGCGTCGGTCGACTGGAACAACCCAGTCCTCGGGGGACGACGGCCAGAGTAGTATCGTGACGCGACAACGCGCAATCCCTGTCTGACCAGCTCCGATGCCGAATGCCCCGCAGCACGGGCCCTGCGGAGAGCCAAGATGTCTTGCTGCTCCAACCGAATCGTCGTCGAAGTGAGGCGCGCCATACAGTCACCATACATCCGAGCAGGGCCTGCGACAACGTGTCTCTCGCGCGTCGCGAGGACCTTCGCCGGTCGGGACGCGCGCTGCGACGCGAGCCTGCCCCGACCGTGTCGTGCAACAGGCCAGTCCGTTTGCTCGCGTCCCGAGCCCTGGCGCCGTTGGACCCGAGACAGCGCGGAACCAGCCGGAACGCGCACGCGGCGGCCCCGCGGCGCGAAGCGGTACCGCGAGAGCGGGCGGCCCGCGTGCAGCGTTTTTCGGTCAGGTGGCCCCTGCCGCGCCGCTGGGCCCTGTGTGGCCGGTCAGGACGGAAATCCCCGAGATAGCGGCAGGCTGGGGGTGCGTTGGGCTGTAGAAAGTAGATTGACAGCAAATCATCTGAGCTGTATTGCTAGTTCATCATGCAGGCCGCGGCACGTCGCCCGAACGTGATCGATCCTCACGCTGCCGTGGCAGACGCGCGACCCGT
>JAFGIS010000203.1 GCA_016929495.1 Polyangiaceae bacterium | reverse complement strand
ATGTCGATGCTGCCGAACAGGCCGTTGGCCACGGCATAGGCGACTTCGTGCTCGAAGGTGTGCCCTGCCAGGGTCGCGTGGTTGTTTTCGATGTTCAGCCTGAAGTCCTCCGCGCCCAGCCCGTTGCGCTGCAGGAACGCGTAGACGTTGCCGCTGTCGTAGTCGTACTGGTGCTTGGTGGGCTCGCGCGGCTTGGGCTCGATGAGCAACGGACCCTTGAAGCCGATCTTGTGCTTGTACTCGCAGACCAGGTTCATGAAGCGGCCGAGCTGGTCGAGCTCGCGTTTCATGTCCGTGTTGAGCAGCGTTTCGTAGCCCTCGCGGCCGCCCCACAGCACGTAGTTCTCACCGCCCAGCTTCTGTGTGACGTCGAGGGCCTTTTTCACCTGCGCCGCCGCATAGGCGAAGACCTCGGGATCGGGATTGGTGGCCGCGCCTGCCATGAAACGCGGGTTGGAGAAGAGATTGGCGGTGCCCCACAAGAGCTTCACGCCCGTGCGCTGCTGGTGCTCGGCCAAGACCTCCACGATGCGGTCGAGCCGGTCGTTGCTCTCGGCGAGCGATTTGCCCTCGGGCGCGACATCCCGGTCGTGGAAGCAGTAGTAGGGGACACCCAGTTTCGTGAAGAACTCGAACGCGGCGGCGGCCTTCTGTTTGGCCAGCTCCATCTCGTCGCCGTCGCCCTGCCACGGCCGCCCGAATGTCGCCTTTCCGAATGGGTCAGTGCCGTCCCCGCAGAACGTGTGCCAGTAGCACACCGCGACGCGGAGCTGATCGGCCATGCTCTTGCCGCGGACGACGCGGTTCTTGTCGTAGAAGCGGAACGCGAGCGGTTTCTTCGAGTCCGGACCTTCGTACTGGATGGGTTCGATGCCGGGGAACGTGGGCTGTGCCATGGGATCCTTTCTCCTTCTAGCCAGGCGTCTAGGACAACAGGTGCTTCAGTTGCTCTTCGAATCTTGCCGTCAGCTCTTCGTAGATGGGGCGTGCCTGCGGGTCGGGCTCGACGGCGAGCTCGCGATCCGGCGGGCAGAATCGCGCATACAGGTCTTGCCACGCTGAGCCTTCGACAGCCTGTGCGGCGCGCAGGGCCCCTCCGAGGGCGGACGAATTGGATACGCTCAAAGGCATGATGGTCGCCTGCAGAACGTCGGCCAGGACGCGGAGCAGGCCGCGGTTCTTGGACGCGCCGCCCGTGACGAGGACGGTGGTCATGGCCTCCCCGATCCAGTCGGAGTGCAGACGCATGCTCATCGCCTGGGCCTCGACCACGGCGCGCGCCGCCGCCGCTCCATCCTTGCCGGCGACGAAGGCCTCGCTGCCAAACCAGCGTGGCGAGGCCTTGAGCACTCGTGGCGTGATTTCTGGAACGAAATACGGTAGGAGCAGGTTGCCCGCGTTGCCTGGCTTGGTGCGCTCGACGATGGCCTGGGCAAAATCGTCCCAGGACAGGGCAAAGCGCCGCGCCACCTCCTCGCGTGCGAGCGATCCGTTCGAGAAGCAGGTCAGGGACATGAAGCCCCCGGCCGGGTTGCCGAACACATTGCCGTAGCCCCGCGGATCGGTGTGCTGGCTAGCCATGGCGGCGAACACCGTGTCGCTCGTGCCCAGGCTGACCACGGCCGTGCCCGGCTTGCTCGCGCCCATCCCGATCAGGCTGCTCGGGTTGTCGCCGGTGAAGGCGACGACCTTGGTCCCGGGCTTGAAGCCGTACCGGGTCACGAAGTAGCCGGCGATTTCACCGACGACGGTCGTGCTCGACACGGGGGGTTTCAGCTTCTGCCGCAAGCCGGGCGCTGTCGCGTCGAGCATGCCGCCGCTCCAGCCGCTCGACGCGAGGTCGAGGAGGTTCATGCCAGCGCCGTCGCCCAGGTCGATGCTCGCGCTCCTACCGGTGAGCAGCGACGCCATGAAGGAGCTGACCAAGTGGATCTCGGCCGTCTGGTTCCACTCTGCAGGGCTCGTCTTGTAGAACCTGCGGATTTGCGGTCCCGTGAAGCGCAGGGTGGCGCGCGATCCGGTGATCGTCGCGACACGGTTGTCGCCGCCGACGGCAGCGGCGATTTCCGCACACTCCTCGCTGGTCGAGCTGTCCATCCAGATGGGCGCGGTCTTGCGCGACAGCAGGGGCCTGACTTGTTCGTGCAGCGGCACCGTTGGGGACCAATCGCCGACTTGGTCGAGCGACTTGGCGAGGTAGACCGAGCCGTGCTGCTGGCCCGCCCCGCTGACGCCAGCCACGCGATGCAGATCGACCCCCCCTTCGCGCAACTCCCGCAGAACCAGATCGAGCGCCTCCACCCACATGAGCGGGTCGGAGTGCTTGACGGCCTCGTCGCTGCTCGTGAGGAAGCCCTTCGCACAGTGGTACTGCGGCAGGCGCTCGCCGAAGTTGACGCTCCGGTTGGCGACCACCTTGCCCGTGTCGGTGTCGATGACGAGCGCCGAGAGACTCTGCGTGCTCGAATCTAGTCCTAGGTATTGTGGCATCGCGGGTGTCCTACAGTCAGCCCTCCATCCCTAGCTGCTCGTTGAGAGCAGCACTGGATCTCTGGGGGCCTGCTGTCACGACGCAAGGGGCCGTCGAGGGCGCGGAGTCTAGCCGCGTGGCCAACCGAGGCACAAGTCCCGAATAGGGGACCACCGGCTTCACTTCTCGAGGTTCGCCGACCCGAACGGCTCTGCGCAGGCTCAGCAACGTTCGTCCTGGATCCTTGTCAGTGAGCGGCCGAGGACTTGTGGGGTCGAGTCGCGTAGCGACATCCTCGCCAACGAGTCGCGCTCTTTCTGCGGGAAGGCTGGTGGAGGGCCAACGCCTCGGGTTTCCTCTGCGCAGGGCCTGGTGCCCCCAAAGTCGCTGTCGTGTGGACTGGTGCACGGGCCGGGTCTGGCGTCTGGAATCGGTTCCATACCGCGCGTCCGGGCCCGGTCCCATGCGGTAGTTCACACCGGGCTGCCCCGAGAAGCGGCTGCGGTCTCGGTCTGGCCGAGGGCCGAGGGGGGCGCCAGCGCCCTGGTGAACCGAGAGGGGACCAGCTACTGTGACAGTACTGTGCCGGAGAACGAAACGAGTCCCGGCAGGTCGGACGAGCTCGTCGCTGACGGTCAAGCCGAAGAGCGCCCGCCGACGTCCCGGCGCAGCGAGAGCGCGCGAGCCACCGCTGGCGCGAACCCCTACATGCCAGGCGAGGTCATAGCGGATCGCTACCGCTTGGTCCGAGAGCTGGGACATGGCGGCATGGGCGTGGTCTGGGTCGCTCACTCCCTGGTGCTGGGCGTCGACGTCGCCTTGAAACTGATTCGCGCCAACGTGGCGGGCTCAGCCGCTGCCATGCGCATGGCCCGTGAAGCGCACGCCGCAGCACGCATCGGACATCCCGCGCTCGTGCATGTCTTCGACTTCGGCTGGACACATCGCCGGGACCCCTATCTCGTGATGGAATTGGTACAAGGTGAGACGCTCTCGGCGCGTCTGGCGAGGGTGCCGCGGATCCCGTCTGTCCGCGCGGCTCAGATGGTCCTACCTATCGCGGACGGTCTCAGGGTTGCGCACGACAAGCATATCGTTCACAGGGACATCAAGCCCGACAACATATTCCTGGCATCCGACACATTGGGACGGCTCCAGCCCAAGTTGCTCGATTTCGGCATCGCCAAGGTCGGACCGACGCTTCCGTCGAGTCGCCTCACTCGCGACGGTGTCGTCATGGGCAGTCCCGAGTACATGTCGCCAGAGCAGGCGTTTGGGCTCGAGGAAGTCGACGGTCGAACGGACGTCTGGTCGCTCGCTATCGTTCTGTACGAAATGATCACCGGACGCGTGCCATTCCAAGGCGCCAACTACAACGCCCTGATGCAGAACATCGTCAGCGAGACACCCCCTCCCGTGCCAGACCGTGACATCATGGACGCGGAGCTGTGGCGGGTGGTCGAGCGTGGCCTGGCCAAGGAACGCGAAGAGCGTTGGCCGAGTATGGCCGAATTCGGGACCGCACTGGCCGTGTGGCTCAATGGGCACGGGGTCAGGGAGGACGTGTCAGGCAACTCGCTTGGGGCCGTCTGGCTCGACGGACCCTCCTCCGACGCAGCCGACCTCCACCCCGTCGCGCAGGCCGCCGAAAAAACGAAGAAAGCCGACCGGAGAGCCTCGGCCCGCGTGTCAGAGCCTCCCTTGGCCGCGGACACGCCGAGCCGGGCAGCCCCGGCCCGTTCTGAGGCGATACCCCCAGCCAGGGGGCGAAGGCTGGGCGTTGTCGTGGCCCTTACGGTCCTAGCCGGCGCTGCCGCGCTGGCCCTGTGGGCTGCCCTGACCGCATCGGAGCCGGGGGAAGCAACTGATGGTGCCATGGAGCCCAGCTCGGCGGTACCATCGCAAGCGTCCGCGGGGCCGGCGGCCGACCCCATCCACCAGTCCCCCTCCTCGCCTCGAACCGCACCCGATACGGACGCCGCGATTTCGGACGTCCAGCGCTTGCCAAGAGCTCCCGCCCCACGGCACGGACGCGCAAGAGGCACACGTTCCAACGCCAGGGGGCGAACGCCCGGTTATGATTTCGGCTTCTAGCTATTCGTCCTGGCAGCATCGACTGCGGTCCGTACGGCGATACTTCGTCCTGTTCGCGGCGGTGACGACTTGGGCTGCCCTTGCGCCGGCCCAGGAGGAAGAGGCGGATGCCCAGACGCGGACCGCGGCTCGCGAGCTCGCGAGGCAGGGCGCCGAGGCCTACGACAACGGCGACGACCAGACAGCTCTGGACCGACTCGATCGGGCCTATGCGTTGGTCCCGGCACCGTCGATATCTGTCATGCAGGCGCGGGTCCTGGTGCGGCTCGGGCGCTGGGTGGAAGCCCTCGACCGGTACGAGAAAACTCGGGTGACGGTGCTCGGTCCAACGGCTCCGGAAGCGTTCCGTCAGGCCGTGGCCGACGCGACCACCGAGGGAGAAGCTCTGCGTCTGCGCATCCCGCGGCTGGCCGTCCACGTGACGACGCCCAATGGTCCACCTCCCGGGCTCGGCGTCACGCTTGACGGCAAGCCCGTCCCGCCGGAGCTGCTCGACGTGGAGCGTCCACTCGACCCCGGCTCCCACGACGTGGCGGCGTCTGCACCGGGCTACGAACCGGTCGTGCGCAGGGTGGAGGTCGACGAAGCGGACAACGTCGCGTTGGAGATCGTGCTGAGTCTGCACCTCGAACCCGCCACGCCTCCTTCGCCCGAGCCCCAGAAAACGCAGGCTCCGAATCCGCGGCACGCCCCACGCAGTGATCGGATGAGCACGCGGGAAGTGACCGGATGGGCAGCGCTCGGCCTCGGGGCAGCTGGGGTCGCTACCGGCGCGGTGACGGGTCTCATCGCGTTGCGGAAGAAATCTCGCCTCGACAGCATTTGCGGCCCCGACGGCTCGGGGTGTCCGCCCGGCTCCAAAGACGACATTGCCTCGTACCGCCTGAACGTGCGTCTCTCCTACGTGAGCTTCGCGGTGGGGATCGCTTCGGCCGGCGCAGGCGGCTACCTGCTGTTGGCCGGAAACCACGACTCGTCCCACGTGGCCGCAGCGTTCGGCGCCGACGGAGTCACGCTGAGCGGACGCTTCTGAAACCCGGTTCGTCCGGCTGGCACCTCGTTGACGCTCTCTTGTGTCTGGAACCGCCAGCCGATTCGTAGGAGGTGTGTTTTTGGACCGTCATGAGTTGGCGGCGTGCGCCGTATGGGCGGAGCCGTCTCGACACCGACCATGACGCAACACACCCAAAGGAAACCGCGTTGCAGCCCCCCAACCCCAGACGCTCTGGCAGACATGCCTCATCCTGGACTGCACAAGGCCCGGGGTCTTTCCCCCGCGGCGGTGCGCACGAGAGTCTCCGGTGTCCGTCTTCGGGCTGCTGGGATCGCGGGACCGTTTCCCCCCGCCTCGCTGCACCACCTGGACAGCGCCCAGCGCCTCCTGACCAAAGCCGAGCGCGACCGCGAGACTACGCGCCGAAGATCCTCTGGATCTTCAAGCACGTGTCCACGACGAGCACGGTAGCTGCCGCGCCGAGCACGACGGGCACGAACAGACGCCGAGCCAGCGCGGCTCGTGACGCCTTCCGATCGAGGTCCAACGCGTCGGCAAGCGAGCTGCAGGGACGCAACGTCGCGCGCGTACGGGTCAGCGTCCTGGCCGAGAGCTCTGCGGACAGCTCGGGCACAGGCCACGCGTCCAGGGCAGCTTCGAGCCGATGGTGGGTCGGATTCATGGTACCTCTGCTGGGTTGGAGTCGAGCAATACGTCCAGCGCGGCGCGAGCCCGCGAAAGCCGTTTTCGCAGCGCTTCCTCGCTGATGCCGAGGATCCGAGCCACCTCCGCTCGCGGGAGCCGTTCGCCCACGCAGAGCAGCAGCACCTCGCGATGTGCGTCCGGCAGGCGTGCCAACGCTGCCGCCACGCGACCGAGCTCGCGGTTGATGTCTGCAGCCTCGTCAGGCGCAATCGAAGGGGCGATGGGTAGTCGCTCGAACCCGAGCCGACGTCCGACGCCGCGCGCCCCAGAGCGGAGGCTGTTTCTGTGCTTGTTGCGGGCAATCGTGTACAGCCACACCCCGAGATTGCTGTCCTCGCGAAGCTTGTGGCCATGGCGTGCTACTGCCAGCCAAGTCTCCTGGAACAGGTCCTCGGCCTCGGCTCTGGACCATGCCAGCCGAGCGAGCAATCGCCAGATCCGCTCCCGGTAGACTCTGTAGACACCGTCCAGGGCGCCCGGCTCCTTGCGGCGCAGGGCCAGAACCAGTCCGCGGTCGACGTCCACACCGTCTTGTAACCCGCCAGCGTCGCCGTTGTGACACCCGTCTTGCGCGTCACACTCTCAGAGCTTCCGGGTTCTCTGGTCATGAGACCGGCAGCGTGGCCACCAAGGGCTCTGACCTTTGGCGGCGGCCGGCTCGCAAGGAGGTCAACGTGGCAGCGTTTTTCATCGAAGGCGGATGGGGGATGTTTCCGGTTCTGGTCATGGGCCTCGTGCTGGTTTGGGCCGCGGCCCGGTATGCGATCGACAGCGAGCCGGTTCGCCTGCGGTTCATCACGGCTCTCGGCCTGGCTCTCACCGCCACGATGCTCCAGGCCACGTGGACCTGTTTCGCGGCGGTGCTGCACTTCCTGCAGACGGTCGCGGACGCACAGTTTCGGACTACGCTCATGACCGGGCTGATGGAATCGACCCGCCCGGCCACGCTCGGCGGTGCACTGCTGTCGCTCGCGCTGATCTTGGTGGCCGTGGGCGCGTACCGCAGCAGTCGGCGCGAGCTTGCGGCTCTGACGGGTTAGCGTCAGCCGTCGGTGGCGACGATCTTCACCATGACGACCCCGTGGGCGCTACCGGATGGATACGCAATGACCTCCATGCGCCTTGGGTGGCCCCTTGCGGATGCCACCGGGGTAGCAGCGCGTCATGCGTGGTCCCAGACGGCGCATGAGTCAGTATTCCGCTGCCGCCGCCTCGTGCCACGTCGCGCTCCAGTGTAATCTTGTGATGGGCTAGAATGGCTCTGACTGAGTAAATACTACCGGGAATAGCGCCGGGCCATGGTAACGCTGTCCTGAGTAGGGTGATCTTGTGAACGAGCGTACTTCCCCCAATAGGGCCTGATTGCATCGCCAGGTATTCTGGAGCGATGGCCGTGCATATGCACACGGCGAAATCATTCGGTTTTCTTCAGAAGATGGACTGGGCATACTGAAAACGGCTCGCGTAGTCCGGCCGGCGCGATGACCCATCGGAGACGTCGCACGTACCGATGGACCATGATCGATATGTGACTGCTCGCGCCCAACGCTCGCGGCAGCGAGCGCGGCCGAGCGCGCGCGCCGTCCACGGTCGCGAACGTCACGCAGGAGCACCCAACCATCCTGGTCGCGTGCGATGCCAGGTGGGGACTAGTGTTTCCGACTCTCCCTGAGAGTCGCTTCGAGGTGGGGAACAGCAGCCAGATCCTTGGGACGGCCCGCTCGTTTCTTGAGTTCGATCAGGGTGGCCAAGTCGAGTGCACGAATGGTAAGGTCGCCCGAAAGCTTGATCGGAACGGTCGAGGCAATGAGTTCATCATAGCTCTTGCCGTCGTCTATCGACCCCAGACAGTCGAGGTCGCCATTCACGGTTTCCAGGAGCTGGTGGCCTGGCCCGATGAGATGGGACTCGGTTGGAGCGATCCGTCGGGGATCATGGCGGTAGACCGCTCCCAGCTCGTTCAGTACCGTCACGAGGCGCGCAACGTTCTCGGGCGTACGGCGGTGCAAGACGTCCAGGTCCACGGTCGTCAGGGGGACACCTTGCAGGATCCCCGCGCTCATGCCGACCACGATGAACTCGACATCGGCGGCAGCGAGGAGCCGCAGCGTTTCAACGAATCGGACGCGTGCCATTCAGCTCCCAGATAGTCAGGATCTCTTCGACGAGCTCCTGCACATAGCGCAGACGTTCCTCGGGCGGAAGCCGAAGCATCTTGCGGACGAGCGTCAGGTCGACGCCGTTGTCGTCGTAGAGGGGCAAGGTACCATTCGGTGGGGACTCAACGCCAGGCACGGTCAGAACGCCAGTGTACGTCATGGGTCGCGGTTGGACCAACCGGGGTGCGCGGGTCCCTGTGATTCGGCCGCTCGAGCTCGTTGGTCCTTGTTGTGGGGCTTCGGGCCGAACAGCGCGGGTCCGACAGGCTGGCTGCTACGCGAAGAACGCCTCCGCATCGACGTGGCGGTCGACGACCTCCCGCGCATGCGCGTTGTCGACGAGCCCGGAGGTCGTCACCAGCACGAGCTGCAGCACTTGTGGCCAACGTTGCAGGCGCATCCTTGGCCACCAGTAGGGTCCAGCCTGGGGTTATGGCCATGGATGACCGAAGCCGCCAGGGCCTGGGTCGGCGCATCCCGAACCGTGCGAAGATCGTTCAGTGGGGAGTCTGCAGCGTAGCCGGACGCCACACGTGAACGTCAAGGCGTACGAGGAACGCGACCGGTACGGCATCGATCAGCGCGAGGTGGGGATGGGCATCCTGGTCGATACTCGCAACAAGAACGAACTGTCCAATATCGTTGCCTTCACGGGCAACCCCCTCGAATACGGTGACGAGCGCTACCTGGTCAACGCCCAGGTCGGCGCATTCGACGTGGTGGCGGCTGTGCCAGGCGTATGGCCGGAGAAGGATCTCTTGACCCTCGAAGGGGGTCAAGTGAAGCAGATCGAGCGCGTGCGCGGTTCGACCGAGCTCCCCGAAGGTGAATGGGTTCTCGACGACGCGCGTCTGCGCGAGCTGGGCACCCTGCTCGAGGACATTGCCGGCGTCTACCCCGTGGACGAGGTTGCTCCACCTGGGGCAACGGTCCTCCTCGACACCGAGTGGAAAGTCCGGTCCGGCGGGACGCTGGTGGTCAAACAGATCCGGCCGTTTCTCAGTGAATAGGCCGAGACAGTCGGCTGAGGGGATCTGCTGGCAGGTCGCGAGACGACGGACGCCGGCGCATCGCCGCGCTGCTCAGCGCCAGCGTGCGCGGGTCACGAGCAGAGCGGAACGCAGGCAGCCGTCAGGTTCCGCACGCCTCCTCGAACAGCCCCCTCGATCCACCGGACTCGCACACGCCCGCGACGCATGAGTAGTCGGGGAAGCACTTCGTCAATTGGTCGTCACAGGGCTCACCGCCGATACGCAGGAATGCACACGACCTGGTCGTACAGCTCTCGTCATCGCACAGGCAGTAGGCCCCCGCTTCGCAATCGCTGGCGTTGCTGCACGTCTCACCCACGACAATCGGCGCCTTGCACACCGGGGGGGTGGCCGTCACGTCGCACCACGCCTGGTCGGCGCACGATAGGATTGGCTCGCCGGTATCGCGACGCAGGAGGCAGGGCTCTCCCTCGGCGGGAACCGAAGAGCAGACGGGTCTGTCCGGAGCGCTTCCCATGACGCAGAAGAGCCCTTGCGCGCACCAACCTGGGTTGCCGGTGATGGCGTCCGTGCCGCAGAGCTCGCCCTCGCCCGGGAGCGCCCTACAGATGAGAGCGTCGAGCTCGCAGTACGAACTGGAGTCACAGGAGCGCTCCGAGCTGCAAGACTCACCGAGCGTCGGGTACGGGGTGCAAACGCTGGCACCCGCCTCTTCCGAGTCGACGCAGTGGTATCCTGCCATGCACTCGTTGGACTCGCAGACTTCTCCGGGCCCGTGCCGTGCCGAAACTCAAAGGCTCGGAAATCAGGCAGCATCGCGGCAGTACAACTTGAGCATGCCGCCGAGGCGTTCACGACATTGAACGGGCCCCGCAGCGTTCTCGTTGGCGGCTCGTGGCACGACGAGCTGGTTGTCCAGCGACTGGTGGTTCCCTTCCTCGTGGTAATGTTCGATGTACGCGGCGATGATCCACGCGGCGCGGACATCCTGACCTTGGTGGAGCGGCACCGGGCACCTGACGCCCAGCACGCGGCGTAGATGTAGCTTAGCGCTGCCACTACTGCAGGGTGATCTGCCCGGACAACAGGCTCGTGTCACCCTGCAAGAACTCGGCCTGGAAGACGGCTCCGGGGGAGATCTGGCCGCTCGCCACGGTCGCGCTCATGCCGGTTGCCTCTGCGGCGGCAACGACCACGGCCTGTTCCGCGACGGCACTACCATTGAGCCGCAGGATCGCCTTGACGGTCTGATTGGGCAGCGTCAGCGCTGCGGCCACGTTGAGCGTCGTGTCCGTTCCGGACTTGGAGCTCGACAGGTACAGCGCGCCGTACGCGCTGGCTGCGGTGATGTCCTTCAGGCCCAGAGTCGGGAAGTAGCTATCGGTCCATTGTCGCACTTCGTTCGCGGACAGCGCCCCGCGTATCCAGAACTCCGGGGTGACGCCATGCCACATCTCGATGGTTGGGCGGTACCACTGAGTACTGTCGTTGATGTCGGCATTCACACTGTCTCTCCCAAACGTCCACAGTTTCAACCCCGGTGTCTGCACGTTTTCGGACGCGCATACGATACCCATACTGGTGTCATCGTTCATCAGGCCCGACCAGTCGGCACCATAGTCGGGACTCGCGTAGGCGATGCCCTCGTCCGCCCAGTTCTTGAAGTAGGCAAGGTTGTTCCACTTGAAGACCTCGCCGCTGACCCTCTCTTCGGCGCGAGCAAACCAGCTCCAAGAGCTCTCGAGGAGGTGGACCTCGTCCATGACCGCCAGGATTCGCGTATTCAGCGGGATGGCGCTCTTGCCTGGAGTCGAGCCGGGCGCCAGTGTGGTATTCGTCCAGTATTCGAACCTGGGAATGGGCTTGCTCTGCGTATTGGTGAGCTTGGTGCCCAGCTCTAGGCTCGTGCTGCCGGCCCGAAGCGTGACGTCCAGCTCGACGAGGACATCCGTGCGGCCGACGTCGTACTTGGCCGGGACTCCACTGGCCACGTCCAGGTCGTCCTTTCTCGACATTCGCAGCGTGATCGCATCCTTGCTCTCGCTGACGACTTCGAGGTCGTAGGGCTGGTTCCAGTATTTGCCGTGCTCGGGCTCGGGAAAGCTCGGGAAGATGCCACCCATGACGACGAGGTAGTCGTAGTAGAAGATGCCCTCGAGCATCAGGTACGGGGTACCGATCGGGTTCTGGTACAGAAACTCGCGGTTGGTGGGTTTGTGCACGATGCTCAAGACGCGACCACCGTAGGAGGGCAGGAGCGTGACGCGCAGATAGCCGTTTTCCAGCACCACGGTGTTGTACGTCGTACTGGCGACTTGTGTACCGGGGGTCGATGGGCCGTTCCAGACGCCGTCACTGCTCGTCTGGATGGGGAAGTGTCGAAACTCGTAGGTGGAGGTCGTGCGCGCGACGGTGTCGGCGACGCCGCCGGTGGCGCTGCCGCCCGTGCCAGCGCCGCCCGTCCCGGCTCCTCCCCCACCGCCGGTCCCAACGCTCCTGCCCCCGGAGCCGCGGCCGCCGCTGCCGACGCCTGTGTTGCTGGCTCCCTCGCCCACGCTACCGGTGCCGACGCCGCCCGTCTCGGCTCCTTCCCGACCGCCGGTCGCAACGCCACCGGTGCTGTAGCCGCCCACGCTTACGCTGCCGACGCCGCCCGTTGCCGGTGCGCCGGTCGTGGTTCCAGCAGTCGCAGCTGTGTTGCCAATGCCTCCGGCGGTTCCGGGGCTGCCACCGGTGCCACCCTGCGGCGCACCGGAGCCGCCACTGCTTTCCCCCCCTGCGACCCGCCCACCGCTGCCAGTGCCAGTACCGCCTTCGCTGCCGTCGCCCGTCGATGTCGTACAGGCAATGGCCGCAGCGACAGACAGAACACAAAGCCCAGGGGCCCCCAGCACGCCCCATGGGGCTCGAGCAGGCCTTGCTCTGCCCTTGACAAGCAGATCGGTACCGTCCATGCGGCGCAGGGTAGCCCGAGCATTGTCGCTGTGGAAGGGGCAACCGCCATCGCTTCTTGGTCCGCGCCGGCTCTTGGCGCACGGCCCATGGCCGAAATCGGGATTTCGCACGACGATTCCGCCCAGAGCCCCGTCGAGGTCCGCTGCGCTACGCCATGGCTGCACCCTCCTCGGCCACCGTCGCGGACGTCAGCTCTCCAGAGTCACCGAACGGATGAGAACCTTCATCCTGCTGGTGAGCTCGGCGTCTTTCTCGGAGAGGCTGACCAGGCTGCCCGAGAGCTTGCCGAGGTCGGCATCGAGGCCCTCGAGCTTGCGCGTGAGCGAAGCCCGGAGCGCATCGTTGCCTTTGGACTTGCGCAGAAGATCCAGGTTCTTGCGCACGCGGTTCTGCTCTGCCGACAGATGGGCGTGCTGCTCTTCGAGGCGTCGCCGTTCGTCGCGGGAAGGCCATGCAACCTCCGTCGCAACCAAGCACCCGCGCCCGCCGCCGGTGGAAGGTTTCCTGAGTGACGCCACGCATTTGATCCACGACCGGGACCCCCTCTACACCGGAACTCAACCCGAGCCAATGCCGGTCGCGACTCGGTGGACTGCTCAACTTCTACCACCGGAAGGCAGCGTGAAGAGCCCCAAGTCACTGCCGGCCTGGACCATGTCCGCCATTGAACCGAGCTGCCCGATGCTGACCTCGCCTTCCTCGAGTACAATGCACTTCTGGGCGGACGGTGAACGCCAAACAAGAGGCTGCTCCAATGAAGGGACACAGCAGGTGCCATAGCGTTGCGACAGTTGCGTGCATGCTCGGCTTCGCGTTTGCGTGCAGCTCGAGCCAGCCCGCGCAGGACCCGGTGACGCCCGGGGCGTCGACGACAGGGGGCGAGTCAGCGAGCAGCACCGGCGGCGGCAGCGCGTTGTCGACGGGCGGTAGGACGGGCGGCGTCTTGAAAGACGGCGAAGGCGGCGACGGGACGGGCGCAGGCCATAAGGGCTCCGGCGGTGACGCCTGCTCGGCTGTCTTCCACGGAACGGACGGCCACCAGCGCGTGAGTCTTGGCGGGTGGGCGGGCTCGACGCTCTCACCGGGGCGCCCCCATCGGCTTCGCGACTTGTTGACGGCCGTTTTCTGCCGCCGAAACCCGACGGGAAGCTTGCTCGATGAGTCCTTCCAAGTGCACGCTTCGCTCCTTCGGCCTTCGGCCCAAGCCTAGATCAGCCCGCGTGGGACGGGGCGCATTCTCCCGGCACCTGTAGGATTGGGCAAGCAGTTTGGAGGAACTGGCAGGCACCGCGGCCCCGCGGCGCGTATGGTCTTCACCTGTCGAGCAGCAAGGAGATGCGAATGAAGACCCGTACCCTGACCGCAGGAGTCGAAATCCCATACCTTGGCTTTGGCACGTACCTCATCGCCGACGGTGAGGCGGCCGCCGCGGTGAGTGAGGCCATTCGCGCTGGCTACCGGCACATCGACACCGCTGAGGGCTACGGGAATGAATCGGGCGTCGGGGCGGCAATCCGGCAGGCGTTCGAGTCCGAGGGGCTGGCGAGAAGCGACCTCTTCGTCACCACGAAGCTCTGGCCTGGAAACCCAGCGTGGGGACAGCCGGCGAAGACGACCGAGTCCACGGTGACATCGCTCGAGCAGAGCCTGGGAAGGTTGGGGCTGGACCACGTGGACCTCTACTTGATCCACGCGCCGTTCGAACGCGACAAGCGACTCGCCCAGTGGCGCGGGCTCGTCGAGCTCAAGCGACAGGGGAAGGCGCGTGCGATCGGCGTGAGCAACTTCAGCATCCAGCACATCGAAGAGCTCAAGGCAGCGGGCTTGCCCCTGCCGGATGCCAACCAGATCGAGCTGCATCCCTGGTCGCAGAAACCCGAGCTGGTTGGATACCTCAACGACCATGCGATCACCCCCATCGCCTACAGCAGCCTGATTCCGCTCGCCACCTGGCGAGTCGCCGAGGGGCAGCGGAGCGCGAAGACGGACCAGATGAGAGCGGACGGCGAGCGATCGGACGCCCCATTCAAGGGCATGGCCAAGAAGTACGGCGTCAGCGAGGCGCAGGTCCTGCTACGCTGGGCGATTCAGAAGGGGTATCCCGTGCTTCCCAAGAGCACCAAGCCCGACCGCATCCGGAAGAACGCCGACATCTTTGGTTTCAGCATCGACGACGAGGACATGGCCTCGATCGAGCAGATGGACCGCGGCGACGGCGTCGCCTGGCCCATGGGCGATCCCACCAAAGCTCCGTGAGCTCGCCCGGGAGCGTTGGAGTGACTCGAGCGCCTTGACAGCCTCGCCCGCTAAGTTTGCGTTGTAGCTTACACCGAAAAGCGCGGGAATCCGCGCAGCCCGAGGGTGACAGGGTAGTTGGCCTTCGGCTCGGCAGCCATCGATAGCGCATTGAACTTGGCGAAGGTCGTCCACTCGCAGACGCGACCGCCGGGAACTCGCTCCGGCCACCTCGGGCGACTTGTGCGACAACCTACGCGTCGAACGCGTGCACTCGCGGCGACCCTGGGCTCGGAGCTACTGACTCCGGGCCCTTACTTCTGGGCGACGGTCGCGAGCATCGTCCCGTGCCGCCGACCTGAAGGCCAACTACCCGACTACCCCCGGGCTGCACGGATTCCGGCGATTTTTCGGTGCCCGGTGACACGAGAGCTCTTCGTTGCTGTCAATAGCTGGTCCATCCGACGCACGCCCCACCCGTGAGGGTCATTAGCCCGCGCCCCGACCCACAAGCCTCGTGGGTCTGAGGCGCAACCTCGTTAGAACTGCGTGAAGAACTTCCAGACCTCTCCCGGATTCCAGGTCTCGGACTGACCAGGGTCCTTGGGCGACGGGTCGTGACCGTTGCTGCCATCGAACGCGCACCAACGGACAGGATGCCCAGCCGAGCATCCCTCGTAGCTAGTGCACGTGTGCGTGTTGCTGTTGTTCGCGGGTTCGGGCGGGCTCTGCGCCGTGCAACCGTTGTTCTTGACGAACTTGTCGCGCATCGTGCGTCCGCCGGAGATATTGAGGGTCCCGTCGTCGAGGCCGTGCGAGGCGTAGTACGCCACGGGCTTGCTGCCGTCCTTGCAGCCGCTGAGCACCCCGCCGGCGTACACCGCCACGGCCCGGAACGCATCCGCGCGATCGCAGGCCAGTGCGTAGGACATGCCGCCGCCGTAGCTGAACCCGTTCGCGAAGACGCGGTTCATGTCGATGCAGAGGTCGTTCGCGACCGCCTCGAGCATGTCGTCGGTGAAGGTCAGATCCTGACCGTTGGTGTTGGCCCACCCGGCGTTGAGCCCGTCAGGCGCGATGAAGATGGTGCTGTCGTTGGCGAGCTTCATGAGCCCATAGAACGGGGTTTGGGTCGTGTAGCACTTGATCGATTCGGTGTTGCAGTCGAAGACCTGACTCGCGCTGCCGGTCATCCAGTGGTAGGCGAAGACCAACCGGTACGGTTTGGTGTTGTCGTAGTTGTCGGGATACCAGAGAATGTACTGCCGGTTCCCGCCCCCGCTCGTGAGCTTGTTGTAGGTGATCTTGGTGTTGGGGGGCGGCGTGCTCTTGGCCAGCGTGGGCGTCTTGCCGCAGCCGGGGCTCGGCTTCACATCGCCGCTACCGCCGCCTGAGCCGGTCGCGCCACCCGAACTCGTCATGCCACCCGTTGGTGACTGGCCGCCTTCGGGTGTCGTTCCGCCCGTCGGAGTGGTGCCGCCGGTTGGAGGCTGGCCACCCCCGGTGGTGCCGGCAGTGCCGGTGGTGCCGCCCCTGCTGGAGCGACCGCCGGTGGCGCTGATTCCACCCGTTGCCGTTTGTCCACCAGTGACCATCGTGCCGCCGGTCGCCGTGACGCCCCCCGTTGCCGGTTGGCCTCCTGTCACCGTTGTGCCGCCAGTGGAGGTGGCACCGCCCGTATTGACGTAACCACCGGTAGCGCTCGTTCCACCCGTCGCGGGCAGGCCACCAGCACCGGGCATTCCCCCTGACGGTGTCGCTCCTCCGCTGCCGGCGACGGCAGCGGATGTTCCGCCGGTGCCCAGCGTTCCGCCGACTGCGTTTGAGGAGTCGGCGCTGTTGGACGAACATGCACTGCCGAATACCGTGACGGCGACAACTAGCTTGTAGCCAGAGCGGTGGGAAATCATGCTGTCTTCCTTGCGGGTCTGGAACAGCAAAGGCGAGCCGTCGTGCGTTCTCGCGTCTGCGCAGCCAACGGCAGCGCAAGGCCTGGCGATGGTCGCGGAGAGAGGGAGCACGTCCGCGGCCGCATGGCCTTTCGCAATCAGTCGCCTTCGCCGAGCCGACCTTTGCTCGGGTAGTATGGGATCGTCCAATCGTATGCAGGGAGACCCCGCATGGCGATGATCGCGATGTGCGAAGTAGGGTCTGCAATTGACCGGCCAAGCCTTGGCAATCGGAGGCCCGCGACCGCTGGGCAGCATGCCGAACAGTTGCACGACTCTGAGTGGCGTGCCGACGTCCACCGCAGGCGAACCCTCGGCCTCGGCCATGCCCACTCCCTGTGCAGCCGCTGGTCGTTCCGGACTCGGATCTGCGTTGTTGATGGATGGCTCCGAGGCCGGGCCGGACCGGGCTCGTTGCCGGGCACCGACGATGTAGGGGTTCCCTGGGGTACTCTGCCATCGGCCTTCCTGCGCTTGGCCCGGCCCGCGTACAGCGACGGCGCGATGTCGTCTGCATCGCCAACCTCGGCACGCAGGTACTGCACCGCTGCCCGTGCTCTCGCGTAGACCCGCATGAACAGCGCAAACGCTTTGCGCCTGAGCACGGTCGCTGCAGCAACCGCGCGCGCGGCCTGGTCTTTCAGGCCGACCGCTCTCAGCAGCCTTTCGGCCATGACTGCCGCGTGGTCGAGCTCGGCCATCGTCGCTGGCGTTTGGTCGTGTATGACGTTCCACGCCTCCTTCAGCACCTGGACCAGCAGGAGCACGTCGTAGGCCAGCGCTCGATAGCCGGGCCTGGCTCTGCATCCGGCGAGCCGCTCGGCTTTGATGAGCTGGTGGCAGGCAAGCGACCGGGCGTCCGAGAGCAGAATGTCCCTGTCCCGGACCAGCTCGCCGGCTATGGCCGCAAGCGACAGCTTTGGCCCATGGGCTGCCCGGTGCAGCGCGTGGGCATGGCTGAGCGCGAGGGTGTACTGCTCGAGCCTGTCGAACTGGGCGAAGTCGAACTTCCACCCCAGTTGTCTGAGAAGTGACATGGGCGGTGCGATCGGCCTTTCCGCCAATCGGGTGCGACCGGCTGGTGTCCCAGCTGGCTCGCCGGTTGGCGGCTGGAGCACGCATGGCGGCTGGCTGCCTTGCCGCCATGCGCTGAGCGAGGCGACGGCCATCGGAAGAGCTTGCAGGCAAGCAAGGATGAGAGGATCGACGCCATCTGGGACTTGCCGCCAAGTCACTCCAGGCAGGCCAGAGCTGTCGCGTGCTTGCCCGGAAGTCGCTTCAGCGCGGTCAGTGCTTCTGGCTGCTTGCGGGCAAGGAGAAACGAAGGGCCAGAGGCATTGTGCTGCATGCCGGCAAGTGAGCCGGGCCAGACCCAGGGCTGCAATGGCTTGCGGGCATGCAAGAACTGGCCTTGAACCAGTTCGGCTGCATGCCGGCAAATGGCGACAGCAGCACCCGAGCCCCAACCGCTTGCCGCCAAGCTCTTCGCCAGGCCGCCGCGCGCGCCGCGCATGCCCGCATGCTGGCCAAGCCGCTTCCAGCCATTGAGCTGCATGCGGGCATGCGTCCCGCCAGCTGAGCCTCGCCGCACGGCAGAAGGGCAAGGACCGCTCGGTAGACCGTGAGCCCGCGGCCCATCGCAGCCAGGCCCTGACGGGCCACTGACGCGGCTGCCGCATCCCGGCGAGCCACCGCTGGGCCTCGCTACGTCCAGACGCTCAGCCGACAGCGGCGACGATCACTTTCTTCACTTTTCAGGCAACTGGGGTTGCTGACGTGCCGATAGGAAGAGTGTGGGGACAATCAAAGCAAACGCCTGATCGGAGACGTCCCTGTCCGAGCGGCGGAAGTCGCCGATGACGCGGCTGACGAGGAGTGTCTTGTGGGCTGGGTTCTTCGGCTGGAACGCTTCCGCCACAGAACGAAGGCACGGACCACCGGCCGTCACTGGCGGACGGAATGCTCTGTGACGCACTCCCCACTAAACGCCCGCACGTAGCCCGGCTCGCAGCGTTGGAGGCACGTCGATACATGGTTCTGCCCATAGGGGAACCACTCATAGCCAGGCTTGCAGTCTTGGAAGCAAGCCCCATCACGTCTAATCGAAATTTTGTTGCCGGCGGCGTCCTCCTGAGCCGTCATTCGCACGTAGCCAGGAGCACATGGCTTGAGACAAACAAAATCATTCGAATAGAGTGAAGAACCCTTCCAGTATTCAATAAATACTGATTCATAGCCAGGCTTGCAGTCTTCGATACATCGCGTCCCGCCCACGTGGTGGTAGCCCGCATCGCACACCCAGTCGGCACACCAGCCCCCGCCGACGGGTCGCGCACAGTGGCCGTGGGCACAGCCGACGAGACCGAGGACCCCTAGTGCGAGCAGCAATCGAATCGTCATCTCCGCCCTTTCTAGGATTCCCGGTGACCCTATTGGTAGCCGAGACAGATGTCAAGCCTTCTGCAGGGGGCGGTGCGGCGTCCCGGCGTGTGCGGAAGCAAACCGGTACCTGACAACGGCAGGGAGTAGCGGCTACGCGCGGCGAGACCGTTCAGTCGGATGTCACCCCAGTGGGCCGCGCGTCGCCCGCTCGAGAGTGGCATCCGCCGATGAGTGACGGAAACACCGCGGTGCCAGCACAGTCCCCTGCGTCGCAAGCGAGCTCACTCGCTGGTCGGCGGCGTTCCCGCCGAGCCAGAAGCGCACTGGCGCGCTGATCTGTCGCCAGCGGTGACAGCCACGGCATTTCGGTTTCCCTCGGTTCCACGATTCGCCAAGCCAACGCCACCAGCACGAAGCATGCAGCGGTCAGCACCGAGGCGACCAGCAACTCCAAGCCATAGAGATCCGCACGAAGCCTGCCGCAGAACCCAAGGATGCCGGTACGGACCAGGAGCAGGCCGGCCACCGTCGCGAAGACCTTGGTCACCCGCCATCTGCCCGTGCCTGCCGGTCGTCCGGGGACCCTGGCCACAATTAGCCGCTGGGGCCTCACTTCTCTGGACCACTTCGCGGCCCCGCCAGCGGCTGCAGCTCATAGTCTGCGCTAGGCTCTGGGAAACCGAGGAGAACGTCGAATGATCACGGAGCAGCCGTCACGCCGGATCCTGTTTGCAGGGATACTGAGCATCGCCATCGCCGGTTGCGGCGATTCTGATGGCGAAGTCGCCGACACGGGGGGCACGACGGGGGGTGCGCAGAGCTCCGGCGGCGCGCCGGACACAGGCGGAACTGGTGGACAGCCCGCGTCCGGTGGGAGCGGGGCAAGCGCTGGGCTCGCGTCAGGCGGTGCGAGCAGCGGCGGGACACCAGCTGGCGGTTCGAGCGCCACCGGTGGGGCACCGGAAACGGGTGGAACACAGGCCAGCTCAGGCGGATCCGCCGACACGGGCGGCACGAGCTCCTTGGGCGGCGCGGGCGGTACGGGTGGCATGGGGCCCTCGGCGGGACGCGGTGGCTCGACCAGGGGTGGCGCCTCCGCCACGGGCGGTCGCAGCAGCACGAGCCCCGCCGGCGGCAATGGTGGCTCGACGACGGGCGGCGCTTCCGCGACCGGTGGTCGCAGCGGCACGGACCCGGCCGGCGGCAGTGCTGGCTCGACGGCGACGGGCGGAGCGGCGGGAACCGGTGGCGGCGGCAATACGGGGACCTGCACCGCATCCAAGGCGACGGGCACCAACGCAACGGGTAGCGGACCGCACCAGGTGACCGTCGAGACCAATTCCGATCCAGGGATCAACGAGGGCACCATCTTTCGGCCTACCGACCTTGGGGGCGCGGAGAAGTACCCCATTTTCGTCTGGGGAGAGGGCGCCTGCCTGCAGAACGGGTTGTCCAACACGGCGGCGATGGCCGAAATCGCCTCCCACGGCTACTTCGTCGTTGCGGATGGGATCCCGAACGGCACGGACAACCGCACGATGGACCGATCGCAACTCGAGGCCATGGGGGCGCCGCTCATCGGGTACATCGACTGGGCCATCGCCGAAAACGACAAACCCTGCAGCGCCTACTACCAGAGTCTCGATACGACCAAGATCGCTTCCAACGGCTTCTCGTGCGGTGGACTGATGTCCCAAGGCACCGTCATGGACCCGAGAATCACCACCTGGGGGGTCACCAGCAGCGGCATGGCCGGTGCGGACCCGTCCTTCTACGACCTGATCCACACGCCAGTGCTTTTCGTCGAGGGCGGGCCGAGCGACATGGCGTATGACGGCGCGCTGGAAGGCTATCAGGCCATCAGCGAACTGGATGTTCCGGTCATGTGGTTCAGCAAGGATATCGGCCACGGGGGCGACTTGGGCAATCGCAATGGCGGTGACTTCACCAAGATCAACCTGGCATGGCTCAACTGGTGGCTGAAGGGCGACGAGACAGCGACCGGCAAGGGCTTGCTCGTTGGCGCTGGCTGCTCCTACTGCAGTGACGGCGCCTGGGAAGTCATGTCGGAGAAGGTTCCGTAGTCGAAGGTCGCGCGGGCCGGCGACCGCGTTGCCTCACGACGCGGCTTCCAGTCCGAAAAACGCGCGCATCCTGCGCACCAGGTCGCGCGCGGTCTGCCGTTCCCGCTCGCGCCGTGCCTCGGCATCCAGATCCTCACGCGCCGCCATCAGTTCGACGCGGCGACGCGCCAGCTCGCTGGCGACCTCGGTCGCGATCTCGGGACGCTCCACGACCAGCTCCTCGAACACCTGCTTTCCGAGGCGGTAGCACTCGACCTCTTCCAGAGCGACCACGGTCGCGGTACGGGCTTCCCCGGTGAGCAGGCCCATTTCCCCGAAGTACTGGCCCGCTCCGAGCTGCGCCACTTCGCGCTCCATGTCTTCGTGCCGCACCCGAACGCTGGTTCTTCCGGACACGATCATGTACAGCCAATGCGCTTCGGCTCCTTGCCGGGTCAGCACTTCGTCGGGAGCGAACGGAATGGCGTGCAACGCGGCGGCCAGCCTGTTCAGTTCGTCGGGAGAAAGGCTCTTGAACAGCTCGATTCGTTGCAGCCACTGGACGCGCCGCTCCAGGTCCTGCCGCACCTTCTTTTCGCGGCGTTCCGTCGTATCCGTGGTCACGAACACCGCGCGAGCGGGAATGCTCAGCGGCACGTCCAGACGCTTGAGCGCGCTGGCGACCCGCGTGCGAACCACGCTATCCGTGGGGTCGTCCACGGCCAAGTCGAGCAGCCAGTAACGGACGGCGAAGCGATAGTAGCTGTCGCAGATGTCGATCAGCACGCAGTTGGGGGCCGGGGCTTCGGCCACGTTGTGGATCGGTTCCCCCCGCAGGGCCGACTGAACCGCATCGATGACCTGGGTCGGTGAGAACCGGAAATCGACATTGAAGTACACCCAACGTCGCCACTGGGTCGCTTCTCCCGTGCGACGGCCCAGGACGACGACCTGGCCTCGAACCAACTGTGCATTGGGGATGAGGATCGTCTCCCAATTGCGGGTCTCGATCGCCGTGAAACGCCATCGGATCTCGGACACCTTGCCGCTCAGGTCGCCCACCTTGATCCAGTCGCCCACGCGAATGGAACTGTCGAGCTGCAGTGTGATGCCCGCCACCATGTTACCGAGCGTATCCTGCAGGGACAGGCCGACGACCGCCGTCAGAACCGCGGAGGTAGCCAACAGGCTGGACAGGTCGATCCCCATCCGAGACGCGAGCACGAAGACGGCCACGATGGAAACGGTGGCCACGATGAGGTCGGAGACGATGCGCGGGATCCTGAACCGCAGACGAATGTCCAACGCACCGAACACCAGCGTGCCCGACTCCCAGACCACGGCCAACGTGCCCAGGCTGAGCGCGACCAGGCGGGTGTCGTTGAGGAACGACGAATGTGTGTGGCGCAGGTAGCCGGCCACCGGCACGAGCAACAAGTAGAGGACCGTTGCACCCAACGGTGCCCGTAGTCGGCGGACATGCCGGTGAGCGACGAAGCGTACCAAGACGTACGCCGCGAGCAGAGCGCCCAGGATAGGTGCAACCCGAAGCACCTGCGTTTCCGCGACGAGGCTGTGCCAGAACGACATGGACCCGCGAAAGATAGCACGGCCGCGGCCGGAGCCGCAGCCGAACGCCGGGAGGCGCCCCAGAACATACCGCCCCAGCATCCCCAGAGCAAAGGCTCGCTCACCCACCGCTGCGGTGGGTTCGCTCCCAGTAGTCACGGAACGCCCTGAGTCGGGGCAGCGACTCGCGGTCCTTGACACGGTTCGTTGCGGCCTTGCTCGCGATGATGTGATCGAGGCTGCACACGGGAAAGCCTTCCACGTCCAGGTGAGTCTGCCACGCCTCGGCGAACGTCTCGATGCCGTCGGGGGCAAACACTAGGTCGAGGTCATAGGGCCCGTTCTTGAGCTGGACGAAGTCCTTGCCGCGAACGATCTGTTCTGCCTCTGTGTCGCTGAGATCGAAACCAAGCTCACGGAGCGCGCACACCGCCGCTCTTCCGTTTTCTGGTGATTTTTCGACGAACAGGTCTGCATCCTGAGTCGTATCGGGGAAGCCGAGCAGAATCGCCCCCGACTTGCCGATGAAAAGATAGCGGACTCCGTGACGACCCAATACGTCTCGGATCTCCTCCGCCTGTGCGTACTCAAACCGTGCTGCCATAGCCGAGAAAACCCGGAAGGTTCTGGTCACACCATTGGCGGTACTCTCGAGTCGAGTCGAACGCCCGAAAGCGAGCGTCATCGAGAACGGGCTTGTAGGTGTGGATGAACGCGTATTTGAAGCGCTGACGGAGCGGCCGACGAGCCGCCGCTTCGAACTCGCGTTCCCATTCAGCGAGCTGCTGGGGCATGGCGGCTGGACCGCGAGGTTCGGAAGCGGCGGGCATGGGAATATCCAAGGCCAGTATACGCGCACCACGGGCGTTCGGCACGGCCCGGCTTGCGCGAGCGAGAGCGCCAGCCCACGGGGCCGCTCGCAGGCGTTTCCTACCGAGTGTGCCCCCAGCTGGCGGATGCCAGCTCTGGGGGCACCCGGGCTGGCGTGAGGCCAGCCCGGACCGCGAATCGCCGTGCCTCGGAGGGGCACCCCATGCAGACAACGGTACGAGTGTAGCCGGCCGCGTCTACCGCGTCCGGTAACGTCTGCCACGGCAGTCCCTATCCCGGAGGAGGAGGCGGCGGCGGCACGATGGGCACCATCGCACGCGTTTCGAACCGGATGGTGCGTTCGGCGCTGCCGATGCGCTGGAGGAAGAGGCCGGTGAAGGTGCTGAACAGCGCATCGCCGGGCACGGCGGTTCCGGTGCCCATGGGGCGGCTCACCCAGCGCTGGATCTTGGCGAGCACGTCGCTGCTGATCGGGTTGACCTGGACTTGCGCCACGACGAACAGGGCCGCGCCGGGCGGAACCTGGCTCGAGCCGGCGGCGAGCAGACGATTGCCCTCGGCGCAGCGGCGCAGCACACCCTCCATGGTGGTCGTCCAGCTGGGTTGTGGCCGCTCGCCGGGGCGGACGACTTCGAGGCGGTAGGCTTCTTCCCAGACGTGCCAGGTGATCTTGCAGGTTTGAGCCGTCGTGGCCACCGGTTGCGGGCGCCCCACGCCGTACACCGTCGCGGTCATGACAATGGTGGTCGGCAAACCGCGAGTGAGCTTGCGACGGATCTCCCCATCGACCGCGTCGCGGAATCCTACGGTCAGGTAGAGCGCCCGCTTGGCCGGCGAGTCCCAGCGTAGCTCACCCGCCCGCGGTGGGAGTCGCTGCGGTACAGGCTTCGTTTGCGCGAACAGCGGCGCGGCCGACAGCAGTACGCTCAAGGCAACGAATAGGGTTCGGGCCGCGGTGCGCCAACGGTCATGCCGGCAGCGCGCCATCACTACCAGTTCCCCCTGACGGGTATGAAGCCGAGTACGTTCGAGAAGGCGAGCGCCACCCCGCCGACCGTCGTGTCCATGCGCACGCCGATGTCCGCGGTGACATCCACCGGTACCTGCGCCAGCCCCGAGTAGTTCCGAGGCGGAGTCAGCAAGTCGCGGCGGTGCGCGAGCCCGAACATCCCCGCCGAGCCGTAAAGATCGATGCCATAGACGGAGTGACGTCCCCGATACAGCGGGATCCGGTACTCCCCTTTGATCTTGGCCGCATACTGGCCGTAGCGGACCTCCTCGATGGACGTACCGAGGAGGTTGGGGCTCGGACGCCGATCGACGTTGAGGCCGAGCACGCGCGCGGGCAAGAAGTCACTGAAGTCGCCGACGTAGTACTGCTCGAAGAACGGGGCGTCGCCCGTGATGGTGCCGACGAAGAGCTCGAGGCGCACCACGTGCTTGTGCCAAGGCAGCGTCCACCAGTGGGAAGCGTACAGGTCGATGCGCTGGTAGTCGTAGTGACTTCCGAGGGGGAGCAACGCAAACTCGCCGGTCAGGTTGGAGAACCAGCCCTGGGTCGGCAAGAAGGGATGGTCGCGCGTGTCGAACCGGAGCGTGCCGCTGATGGCGGAGAGGACGCTCTGACCACGAATGACGTCGATGAGGATCGGCTCGCGCTCGCCACCCCGCACGTGCGAGGCGGCCAGTGGGGGCGCGGCGTCGATCGACTCGAGCCGGTAGTGAGCCCACACCTGCGAGCTCACGGACAAGTCGCGTCCGACACCCAGCGAACCCCCGAAGCGGCGGTACTGCACGACGGCCGAGTTGGTCACCTGCGGGCTGGCGCGAACGCCCGCGTTGCCGAAGAAGTCGTTTGCGTCGTTGTAGAGCAATGACACGTCGACCATCCATTCGGTGGCGAGGAACGCGGGGTCCAGAAAGCGGACTCTGAGCGCGAACTGGTCCTGCGCGAGGCCGAGCGCGGATCCGAGCGTCATGCCGGTCCCCGCCAGATTCGTCTCCGCGACATCGAGGCCCGTGTACGCGGTCAGCGGACGCGCCCGTCCACGCGTGTCGGCGTCGGCGCTGAGCCCCATCCAGACGTTGTTGACCACGACCGTGTTGCGCTCGGCCAGATCGACGACCAGCACGACGCTGCCCCGCCGTGATCCCTTGCGCAGTGAGAACTGTACGTCGCGAAAGAAGCCGGTTCCGAGCAACCGATAGCGAGCGAGCTCGACCCGCGGGTCGTCGACGTCGAACACCTCGCCGGGCCTGAAGGGCAGGTAGCGCAGAACGACGCGCGCTCGTGTGCGTTCGTTCCCCCGGAGCTCGATGCCTTCGAGCATGTAGCGAAGCGGCGTCGCCTCGTCCGCCGAGGCCCGCCTCGGTGCGGCGGGAGCCGGCGCGCGCGGTGCGGCCCCGGGCAGAGCGCGGGGCCGGGCCGCGGTGGGCGCGACGGGGCTCGCGGTCGAGGCGGCTGGCTCTGCTGCGGGAGGCGCAGCCGGAGCCGGCTCGGACAAGGCGGGAGCAGGCTCGCCCCGTGGCTGGTCGGGCGCAGCACTCGGAGCCACCGCGTCCGATGGGATCGGAGCGGCCTGCTCGCCCGCGGGGAGCGCAGTCTCTGTTGGCTGCGCCAGGACGACGCCCGGGCAGAGCGACACAGCGATGATCGCCGCGAGCTCCTGGACGCAGAGCCATGCTCGGGCGGGGCGGCTCGGGAAGGCAGTCATGGCAGGCGAGCTTCCGGCTTCGGGAGACGCTCGTATCGACTGCAGAGGTCGGCCATTTTCTGCGCGATCTCGGGCAGTCGCTGCTGGGGATCCATCCGCCATTGCCAGTTGCCGACCATCGTCCCGGGGACGTTCATGCGGGCTTCGGATCCGAGACCCAAGAGATCTTGCATGGGGAAGATGGCCGTGTTCGCGACCGACATGAGAGCGAGTCGGATGAGCTCCCAGTGGAAGGATCCCGGGTCGCAGCCGACGTACGCAAGGACTCGAGCGGCTTCCTCGCGTTGTTCGGTGGTTGCCTGCTCCCCCATGAGGCTCGTGAGCCAACCCACGGAGGTGTCGTTGTCATGGGTGCCCGTGTACACGACCGAATGGCGTTCGTAGCGATGCGGCTGGTATTCCCGGCCTGCGCCGTTCGCGCCGAAGGCGAACTGGAGGACGACCATGCCAGGGAGACCGAAGCGTTGGCGCAGTGCGCTCACCTCCGGGGTAATGAGCCCGAGATCTTCGGCGATGAAGGGGAGCCCACCGAACCGGGAGGTGAGCGTTCGGAAGAACGCCTCGCCGGGCGCTCGCACGAAACGGCCGTGTTCCGCTGTCTGAGCATCAGCTGGGACTTCCCAGTAGCGGCGGAGTCCGACGAAGTGGTCGAGGCGCAGTGCATCGAACCGGCTTAGCGCCGTGCCCAGTCGAGACACCCACCACTCGAACCCCGTCCTCTGGTTCTTGGGCCAGCGGTACAGCGGATTGCCCCACAGCTGACCCGTCTTCGAAAAGAAGTCCGGAGGAACGCCGGCAACGACCCGTCGCCGTCCGCGCGCGTCGAGGTGGAACAGCTCCCGATGTGCCCACGTCTCCGCTCCGTCGTGCGCTACGTAGATGGGAATGTCGCCGAGCAGCCGCACGCCCACGCGTCGGCAGTGTTCACGCAGCGCGCTCCACTGCCGATCGAACAGGAACTGCTGGAACTCGGCGTACTCGATCTCCTGCTTCAGCCGCGTCCAGGCGAGCTCGAGCCCGGCAGAGCTGCGGTCCCTGTACTCCCGCGGCCACTCGGTCCAGCAGGCGCCGCGGTTGGCCTGCTTGAGCGCGCGGAAGAGCGCATAGTCCCGGAGCCACGTCTTGCAGCGTTCTCTGAACTCCTCGAAGGCCTGCGCGTCGGTCCCGTGGCGGGCTGCGCTGAACCGTTCGAAGGCCGTGCGCATTCTCGATTCTCGGAAGCGTTCTGCCTCCGTATAGTCGGCTTGACGCGCCTGTGCGAGCGAAGCTGGGGCGGCGATTTCGTCCGGCCTGAGCCATCCGGACTCGACGAGGGGCTCGAGCGCCACGAGCAGCGGACTGCCGGCGAAGGCGGACGGGCTGTCGTATGGTGAGTTGCCAGCTCCGATGGGACCCACGGGCAGCATCTGCCACCAGCCCTGGCCGGCGGAGGCGAGGAAGTCGGCAAACGCGTGTGCGTTGGCACCCAGGTCCCCGAGCCCGTAGGGACCGGGCAACGAGGTCGGATGGAGCAGGATGCCGCTGCTCCTCGTGGAGAACAGCTCACAGTTGGTGGTTTGGCTCTTCGGTCGTGTCACGGTCGTACTGCCCGTGCCGGGCATTGTGCCATGTTCTCGCGCCACCATGACACTTTGCGCGTTCAGCATGCCGGACGGGCTCGGATCGGGACCCACAATGGCCTCCAGGCTGCCGCGCCCCGCGTCGGCCACCCCGGGGACGCCCCGCGGGGGCTAGCTCGGCGCTTGCGAGTCGTCCGTACGAACCAGGGAGGCGAGCACGGAGACGAGCAGGACGGCCGCGATGACACACAGCGAGATCCAGCTCGGGATGTGAACCCAGTTCGCCAGGAGCATCTTGACACCGACGAAGGTCAGGATCACAGCCAGGCCGACGGCCAGAAAGCGGAAACGCCCCATCATGCCCGCGAGGGCGAAGTACAGGGCCCGCAGGCCGAGGATGGCGAAGATGTTCGACGTGTAGACGACGAACACGTTCTGCGAGATGGCGAGCACGGCCGGGACGGAATCCACGGCAAACATCACGTCGGCGAGCTCCACCGAGACGAGCACGAGCACGAGCGGTGTCGCATGGCGGACTCCGTCTCGGACCGTGAAGAAGTGGTGCCCGTCGTAGTCCGGAACGGTGCGCAGGTAGCGCTGGGCCATTCGCAACGTGAAGCCCTGCGTCGGGTCCTCCGTCTCGCCCTTGCGCAGTCCGAGTCGGACGCCGGTCACGACCAGGAACGCGCCGAAGACGAACATCATCCAGTTGAACCGGTGCAAGAGGGCCGCCCCGGCCGCGATGAACAGCCCGCGCACGACCGCGGCTCCGGCCACGCCCCAGAACAGCACTCGTTGCTGTTGTGCCGCGCGAACGCCGAAGTGGTTGAAGATGACCAGGAAGACGAACAGGTTGTCGATCGAGAGCGACTTCTCCACCAGATACGCCACGGTGTAGCTCACCGCGTGCTCCGTGCCGAGCCTGTGCCAAACGAACAGCCCGAAGAGCAACGCGACTCCGATGAAGAAGAGGCTACGCAGGACCGCTTCGCGAAAGCCGATCTCGCGGTCGAAGCTCGTGACGTTCTTGCGGCCGGACACCAGATAGTCGATCACCAGCGCCCCCAAGACCACGGCCGCGAAGACGGCCCAGTCGAGGCTCGTGACGCTGTGATGATTCGGCATGCCGGCGCTAACTAACACCGGCGAGCAGCGGACGCCACACGGGCTGACACGGGCTGCAGCCGCGATCGGTGGTCCGCCGGCCGAGTCGCAGTAGCCGAAGGTGGAGGTCCAGCCACTGCTGGGCTTCACGCAGCAGCTCCGGCTGGTTGCCCTTCAAGCCGAGCAGGTAGTGATACCCTCGCT
>JAFGIS010000202.1 GCA_016929495.1 Polyangiaceae bacterium | reverse complement strand
GGAGTCGTTGGCCATGTGGAACATCGCCATGAACCGCACGCCCCACGTGTTGCCGTCAGGCAGGTCCTCTCGCCAAAGCACTCCAGCCCGACCGTACATGGCACGGTTCAGGTCAGCGTCGCGGCGCGTGGGAAATGTCGGACACGTCTGAGTGTTGGGATTGAGAAGCGTGAAGTCAGCGGCCGACAACGAAATGTGGCGACTCGGATCGCGGAGATCCGTGCTTGACTTGGCAAAAAAAGACAGGTCGGACGGCGCGTCGGAGCGTTCGGCAGAGATTACGATGAGGCAGAATCGAAGCGCGCCGTGAGCCAGGTTGCCAAACGTCTCAGGACCTGTCTGGAAATCGTAGAGGCTGCACAGACTCCCGGTCTCCAGGAGACTCTTGAAGTACACCTTTGTCGTATCGTCAGTGGCGATGCCAGTCGGGACAATGAAGCCTGCTCGTCCCCTCCTCGGGCCAAGCACTGATCGGTTGTGCTCAGCGAACAGGGCGTACGTGTTGACGTCGCCTTTGCCGCATAGTGGATAGCGCCCGGACTGCCGCACGAAATGGCTCTGCCCCTCGGCTGCGCGGCTCGCTGTACACCAGTCGGACCAGAGCGCCGGATCGGTCTTGGGTAGTGCCGTGATTAGCTTTTTGCGCGCCGCCGCGTTTGGAGCCGTCGCGATCTCATCACTGCGAGATGCAAAGAACTCCTGTTCCTGAAGCTTCACCCGCTCCCACGGCGGATTTCCCAGCACCACATCGAACCCACCCTTCTCAAACACTCGAGGGAACGCCAGATGCCAATGGAGAAACCGATACCCCGTCGCCAGTTCCTCGGCGGTCTCCAGCGTGAGCGCTGACGGCGTCCCTTGCCGATCGCGAATCTGCCGCCAGAGTTCATTCGTTGGCGCTGCGTCCGCGAGCGGCCCTGGCTGTTTCGGCCACACAAAGGCCGCGCACCAGGCATCCGCAACGAACCGCTGGTGGCGATAGGCGTTTGACTCGAGGATCCCCTCCCACTGCGCCTCCTTCTTCTCAAGCGCTCCTGGGTCGGCGTCGGAAGCTGTCTCCAGCTCCGCAATGGCCTTGGCCACCACCGCAGGTTCGTTGTCTGCTCCCCCTGTTACAAAAGACCACGCAAGCTGTTCGTCAACTGAGTGCTTCTTGTTGCGCTTCTTGAGCGCGCTCGCCGTCTTCTTGTCGTCCCCCTCGATAGGCTCCCACGCAGCATCGGGGATTCCCTTGGCCATCAGCTCAGGCGTCGTACCGAGGAGCGCGTTGCCGTGCTGGATGTGAGCATCTAGGAACGACAGCGGCCGTCCGGGCTCCACTGCCTCCATCCAGAGACTCACCTTGCAGAGCTCGACGGCCATCGGGTTCAGATCAACGCCGTGGATGCAACGGCCGACTACATCGCGTAGCGCGTGCTGAACTTCGGGCGGGCTGGGCTCGATGCCGCCAGCACGGACGCGAGCCAGGCGGAGTGCAATGCGGCGCGCCGCGGCGACAAGAAAGTGCCCCGAGCCGCACGCTGGGTCGACAACGGCGAGCTCCAGAATCGCCTTCTCGGGCTCCGCCTTCTTGCAGGCATCGTCGAGGACGGGCTCGAGGGCGCTGTCGAGCAGGCAGTCGACGAGCGTAGAAGGCGTGTAGTAGCTTCCTGTGGTCTTGCGCTCGTTTCCCGCTGCGGCCGCCAACTCGAAGAAGCCGGCCGGCGCGTTCATGCGCGGCACGCGCTCCATCAACGCCTCATAGACACTGCCGAGTTCATCAACCTGGACGGTGGCCCAGTCGACCCGCCGCCGCACCGGTCCGTCCTGTACGACACAGAGGGCGTGCAGTGCCTCGTAGAGCGCCTCGTTGGCAAGGCTGCAGGACTCGAGGTTTGGCAAGGCACGCGACCGTCGCTCCCCCGGACGGGAAGGATTCGGCTCCGATCCCCACAGGAAGCTGCCGAGCCCCGGCAGTGCGAGATCCTGGCACCCGCGATCGAGGCCGCGCATCACAACGAGCAATGCCTGCCACCCGTCACTGTGCGGGCCGCCGCGTCTGCGCATGGCGAGGCGCCGAAGGCGCGCGCTGGCGTAGAGACGGATGTAGCGCTCGCGAGCTGCTCTGGCATCGTCTCCTGGGATGAGCAGCACCCCGCGATCCTCCGCAACAAACAGGAATATCAGCCGGTACACCAGGCGCAGAAGCTGTCGATAATAGTCCTGCGTCGACAAGGTACTGGCCGCAAGTTCGACCAAGAGGCGCTCGTTCGCAGGATGCTTGAGGAAGCCCGAGCCGAGCGCGCACAGGGCCGTCTCGACGCCCTCCCGCATCTTCTCTTGGGCAGCGATGCCCTCGTCGCGGGCATGGGCGAACCATTTCTCCAGCCAGCAGTCGGTCGGCTTTGCCGCCTCGACGCGACTCTGATGGCACAGCAGCCACAGCAACCGGAACGCGCTGAACTGCTCGCCGTCGAAGATCGACTCCAGGTCGAACGCGATGTACGCCTGCCGCGTCAAGCTGCGGTGATCACGCAACAGACGAAGCTCGAGCCCATTGGAGACAAACGCCCAGAGGTGGCTTTCCTCCTGGTTCAGGAGGTCCTGCACTAGACCGTGCGGGGACGCCGAAGCTGCACCCCGTTCGCCCGGCACACGCGTGTCGAGCTTGAGGCGAGCTCCGACGAGGTGAACGGGGACATGGCTCCAGGCGTGAGAGATGGCCCGTCCGGCCAGGCCGCCAGCCGGAACCCCCAGAAGGCGCCCGAACCCAAGCTCCTGGAACAACGGCAGCAACCACCGCTCGCGCGTGAGAGTCGTGGCCCGGTCTTGTTCTGGCAGGGCAGCGAGCGTCGTGCGAAAGGCAGCCCAGCGTGCGGCCAGGCTGGCCCAAGCACGGCTAATCGCTTGGTTCAGCTCGGTGGTGGACTCGACGTGGTAGCTGTCCGGCGCCGTGCCATCCAGCCGCGGGTCGGCAGCCACGACGCGATCGAGGAGCTGGCTCGGAAGGAGTCCCCCCTCAACGGTCACGAAGGTGCTGAGGGCCATCACCCGCCTCCCAGCGGCAAGAAGACGATCAGTCCGAGCAGATCCGCCGGAAGCCAGGGCTCGACCCGCACCCCTCGAACGCCGATCTGGGCGGCCTTGCGCACGCGGCGGTGGGCGTCGAGCAAGACAGCCGCACGTTGCTTCACGAGCTCGTCCAGCTGGGCTTGCAGCGCGCTGACACTCGAAACCGCGCGCTCGACCTGAGCCCTCGCTAGGTCTGGCGCAAGGTTCCCCTCAGGCCTTCACTGCCGGTGAGCTCGGATCCCATGGCGCCTGTGCGGACGGATCCGGTCGTGAGCGGGAGGCGAGCATGGTTCGCCGGGGACG
>JAFGIS010000201.1 GCA_016929495.1 Polyangiaceae bacterium | reverse complement strand
CGGACCGCCCGCGACACCTTCAGGTTCACCTCTGCCATGTGCGATCTCCTTTCGTCTGCCCGGCTAGAAGCCGGTGCCCTTGAACGTGTCCCCGACCAGGTTGTTGATGATGGTGTTGGCCGTGCCGCCGTTGTACCCGTCGGCCGAGCCGATGCGGTTGTCGTGGACGAAGCAGTACGACGACGTCGACATCAGGTTGATGGCGTACCCGCCTGCGCCGTATGCGAAGTCGCAGCCTGAGATGCTGTGCCGATTGCCTTCGACGCGCAGGATGTCGACCGAGCCTCCGATGTTGTGCGTTTCGCATGCGACGACGTGGTTGTGGGAGCCGAACACGTAGAAGACGGCAATCGTCGCGCCGCGCCCCGAGCAGTTGAGCAGCGTGTTGCGCTGGTGGCCGACGCGGTAGCAGTACGACCCTGAAGCCTCGACGTCGCAGGCCAACACCTTCACGTCGTAGGTGCCGCTCCCGAGCCCCAGGTCGACGCCAATCCCCGTCCCCGTGCGCAGCTGGTTGTTGGCGATCGTGCCGCGGCGCACATCCGATACCACGATCCCGTCGGCAAAGTCGTACACGTTGTTGTCGTTCACGTTCACGTGCTCGAGGAAGTAGGGGGACTCACCGCCCAGGCTGATGGCTGCGACAGACGTCCAGCGCACGGTATTGCCGTTGATGCTGATCGTGTTCGTTGCGGCTCCCGCGCCGGCGAACACAGCTGAAATGCCGTACTGGAACCCGTAGACGAAGTCCCCGGACACGCTCGTGTCCGAGACGCGGTTCGTGCCGGAGTTCCTGAGCCGAATCCCGCAGACGCCGGTTGACGAGCAGGCGACATGGTTCCCGTGGATCGTCAGGTAGGCGATGCTGCCCGTCTCGGCGAAGACATCGATGCCGGCGTCTGCGGCGCCATCGAAGTGAACCACGTTGTCGGCGATCTGGATGTGCGTCTTGCCTGCGCCGCCGAGGAAGACGCCGCAGCCGCCAACACCTCCCTTGATGGAGTTGCCGTTCACGATCCACTGGGTGACGGCCCCTTCGATATGGACCGCGCGCCTGATTCCTCCCTCGAAGGTGTTGTTGGCCACCAGAACCTGGTCCATACCAACGTCTGAGTTCAGCACGCCGTACCCGTCGTATGCGCCTCCGCCCGCGATGACTCTGTTGGCGACAATCCTCCAGCCGGGCGCTGGCGTGAAGGCGACGCGCTTGTCGGACGTGCCGAGCTCGATGACGTTGCCTTGCACCAGGAGCCCGGGGGCAGACGACGTGGCTTCGCCACGCACCGCGACAACGTAGTCCGAGTCTGCCACGTCGCCGAGGTCGATGTGGTTGTTCTCGACGACACAGCCGGCGAGCCCCGACACGGCCCTTACCGCGGCGAACGAAGCGACGCCGTCGATGCGGCAGTTGCGGACGACGCTCCGCGCGCCGCCCCCGAGGTAGATGCCCGCGACTGCGCGGTTGGCGGGGGCAGCCGCGACGAGCGCCAGGCCGTCGATCTCGCAGTCGGAGCCGGATGTCTGGACGATGTATGCCCCGCCCGTCGCGCCGAGTTGGATGGTGAACCCGAGAAGCCTCGCGCCGTCGTTGAGCAGACGGAATGCCTCGGCGGTCGACGCCATCTGCACCACGGCGAGCCGCGTACCGGCGACCACGGCCCCCGCCTGGAGCTCAATGACGCCGCCCATCGCGTAGGTCCCGGGCAGGAGCCAGAACTTCTGCCCGGCCGCGTGGCCGGCGAGCTGGGCTACGACCGAGCCGCCCGCGGGGCTCAAGACCGTCCACCCGCCGCTGCCCGGCGAGAGCGTGTCGAGCTTCAGCTTGTCGGCACCCGACATGAACCCAGCATCGCCGCTGGCCACGGCGAGCGCGTGCGCTCCGCCTCCGGCGCCGACGTGGCTGGAAGGGGCAGCGCCGACATCGCCGGCGTCGAGCGCGTGCGGGTTCCCCGTCACGATAGCCGCGTGGGCGTCACCGGCGGCTCCGGCCGCGACGGCACCGGCCTCGACCGTGTTGAGCTTCGTCTTGTCCGCCGCAGAGACGAAGCCGGCGACCGATGTCGTGGCGAGAGCATGGGCGCTGCCTCCCGCGCCGACGTGGCTCGCGGGAGCCGCACCGACGTCCGCAGCGTCGAGTGCGTGCGGGTTCCCCGTCACGATAGCCGCGTGGGCATCGCCCGCAGCCCCGGCCGCAACGGCACCGTTCTCGACGGTGTCGAGCTTGGCCTTGTCGGCGGCCGACATGAGGCCTGCGATGGAAGGCGAAGCCATTGCGATTGGATCCGACCCGTCGCCGCGGTGGGTTGCGCCATGGCTCTTGAGGGCGCCGTTCTCCGCGAGCGCCTGATCGAGACGCTCGTCGAGCGAAGCCCGTGCCCCCCGAGCGGTCGCCACCTCAGCGGCCACGGGGTTCACCGAAGCGGCGATATCATCCAGCGTGCCGATCGGGTTCATGGCGGACGGAAACGCCATCGCGCCGAACGCAGCTGCCTGATCCGGGCTGACGTCCGACAGGTCCGCGAGTTCGAGAACCTCCTTGCCCGTGTAGTCCCGGTGGGTGAGGTCGATCTCGTTCTCGACCGGGTTCTGCGGATCGGCTGCGGCAGTGATCTCGGTGGCACCGGCCGCAAGCAGCACGCGCGCAAGTTCGACTGCCGGATCCACGGGCGGCGCGGTCAGAGCCGCGAGCTGGACCCCGTCCTGTAGGTACTTGTTCTGGTAGGCGCCGAGCTCGTCGACGTAGTATGGCTCGACTTCGGCCTCGTCGAACGTGAGAGTGATGTAGACGGTGACCTGCCCGCTGCCCGGGACCAGGCCCGTCAGATCGAGATCCTGAACAGCCTCGACCTCGGGGTCGTTGCCGGCCGCGTCGACAGCCCGTCCGGGAGCAACGAGCACGTGAAGCGAAGCGGGGCTGGTTGCGGTGACGTCGAGGCCCGTCACGATACCGGCGGAGTGCTCGCCGGCCATGTGCCTCTTGCGCTTCTCGTTCCAGTACCCCTGCTCCGTCTGGG
>JAFGIS010000200.1 GCA_016929495.1 Polyangiaceae bacterium | reverse complement strand
TGAGTCGCGCCGTGGAGGAAGACCACGTGCAGGTGCTGCGCGACGACCCCTTCCAGGACGCGCCTGGGCTCGACTTCCACCTGCGCACGCCGACCGACTCCGGTCGGACGCTCGATGTCCTCTACGCCCAGGACCCGGACGGCAAGACGCGCGGCGGGGACGGGTCGTGGGACCGCGGAGCCTTCGAATACGAGCCGTGAACCCCCGTGCCGGTCCGAGGGATCGGCTGCGACGGCACGGAGGCGATCAGGGGCTCAGCCCTCGACGCGGCACTGGGAGAGGGTGGCCACCACGACATCATTGGCGCTGGGTTGCCACGGACCACTCGGGGTCCACCGCACCCGAACATTGTCGATGTCGTCGACGATGGTGACTTTGCACTTCGCCGTGAAACGCCGGAGTTGCTCACGGGGCTTGTTGTCGGGCGGCTCAGTCTGATAGCGCGCGGCAATGGCCGGCTCGAGGAACAGACCCGGGATCAGATACATCTGTCGATCCAAGGTCATGTACGGACGCAGCTTCTTGCTTTCATCGAGCTTGCGCGCGGTCTTCTCGTCCGAATAGCCGCACGCGTAGCCGTCGACGTCCTCGGAGGAGACACAGTCCAAGTCCTTCCGGTCCGCGGTAACCAAGGTGATGTCGGCGTCGAGCACCTCTCCAGACCGCTCGCTCTTCTCCCGCCGATGCGTCAGAGCGACGGAAGCGACGAGCGCCACCGCAACCGCCGCGATCAGCACGTTGCGGAGCCGAAACAGCCCGAGCCCGGGTGACTCGCGTTTCGCTTCCGAGCCGGACTCCTCCTCGGCCTCCTCGTCCTCACTACCTTCGTCGTCACGCTCGTCCTGCTCGTCCTCGTCCGTGGCACGAGCCTGCTCGTCCTCGTCTGTGCCACGAGCCTCCTCCTCCTCGTTGGAGTCAGGTTTGTCGCTTGTTCGCTTGTTGGGCTTCTCTGTCACGGCGAGCTCCTCGTTGCCAAGGCGTCCAAAGCTGTAGGCCGGTTCTGCCGCGTAAGTCATATAGGCGTGCGCTCCAGTGGTCCAGATCAGAGCGGCAGTGGCGCAACAAACGACGAGCAGCTCAGACCGGTAGGCCGGTCAGCAGCGCTACCCAGACAGTGGCCTGTCCGCATAATCGAGCCCGCATGGACAACGAACTTGGCCCCCGGGGCGCCGGCAGGGCATCCCAGCCGACCATGCCTCGCTTGCATCCGGGCCTGTGGTTCGACGGCCGATACCAGGTCATTGCCAAGCTGGGGCGCGGTGGCATGGCCGAGGTGTACCTGGCGCACGATCTGGTCACGACGGAGTCCGTCGCTGTCAAGGTCCTGGCGGATCACGCACGCAAGTCGCCCGAGCTGAGGCGTCGGCTGCGCTACGAGCGAGAAGCGTCGGCGCAGGTGTCGCACCCGAATGTCATGCGCGTCTTCGGAGGGGGCACGGCACCGGGTGAGCTGCCCTATTTGGTGGCCGAGGTGCTCCAGGGTGAGACGCTGCGCCAGCGTCTGCGCCGAGAGCGGACCGTCTCGCCTCTGACGACGGTATCGCTGATGCGGCAGGCAGCGATGGGTCTCGGGGCAGCGCACGCCGAGGGCGTGGTTCACTGCGACATCAAGCCCTCCAATCTGTTTCTGTGTACCACCGAGACGGACGAGTGCCTGGTCAAGGTTTTCGATTTTGGCCTGGCATGCCCTGCCGGGGGCAATGAGGGCAGCGGCTCCGAATTCGCGGCGGGAACGCTGCAGTACATGGCACCCGAGCAGGTGGTCGGAGATCCCGTGGATCCCCGCGCCGACGTGTACGCGCTCGGGGTGGTCATGTTTCGCGCGCTCACGGGTGAACTGCCCTTTGACACCACGCCGGTGACCGAGCTGTTGGCGCACCAGCTTCTCAGTGTTGCGCCACCGTCATCGTGGCTCGTCGATGCCCTCGACCCGCGCATCGAGACGATCGTGCTCACGGCGATGCGCAAGCATCCGCACAACCGCTACGCCAGCATGGCGGACTTGCTCGCTGACCTGGACAGAGTGCTGGGCGACGAGCCCGTGCTGGGCGTCCCCCTGCTCCACACGCCCGATGAATACGTCCCGCAGACGGAGTCGGGTCGTCAGGTGCTCCGGGTCCTGGCGCAATCCGCAGGCCCTCGCACGGAGCTCCGCTCGACGCACGCGAGCCCGCCCGTCTCGAGCGTCGCGCCGGGCGATCAGCAGCCGGCTCTGAGCGCTTGATGCTTCGCGGCACGGACGTCGCGGACTTCTGGCTGATGTAGCGGTCCGCCGTGGAGCGTACTCCCAGCTCGCGCTGCACGGCCGCCTCCTTCTGGCCGCCATGGCGTCCGCTTGGAGTTCCCGGAAATCGACGTGGATATCTCGGCTCGCACGACACATTCATACCGGTCCAAGCCCACGGAGTATGACGGCCTCGGGGCCGAACCAACGAGGTACAGAAGAGCAGCACGAACGGCCAAGATCGGCTAACCCCGACGCAGCATGCAGAGCGACCATCCGAGGTTCGTGGCCCCCTGTGCCGAGGTCGAGCAGCGTGTCGAGTCGCTGCTGGGCGAGCTGACGCTGCAAGAGAAGATCGAGCTGATCGGCGGGCGACCCCGCCGTGGAGCCACGTTTCCCAATGCGCGCATCGGGCTGCCGGAGCTCAGGATGTCCGACGGCCCGATGGGCGTCCACTGGTGGTGCGAGCGCGCCACCGCCTACCCTGCCCAGCTCTGCGCCACGGCGAGTTGGGACGAGAGCCTCTGGTACGAGCTCGGGGTTTCTCTCGGACGTGATTGTCGCGCCCGGGGCGTGCACATCCTGCTCGCGCCGGGCGTCAACCTGTACCGTTCCGCTCTGTGTGGGCGGAACTTCGAGTACATGGGGGAAGACCCGCTGCTTGCTTCGCGCATGGCGACCCGCTGGATCCGCGGAGTCCAGTCCATCGGCGTCAGCTGTACGGTCAAGCACTTCGCTCTCAACTTCCAGGAATACGACCGGCACAACGTCAGCAGCGACCTGGACGAGCGTACGCTCCACGAGGTGTACCTGCCGGCCTTCAAGGCCGCCGTGACCGAGGCAGGGTCCGGCGCGGTGATGACCGCGTACAACCTGGTCAACGGCACACATTGCTCAGAGCACAGGGGCCTCATCACGGATCTCCTGAAAGGGCTCTGGGCGTTCGACGGCGTGGTGATGTCCGATTGGACGTCGACCTACGACGCCGTGCGCGCGGCCAATGCAGGTCTCGATCTCGAGATGCCCACGGCGCTGTGGATGAACGCCGACCAACTCGTGCCCGCCATCGAGCGCGGCGAAGTCTCGGGCGCGACCCTCGATGACAAGGTGCGGCGCCTGCTGCGCCTTGCGGTCTGCTTCGGCTGGCTCGACCACGAGCAGCTCGACCCGAGCATCCCTCTGGACGATCCCCGTAGCGCCCAGATGGCGCTCGAGGTGGCCCGCTCGGGCATCGTGCTGCTCAAGAACGACGCGGACGTTCTGCCGCTGCGTCCCGGTGCGATCAAGAAGCTGGCCGTGATCGGCACGCACGCCCACCCGGCGGTCTGGAGCGGCGGAGGCAGCGCGCACACGCCGCCCACCCACCAGGTGAGCGTGCTCGAGGGACTGCGAGATCTGCTCGGAGACGATGCCGAGATCGTGCACGTGCGCGGGCCGGACCCCAACCCCGCGCGCGTCGCGTTCTTGACCTGCCGCTACGAGTGCGACTCGGGCTCCGGTCTCGTGGCCGAGTACTTCAACAACGCCGAGCTCGCGGGAGCTCCGACGGAAGTGCGGGTCGAGCCGCGCCTCAACGTCAGGTGGGGCACAGGAGCGCCGATGCCGTCGCTCACGGCCGAGCAGTACACCGTGCGCTGGTCAGGTTGGATCGTGCCGGAGCTCGGGGGACGACACGGTTTCCGCGTCAGGCCGCACCAGGGTGCCGTTCGCATCAGCATCGACGGGCAAACGGTGCTCGACACCTGGGCCCAGCCTCCATTGCGTGAGCTCGGCTTCGAACACGAGCTTCGGGCGGGCACACGCCACCGGCTCATCGTCGAGTACAAGCGCTTCGGCACCTGGGCTGGGCTGAGTCTGGGCTGGTGGGCGCTGTCCGATCCCTCGCGCGAGATATCGGCGTGTGTTCGCGCGGCCAGCGCGGCCGACGCCGCCGTGGTGTGCGTCGGATTCGATGACGTAAGCGAAGGCGAGGGCTTCGACCGCCCCTTTGCCATGCATCCAGAGCTCGAAGAGCTCGTGATCGAAGTGGCCAAGGCGCAACCCAACACGGTGGTCGTGCTGACGGCCGGCGGCAATGTCGACATGCGCCGCTGGCTCGGCCTGGTCAAGGGCCTCGTATTCGCCTTCTATCCAGGCCAGGAGGGCGGCCGCGCGATCGCCGAGATCCTACTGGGCCAGGTCAACCCCTCGGGCAAGCTGCCCGTCACTTTCGAGAAGCGGCTCGAGGATCGCTCCTCCTACCATTGCTACCACGACGCGGACGCGGACCTGCGCGTTCGGCTCGACGACGGCGTCTTCGGCGGCTATCGCCACAGCGATGCTCACGGCATCGAGCCCCAGTTCCCCTTCGGCTTCGGCCTGAGCTACACGACGTTCGCGTACGAGGACTTCTCGCTCTCGGCATCGAGCATGGCAACAGACGGCAGCATCACGGTGTCGTTCGATGTCGTGAACACAGGCAGCGTCGCCGGAGCCGAAATTGCCGAGCTCTATGTCCACGACGTGGTCGCGTCCGTGCCTCGGCCGCCCAAGGAGCTCAAGGGCTTCGCCAAGGTGAGGCTCGAGCCGGGGGAACGGCGGCGCGTCGAGATGGCACTCGATCGGCGGGCGTTCGAGTACTACGACGCCGAGCGGCACGAGTGGGTGGTGGAACCTGGAGAGTTCGAGATCTTGGTGGGGGCTTCGTGTGCGGATATGCGGCTGGGGGGGCGGGTACGGGTCAGCTGACCGCAGTCCTAGCTCCACCCTCTCCGATCGAGTCTGCCGAGGTCCTGCCTGCCCTTGCCGGCCTACCACCCCTCGACGAGGCCGGTTCCAGCTCCGGTGCCCGACGCGCAGTCCCCGACGCAACGACGTAGGACTGGGACCGGCCCACCGGAGGAAGCGCACCGCCACCTGGCCACGACAGTTGGACCCAATCGCAGGCCTCGCCAATATCGTGCCGATTCGTCGGCCAACAACTCGCTCACCGTCGGCGGCGCAGCCCCAGGGCCAGGGCGACGAGCACCAACCACAGAGCGCGCTCGCTCGATGGCTCTGGTGCGACCGCACAGCCGTCGTGGTGAGCCGTCCGCTTGGATGCGTTCGTGTCGCCGCTGCTGTCCGCGCTGCCGCCGGTCGCTGCGCCGGGCATGCCGCCGGTGTGGCTACTGCTGGGTGTGCCGCCGGAGGCCTCGCCTGTCTTTCCGCCGACGCCCACGGCGCCGCCCGCTCCGGGCGTGCCGCCGGTCGCCACATCGGGCGTGCCACCGGTGTGGCTGCCCGATGTGCCACCGGCGGGACGCGCGACAGCGCCCGTATCGCCACCGGAGTCGCCGTTCGACGTGCCACCGGAGACGGCTTCGCGACCGCCGCTGCCCTTGCCACCGGTGCCCGGCTTGCCGGAAGCGCTGTGGCTGGTGTCACCGCCAGTGCCGGGCTTGCCGCCGGCGTCCTCATCCGCGTTGCTGCCTGCGGCGCCGGCCGTGTCGTCGCCCGCGGCACCTCCTATCGGTGGGGCGAACGAGCTCTCGCCGCCAGCACCTGCAGCCCCGCTCGTGCCGTCGGCGCAGAGGCATCTCTGTATCAGGGTTGCATCGTTGCCGTTGGTCGTCAAAGCGACATCGACCGTTTCGCACGAGCCGTCGGAGAGTGTCGCGCTCCTGCAGTAGACCTCGTTGTACACCGAAGTGCCCCACGACTTGCAGCGGTTGGTGAAGCCCAGGCTCCCGCAGGTCGTGCTGCACGCTTCGAAGTCCGCATAGGTGACCTGGCACAGCAGACATTCCTCGCCCTCGTTCTGCTGCTCGGCGACCGTGCACGTCTCGACGTAGTCGTCCGGCGGCGCCACGTCCGCTCGGGCGCTCGGCGCCAGCGTCAGCGAGCCCAGTACCCACGTCATCACCCCTATTGCCTGGTGTCTCATGGTCGCCTCAAGCTCCTCGCGGCATTCTGCCACAGCCGCACGGTGTGCGCCATTTCGGCCGTGCGCGCGTAGGGACCCGCTGCCGCTCGGCCAGCAGCTCTTGTGCCAAGTCCGTGCCGCCGCAGACGATTCGGCCGATGCCCCCCGTCATCTCCCGGCACTCGGTACCGACTACTACGTGGCACCGACGGGCAGTGACTCGAATCCCGGCACGCTCGACGAGCCCTTCGCTACCTTGCAGGAGGGAGCCGATGTGGCCGCCGCAGGCGACACCGTCTATATCCGTGGCGGCACCTATAGCATCACCACACCCACCGCGGCGGGCGCCGGGATCCGGTTCACGAAGAGCGGAACATCGGACACCAACTGGATCCGCTATTGGGCGTACGAGGGTGACACCCCGGTCTTCGACTTCTCGAAGCTGGTCATATCGACCACGGGGTACACGCACGGGTTCGTCGTGTCGGGCAGCTGGCTGCACTTCAAGGGACTCGAGATCTGCAACGTGCCCATGAACTCGTTCTCCAAAAACGGTGTGGCGGTGGACGCCGGCAGCCACGACATCTTCGGACTCTTGAACATGCACCACAACAACGGAAACGGGATCTTCATCGGCAAAGGCACGGGGGGCCACCTGGTCCTGAACTGCGACGCGCACGACAACTACGACCCGACATCCAACCAGGGCGACGGGCAGAATGCCGACGGCTTCGGCGTTCACTACCAGACGAGCGGTGACGTCACGACCATCCGCGGCTGCCGGGCATGGTGCTGCCGGGCTGCGGGCGGGTCGTGGCCTTCCGCGACCTGGACCCGCATCGGCTTGCTGGGTTTTCTGCTGCTTTGCCGGCGAGGTTGTGCTTTTGGCATCTCGCAGGCTATCGAGCAGCGACCAACTCCCGCTCCCGTCCGATAATCATTCGTACCTGCGACAGCGAACCGAGCGAGACCAGCATGCGCCGATCCCGCGTTCTTCTCCAGACGATTGTGCTCCTTGCGGGGCTCCTCCAGCCGCTGGCGTGCCTCCGACCGCCTCCCAAGTCTTCCGATGGTACGAGCCTCTGCTATGGAGCGAACCCTCCAGCCCTGGAGCCGATGGCCGAACTGGACGCTTGGACTGCGGCCTCCAGGATGACGCCTGGCATCAACATCGGAAACACGCTGGAGAACACGACACAGTGGGAGACCGGGTGGGGCAATCCGCCCATCACCGAAGAGTACGTCCGAAGCCTGGCCGCGCTGGGATTCAAAACCGTCCGCCTGCCGGTTGCCTGGAATACCTACGCCGTCGGCGGTCGCGTCCAGTCGGACAAGATCAACCGGGTCGGTGAGGTGGTGGACTGGATCACCCAAGCGGGCATGTTCTGTGTCCTCAACATCCACTGGGACGGAGGCTGGATCGATTCGAGCTCGAAGGAACGCTTCCCGAACACCTACGCCACCTTCAGCCGAAAGGCAGAGAAGCGCTACCGCTCGTACTGGAAGCAAATCTCGACCTACTTTGCCGGCAAGGACCAGAGACTGATCTTCGAAGCGCTCAACGAGGAGACGAAGTTCGACAATGAAGGCTCAGTCCAGAAAGCGTACGCCACGCTGACTCGCGTCAACCAGCTGTTCATCGACACGGTAAGAACGACCGGAGGCAACAACGCGAAGCGCTTGCTGATCCTGGCCGGGTACTCCACCGATATCACCAAGACGTGCAGCCGCGACTACGCCCTGCCCAAGGACACCATCCCCCACAGGCTCTTCATTTCGGTGCACTACTACACGCCCTGGCAGTTCTGCGGACTGACCGAAGACGCGAGCTGGGGCAAGATGATGCCGACCTGGGGAAGCGCGGGTGACGTCGCTGAGCTCACCCGGCTGTTCGACATGATGGGTGACTTCTGCACGCGCAATGATCTCCCGGCGTTCGTCGGAGAATTCAATGCGAGCGACCAGAAGGAGTCGGCCTCGCGTGTTCGCTGGACGTCAGCAGTGGCCAACGCTGCACTTTCGAGGAAGATGGTTCCGGTGCTCTGGGACACCGGGCACGAGGTCTCGCGGGTCCCGCCCTACGCCGCCAGCCCCGAGCTGCTGAAGATGCTGCAGAACCTGAGAGGATCCCGGAAATGAGCCCTCGGGTCTCGCGCTAGCGGTTGTCACGTTCCGGTGACACGGGCGAACGCGGCGGCGATGTTGCCGATGCCGAGCTCATCGAGGTTCCGGCGCAGGTGGCTGCACTCCAGGTCGGTCGTGTACACGACGACGCTGCGCTGCAGCAGGCTCGGCGACGCGCTGAACCGCGCAGCAAGGCTACGCGCCACTCCGACGTAGAATTCTCGCTGAGAGCCAACCGCAGGCAAGAACGGTCCCACCTCCGCCTGCTCGAGTGAAAGGGCCGGGATATCGAAGGACTCGTGCTCGGCCGGGTTCAGTATGTCGAGTAGATCCCACCCTTTCTCGAGCAGTCGCTGGAAGTCGTCGCGCCAGATGATGCCGAGCAGCGGTGCCGCCGGCACCGTGATCTCTTCGTCATAAGCGATGGCCACGGCCAGTGCCTCCCGCTCGGCATGTTCTTTGAGGAACCGTCCCACTCTGGGGGCAATGACGTCCACGGTCTTGGCAGCCGCGCTCAGGCCGTCGTTGCGCGCCTTGCGGCTCCCGGAGGATGCCTTTGCACGGTAGATGACGCGGTCGGCGTTCGTTCCGGAACGGGTGATGCGCACGACCACGTCGTTGACGTCGTACACCAGGCGATCGCGCGTCTCGGTCAGCTCTTCCTTGCCGAGGGACGTGACGGATTGGTTGCGGACCTCGAGCAATCGCCCCTGCTCGTCGTACACGCCCCTGCACAAGCGCAGACTATCCTCGCCTGTCTTGTACCACTCGACCGGACGGCCCTCACTCAGGCGCACCAGCTCGACGAACGTGTCCTCGTCGTCGGTCCTTCGGAGCCAGATGTTCTGGCCGGGTTCGTACAACGCCGCGATCCGCACCGTCAGTCGCGTACCCTCGAAGTGCTGGGCCGTTTGCACCCGGCCTTGCGCGTCCAGACCGTAGCGGACGCCTCCTTTCGAAGGCTGGGCGTCAAGGAGCTTGCCCGGCGACAGGTTCGACAGCTCGAACCACAGCGGCAGTACCGCGTAAGCCGATACGCTGCGGTACTCCGTGCGAACGACCTCGCGCTCGGCACGCGACAGGATCTCGGACCAGCGCTTGGCCAGGGCGTCGAGCTCGCGGCGGATACGTGACTCGTCAGATGGGTCCTTGAGCGACGTCATACGGCAGCGCCCTCCGTGAACGGTGAGGTCGTCGGAGCGGTTTCCATCTGCTCCACATTGGGTCGACCCGTCATGACGCAGTGCGGCAAGAAGGCGCGGCCCCTCGTTTCGCGCCGCAACGCACGAGCCGTGGTGGCTCATCGTGCTGGGACGTGTACAGCGCAATCGTCCGGCCAAGTAGCCAGCGCACTGCGAGGATCCCGTCTGGGCAAGCAGGTACCCGCAACGCGATCCATCACCGTGACGGCAGGCACCACATTCGGTGCAGTCCGCCGGGACCCTCGGAGGCAGCTCCGTTACGTTCTAGATCTAGCGGGGCTCCGCCCCAGCCCGACAAGCCATGCTGCGGCCTGATGGGCTGTGCTGACTGTTACGCCGGAGCCCCGCGTCAACAGT
>JAFGIS010000199.1 GCA_016929495.1 Polyangiaceae bacterium | reverse complement strand
ACTGTTGACGCGGGGCTCCGGCGTAACAGTCAGCACAGCCCATCAGGCCGCAGCATGGCTTGTCGGGCTGGGGCGGAGCCCCGCTAGCCATGTGGCGTGGAGACACGTCTGGCCCACCGAAGAAGAGGAGCGGCCCCCGCCTCCGCGCCGAGGACCGCGCACCCCTGGGATGCCTCGTGTCATCGGTGACGAGCGCCGTGCGCCAACGTCTCCGGCGCTAGCCCGCGTATCCAATGACCTTGCGAATGATTTCGTCGGCCAGACCACCCAGACGCTCGAACTCGACCGCGAAGCCAGTCTCGTCCATGCGTCTCACCCGAGCATCGACGGAGATCGGTTTCGCGCGGCGGAAGTGAACGGTCACGTGCACCGCAGTCCCTGGAGCGAGCCGTTGTCCACTCTGGATGTACATGCCGTTCATCCCGAGATCGTGGCCCCAACCCGAAGCGGCACCGCCGTCCCAAAGGAAATCGACCGCGCGGCGGATGAGTACCCGGCTGTTGTGCCTCCGCTCGTTCACGTTCTGCCTCCTGCGGCATGTGCCCCTGGCGAAGGAGCACGTGATACGTACAATCCAGGTTTCGAGGCGGCAAGTGGAACGAATCTAGAACCGCCGGTCGACCTACTGCGGCCAGACGGCGCCACTTCCGGTGTCGCTCCAACTCTCTATAGCTGACCGATGAGCGCAGCCCAGCGCAGCTTCCAGACCATCAGGATCGCTTCCACGAAGATGGCACTGCTCATCTTGCTGTGACCGGCGCGGCGATCGACGAAGACGATCGGCACCTCGGCGACGCGCAGACCACGTCGGAGGGCGCGGTAGGTCGTCTCGATCTGGAATGAGTAGCCGTTGGAGCGGATGCTCGAGATGTCGATCGCGCCCAGAGCCTGGCGTGTGTAGGCCTTGTATCCCGAAGTCAGGTCGCACACGCTGACCCCGAGGATCAGCCTCGAGTAGAGCGAGCCGCCCTTGCTCAGCACGTGCCGCCCGAGCCCCCATCCGTCCACTCCGCCTCCTGGGATGTTGCGAGAGCCCACCGCGACGTCTGCTCCTGCCTCGAGCGCTTCGAAGAAGCGTTGCAGGTGCTTCGGGTCGTGAGACAAGTCCGTGTCCATTTGGACGAAAACGTCGTACCCGCGCGCCAACCCGTAGTGAAAGCCATCGACGTACGCGGTGCCGAGGCCCATCTTGCGCGCGCGATGCAGCACGTGCACGCGCGGATCCTCGCGGGCCAGTCGATCGGCCACTTCTCCGGTACCGTCCGGGGAGTCGTCGTCGACGACGAGCAAGTGGCTCGCGGGCGCCACGTCGGTCAGGGCGCGCGCGAACAGCGCCAGGTTGTCGCGCTCGTTGTAGGTCGGCGTCACAACCAGGGTGCGCGCTCTGCTGCTGCGGGCAGCCATTGCCTCGACACGATCGCGGGCGTCCATACCTAGTGTCCTGTCTCCGTGATTCGCTGCAGGATTCGACGGCCTCGAGCGGGGCGAAGCCGTCGAATTCTGCGGCGAATGCCCTCGGTCTGAGCCAGGATGCGGGTCGCTCCTTGTGTGCCCTGTCTGGGAGACAGGGCACCAGGCGGGACAGGATAGTCCGAAGCCCATCCTGCGTGCGAGCCGCGTGAACTCGCGCCCGGGGCCGGTCGGCTGTGCTAGCTTGCGGGCTTCTCATGCCCGATTCCGACACGGCGGTTCTCTCGGCCTCGGAAGCGCCGCTGGCCGGCCCGCGCGTGGAGAAGGCGGCGCGGTGGATCGCGGTGCTGGCCGCTGTCTGGGTGGCCCTGGCCGGGGCCTGGGAAATCGCGGGGCCCATGTGCGCCGGACACTTCGCGGTCACGGCGGCGCGCGGCGTGGCCGCCGACAACATGCTCTCGTGGGGGATCATCGGGCCCGTGCGCGAATACACGCTGGCGGCGCCGAGCCAGACCCTGGTCTACGCGCATCATCCGTGGGGCGTGTTTTGGGCAGTCACAGCGGCAGTGAAGCTGCTGGGTCGGCATGCGTACGCGATACGTCTGGTGCCGATCGTGATGGCTTCGGCCAGTGCACTCCTGCTCTACGGCATCGGCCGCGCGCTCTACGGCGCCGTGGCGGGCGCGCTTTGCGCGCTCGGCTACGCAGCGGTGCCGCTCGTGCTCGCCTACGCCAGCTTCCCGGGTTTCGAGCTACCCACGCTTTTCGGCTGCCTGGTCGCGACCTGGGGCTACGTGAACATGATCCGCACCTGGCAGCGGCGCTGGGTGGTCGTGAGCGTGCTCGGCTTGCTGTGGGCCTGCCAGGCCGACTGGATAGGAATCGTCTTTGCGGGCACGGTCCTGGTGTGCGTCTTCGCTGGACACCTGCTTGCGCCGGCACGCTGGTTCGGCACCGTCGACAAGAGGCGCCTGGTCCAGTGGCTCGCCTGGGGTTCGGTCGTCTGTGCCGGCACCGTGGGGTTCTACGCCTGGTACTTCAGACACATCGGAGCACTGGACGGACTGTTCGAGGCGGCCCAGGGACGTGCCAGCAGTCGCCGTTCGTGGGCGCAGCTGCTCGAGATGCGCAGCTACTGGATCGACCTGATGTTCACGCCGTTGGCGGTGACGTTGGGAAAGATAGCAGCAGCGCTGCCGGCGGTCCGGCTGCTGGCCTCCGGCAAGCTGCTCGAGGTCTTCCCGCTCGCGTTGCTCACGACTGCGCTGGTCCACTACTTTCTGTTCCCGAACGGCGTGTCCGTGCACGTCTACTGGCCCATGCCGTTCGCCATCAGTTTCGCGCTGGGCCTGGCGGCTTTCGCGCGCAGCTCGGCCGACGCGGTGGGCTGGGTGCTGGCGCGGTACCACGGGTTTCGAGCGAAGCGAATCATTGCGCGAGCCGCACTGCTCGCGCCGGGTCTCGTCCCGGCTCTGATGTTCCCCGATGCGGTGCGGGCGTTGAAGTGGGCACATGGGACCGGCGGCCGCTTCAACGACGACGGCCACTTGAACCTGCAGGATCGCGACAAGGCGGCCGCTCTCGCCTGGATGACGTCTCGCATGCAACCGAACACGCGGGTGCGTCTGCATGTGTCGATGAAGCCGGACTGGTCGCAGTCCTGGACCCTTCACCGGCCAACCCGCTCCACGATGCTGCTCCCGACTGCAGATGACGACGAGATCGAGCGCTACTTCGTCGGAGACTCGCGTTTCATGTCCGCGCGGGGTCAGCGGACCGTGGCTTCCGCGGGCCGGCTCTTCGCGGTCGGGCCCTTCTGGCTGGTCGACATCGCAACACCGGCAGGGTTGCTGCAGGGTTTCTCCTTCGTGGAACGGGAGCCGAGCGGGCTCGAGCGCTACCTGTTCCAGGGCAACGATCCGATGCGCACGGTACAGCCCGATCCGTACTGGACGTGGGAGCTGCGTGCCCACTTCGGACAGGTGCCGAACCCTTCGCCCGACGCACCGCCTGTCGGCCGAGAGCAGCTGCGGATCGCACACAACATCGCGGTGGCAAACGGACGACCCCGGCTCGCCCAGATGCTGCGGGCCCGCCTACTGACGCCCATCGACCGGACCACGGCCATGAAGTACGACGATGGTACCGAGCTCCTGGGCACGCTGTACGTGCCCTCAGTGGCGCCCCAGCTCGTCGTCTACTTCCTGTCGGCTGGTCCCTCGGCTGCCGACCAGACGTTCGCGATCCGTTCACGCGTCATGGCGCCCGAACCCTGGAGCCTGGTGCCCGCGGATCCCACCGTCAAATCCATCGGCCTCAACGTGCCGTTGTCGACCAAGTTCTGGAAGGCTGGCTTCATCTACGCGTCGACCAGTGAGATCCGAAAACGCCCCGGCCGGGAGCACTTCTTCGGCTACTGGATCAACGACGACGGCTTCGAGGCTCCGCGCCTGCCCGTCGCAGGAACGCGTCGCGGCGCGCTCCTGGTGCTTCCATGAGCGAAACCAGAGCGAGTGAGCGATCGGTCCGCGTGCACAGCGCGGCTGCGCGTCGGGGCCCCTTCGCGCTCCGGCCGGTGCTGCTGGGCAGCTTTCGTTCGGCCGAGGCGTCGTGGACCTGGCTTCGCTCCGCTGGATACTCGGAAGCGCTGCGTTTCACTATGGCGTAGCGTTCCACGGCCATCAGATCGCGGCCGTGCGCGAGAGCGCTGGTTCGTCCGCTTCGCACAGGACCTGGACACCCAAGAGCGCCGCATGCCAAGGTGACTCGGCCGGTCGTTCCAGGGCAGTCGATGCGCTACCGTGCCTGCGAGCTGTTCGCGTGGTTGGTCCCACTCGTCGTGGTCCTCGAGTTCGTGGGCAGCACGTTCGGTTCGCCGCTGGTCGCCACTGTGGGGTTCGCAGCTCTGCTCGTCGGAGCCGCTTGGCTTGCGTCGCCGGAGACTCTCGCCACCCGGCCGGATCCGCGGCGAGCACGTCCGGGTCGTTGGATGGTGGGGGTCGGGTGCTTGGTTCTGGGCGGTGTGCTCGCTGCGCCGGCACTGCTCGCGCTCTCGGGCCAGGCTTCGGCTGCTCGAGCCTTCGCCGTGTTTCCCAGTCGGGATCTGCAGCTGCTGCTACCCGTGCTCGGTGTCTGGCCCCTGGTCGTCGGCTGGGCCTGGGTATCCGAGCGCCGCGTGGACAGCACCGACCTTCGCCGGTTGGGCCTGCTCGTCGCCATCGTGTTCCTCGGTTTGTTGGCGTCTGGGCATCGGGTGCAGAGCCTGGCGGTCGCCGCGCCCCGGGCCGCCTCGGCTTTCGCGCCGATAGCCATTGTCCTTCTGGTCCTGCTGGCTTTGCCGCGACTGCCCTGGCTGTTCGTGCTCGCCGCATCGGGTGTGCTCGGTGTTGCGCTGCGTTGCTTTGGTTTGGATGCGTGGAGCCCAGACCCGCTGCTGCGCGACATGCTGCCACTGGTGCAGGACGCGCAGCACGCGCTGCTCAGGGGCGATCCACCGTACGCGGTCTACCAGATGCAGCGCGGGAGTCTGGTGCCGCTCACGTATTTTCCGGGCCTCTGGCTCTTGTCGCTGCCGGCAACGGCCGCCGGCCTGGATCTACGCCTGGTGTCGGTCTTGGCCGACGTCGGCGTCGTGGGCGCTCTGGCGTGGGCGGCCGGAGGCGTGGCGGCGCCGCAGCGAAGGGGCGCACAAGACCTGGTCGTGGCGCTCAGCGCCGTGTGGTGGTTCTCGCCGAGTGTGCAGTGGAACGTCGTGTATGCCGAGGCGCACCCCTGGTGGGGTCTGCTTGCGCTCACGGTGGCGGCCTTGCTCCGGCGGCGCCTGTGGCTAGGCGCCGCGCTGCTCGGCTTCGGGCTTGCTACGCGCCAGTTTGCGCTCGTGCTGTTGCCTTTTGCAGCGCTGCTTCTGATACGGGAGGTCGGTTGGCGCGGGGCGGCCGCACGCCTCGGGCTCGCGGGCGCCGTGGCATCGAGTCTGCTCGTGCCCTTCGTCGCGACGGATCCGGAGCCGTTCTGGTTCGGCACGCTGCGCTGGCTCTGGGAGTACGGCCCGGCGCACCAGACGTGGTTCTATCAGAAGTACGGTTTTTCCGGGACGCTCTACCAGCTCGAGGCAACCGGGTGGATGAGCGCGGCGCAAGCAGCCAGCATCGTCGTCACGAGCGTTGTCGCTGCGGTCGTGCGCCGTCGCAGAGCCGTGCTCGCAGCGCTGGTCACCGCCTACGTCGGGGTGGTGATGAACAACCGGATCATCTGGGACAACTTCTACCTCGACGTCTTCGTGCTTCTCGCGAGCGTGGCTGTCGGAGCAGGCTCGCTCTGGCAACAGCCGGCCGTGTGCGCCGACCGCCCCGTCACAGCTCGAACACCCAGACTGCGACTGGCCGAATCGGTCGGCCTGGTGGCCTTCGTGGGCTCGGTCGCTGCCGCCGGATACCTCCTGTACACGTGGCGCGTCGCGACGGACGAAACCGGACGAAGCGAAATGGCCGCGATGCTGCGACGTCGCGTGCAGCGAGGCGATCTCATCGTCGACCGAGCGGACTGGCGACTCGCTTTCGTGCGACCCGCGTGGCTCGTCCGCCCCGGGAGCACCCGGGCCAGCGTAGCCGCAGACCTGTTCGATGGCACACTGTCGCCCCGCCGACGTCTGCGGTATGACCGCGTCTGGCTCGCGACGCGCTCCGACCGCGATCGGGACCTGCGCTCTCGCGTGCGCCGGCTCGGACGGCTCCTTTCGGAGCAACGCTACGGGCGCTACGAGCTCTTGTGCGTCGCGCCCGATCCCGTGCGAGAGAGATTGGCAGACCGACTGGAGGAAGCGGACATCGAGCTTCGACGGGGCAGTCAGAGCATTGCTCGGGGTCGCCCGGGAGCGAGTGGCTGGAGCGGACCGGGCCTCGCAGCGGTCACCGGAGGCAAGTGCCGGCTTGGACGCGGACACTGGCCGACCGTGTTCGCGCGCCCCGTGCCCGGCGCCACGTTGAGCCTCCACTGGCCCAGGGTCGAGCTCGGCGACCGTTTGCTGGTTTTCGGCGGCATCGAAGACCAGCACGTGACCCGGGGCCACGGGCCCATGGGGGTCGACGTGGAGATAGCGGCGCACAGCGCCGGACGGGTGGACCTCGTGAACCGTCCCGGCGTCTCGTGGGACGTGGTCGATACCCGGCGCTGGGCGGGAAAAAAGGTGGACGTGACGCTGCGTGTTGCGACGAGCGACGACGCCGAGCGCTGGGCGTGCGTGGATGCGGTGGTGATGGGGGGTGGGGCGGACCATGACGAGCGCATTCGGTGACCAAGCTCGCGGTTTCTGATAGCCTGACCCATGTGGCGAGTTCGTGTGCCTGCCTTGTTGCGGGTCTTGTCCTCCTCGGAACGGCCGCAGCCTGCGCTGCTGCACCGAACGCTCCCGCCAGAGGGGGCGTGCACTCAGCGCCACCGGCTGTCTCGGCGCGTCATCCCAACCCACCGAATCAGAAGGCTTCGAAACCGGCGGGGCACCCGGCCCTCTCGAAGAGCACCCCGGCTCCGCTTCCGAACAGCCACGACACGGGGCTCTCCTTCCATCTGGTGGCCCAGTTCCCCTATTCCGTCGCGCTGGCTCCTCTGGGCTCCAACGCCCTGCTCGTGGCCCACCAGCCGTGGAAAGAGATCCCCCTGCTCATCGAGGGCAATCAGGTTCGATTCATGCCCGAGCTCGTTCGCGTGGACGACGCAACGGAGGCTGGATTCGCCATTACTGCCGTGGGAGGCAGCTGGCCAGACGATGCCTGGATGGCGTTGACTCACTCGTCCGATGCGGGGCCGTCGTACTCCGACGTCTACCGGTGGAGCCCAGTCCAGCGCGGCCGCCTTCCGGGCCCGGGCTGGATCAAACGTCGCGAGCACTCCAGTGGCGTCTTCGAGATCGTTCGCTGGCACAAAGGGGTCATCCTGCGCAGTACGTTTCTGAGCTTGGTCGGCGCGGCGCCGCAGATGGTTGCGGAGCTGTCGGATTCCGGCGTTCGCAGCTTCGGCGCCTCGTTCTGCACCCTGGCGTCGGGATCGGGAGACCTCGCCTTCGGTCCGATTCGACTGAGCGATGATGCGCTGAGCCTCTACGGCGCCGACTGCAACGCGTACGCGCTTCGCGTCGAAACCTGGACGAGAAAGGGGATCAGGACGGAACGAACCTTGGCACTTCCCACGCGGCCCCCGGACCTCGATCACCTGTTCATGGACGAGAGCGGCCTCCTGGCGCTGTTGGGTCGCGGATCGCCGCCGCATCGCCTGCTGCGGCACACGGAGGCAGGCTGGATCGAGGTCGCCGTCCTGCCCACGGACTTCGCTACCGTCTCGGCGCCGAGCTCGTTCGATCTTTGGGGCGTTTTCAGAGGAGAGCTTCTCTTGTGGCACGACGCCCAATGGGCTGCCACGAGGCTCCCGGAGCCGCGGTTTTCCGGGCTCCGCTGGCTGGAGGTCTGGCAGCGGAGCCCGACCGACATCTGGCTCGTCGCGGCGTCGGGAACGACACATTCGGCACAGCCGAGCTACCTCCTGTTCAACTCGGCCGACGGCAAGCTGGCCACGGCCATACCAACCGAAGCTGACCTCGAGGTCCTTTGCGAAGGGTTCACGCATGAACCCGAGGACTGCCCCCATCCCTACGCTGACTTCTTGTCTCTGACCCCATTTCAACTCGGCAACGACACAGCGGTCGAACTGGACGCGCGAAAGGCGCGAAACATGCTTCGGGCCGCCGTGACCCAACACCCTGAGTTCGCCAAGCTACGCTTCGTGGAGCACGACTGCTACGGCGAGCACTGCATCGGAGCCGTGGTCGACCATCGCGCGCAAGCTGCGGCCCTGCGTCAGGCGCTCGCGGCCGAGCGCTTCGCCCAGTATCGCGACCGCTGTCACCCGCCGCCCGAGACGAAGCCATTCGCCATCACGCGGCCGTAGCGACGAGGTGCAGCGCTGGGCGTGCGTGGATGCGGTGGTGATGGGGGGTGGCTAGAGCTTGGCCGCGCGGACCCTGGCTTCGCGTCCGAGAAACGCGCCAAAGCGCCGAGCTGCGGCTTCGATGGCGCGCTGCGGGCGGAGCGTCGATCCGGCGAAGAGCTCGACGTCGATGACCACACTGCCACGAGCGAACGCGCGCCGCCACACGCCGATGACGCGGCCCCCTTGGACGACACAGGGCTCCAAGAGGCCGCCGCCTGCGTTGATACGCGCCGCATGCTCGGGAGCCAGCACCGCGTCGCGGTTGCGGTAGCCGACGAGGTACTCGTCGAAGGCCGGCAGCAGGAAGACGCGTCGGGTCGTAGCCGCAGCCGAGACACGCTTTGCCCGCCAGTAGGCTTGGCCCCCGAGGGTCTCGACGTTCAGCGTCGACTCTGCGGCCTCGAGCCCTTGGCGCGCCTCGGCCACACCAAGACCCGACCACCAGACGAAGTCGTCCAGGGTGGCAGGCCCGCGACTCTGGAAGTAGCGCCGAGCGAGCTCGGCGATGGCGTCATGCCCCTCATGCCGCGTTCTGCCGAGCGGCACGCGCTGGTCGAGCAGGGCATAGGTGGCGGTCTTGCCCCGTGGGACGCCGCTCGACAGGATCCCCTCGAGTTCGGCACGCCCGAGCAGGTGCGGCAGGCGTTGACCCTCAGTCGAGACGCCCGCGTGCTCCAGGCGCGTGCGGAGCTCGTCTCGGGTCAGATCGCCGTCCTTTTCGAGCGCTCTGGCGATGACTCGGTTGGCGCGGCGAAACGTGGACGGGTCGAGCTCGAGCTGGTGATAGCGCCTGGTGGCTCGAGCGATGACTCGGGGGCCGACGAGCGCGAGCAGCCAGCGGATGTCGTCACGATGGACGAGATGCCACGTCCCCCGCAGCGCATGCGTTCGCAGCATCCGTCCGTCGGCAAGCGACTGGTCGATGCTGCGTTCGGACACGTGGCTGCCCGCCGACCGCAAGCCCACGGCCCACTTCGCAGCGTCGTAGTTCTGAGCCTGCACGGCTCCGAGCCACGCCACCACCTCGGCTGCCGTCGTGAGCTCGGAATGGCCGATACGTTGGGCGCCGAGCCGAAGGCAACCGATGGAAGGCTTGGTCCGCGTCATGTCGAGTAGTCGAGCGCCCCGGTGTGCATGATGAGCTGCCACTCGCCACTCGGGAGGCGCGTGTACACCTTGCCCACGCGCCCGAGCCAGTGATTGGCGGGTGGAAGCGAGACCGTCTACCGGCCACCAAACCGCTGCTCAAGCCGCACGAACACCTCTTCCCCGGGTACGGGCTGGACGCGCCCAGATTCAATATCGTCGATGCGACGTTGGATCTCGTCGTCCCACGCCTCGCCCAGCTGCACACCTTCGAGCGATGCCGAGAGCTCTGCGACCAAGTGGGCGCGGTCGCCCGGATCGAGCTTCAGTGCGGCTTCGAGGATTTCTTCAGCCTGGCGCATGGTTCGAGTGTAGCGCCACAGGTGCCCACGGTCAGCGCGGGCATCCCTAGGCCGGCTCGCTCGCCCTCGGATTGAGCCGCGCCCCAAACCACGGACCGAACTACCCGGGTCCAGCGGCCGAGCCCTGGCGACTCAGGCGCTCGCCACGGCAGCGCCCCCTTGCGCCTGGGGCGCCAGAGCGGCTCCGTCGCCCCCCTGTTCGCTCTGCTCAGCGCCGCCAGTGCGTCGCCTCGGGAAGAAGGCCCGCACCAGCGACTTCTTGCCCGGGTAGATCACCAGGAGCGCCCCTTCGTTGCGGCGGAGCTGCCGGATCAGGTCGGCGCGCAGCAGCCGTTCTTTGGCGAACGCCGCGCCGTACACCTGCTGCGCGTCTGCCAGGGCCTTTTCCGCCGCGTTCATCCTGGTGGCCAGAGCGAGCAGCGTGGTCGCGTACTTCTCTGCGAGCACGGGCACCCGGTCGCGCATGGCGGTGACGACCTGTTCGACCTGGCGCGACTGCGCCGTGCCCTTGAGCGCGATCAGGGGCACGAGGCCGTTCGGGAACAGGGCCCGGTACTCCGGTCGGCTTCTGTCCTTCTCCACCAGCATCAGTGCCTCGAGCTCGAGCGCCCGGCAGGCCTGGTCGAGGTCGAGATCGGCCCTGTCGAGCAACGCGCTGGCCATCACCTCTTGCTCGGAAGCGTCATGCCGTACGAGCCACTGCGCCTTCAAGCTGTCCACCTGCTCCTTCACGGGCTCTGCGAGCGTGCTCGTCGCAGGATCCGCGCTGATCATGGCCAGGTGATACCGAGCGGCATTGAGCAACCGCTCCGTGGAACTGTTCTCGGAAGGAATCGGCATCGTCTTACCCCATGGTCGGCGCGCAACCCCAAGCTCCCCGGGTAGCACCGACCGCGAGTCCCCGCGAAGCCGGCGCCGAGCCTACTCGTCCGGTCGCGCCTGCGTCAACGACGAGCTGTACCGAGCCCAGTGCTCCGAGCGAATGCGAGCCCCGCGATGCACAGCGCACGGCTCGAACCGCAGTCCGGCGCGTCGGAGTCCTCCCGCTCACGCGTTCGGACGCTGTTTGTCGGACGCAAAGCGGCTCGAACACCGCTTCAGCGCGCGTTTCGCGCAGAGGTTGAGGACCCTGGGCGGCCGCGGCGAGTGCGCTCGCATCTGCCAAGAGCGGGGCAGACGCGTTGTCGCGGCGTTTTGGGTTCGACCAACGCGTGGCGGTTTCGTTAGGTTCGAATTCTGGAATGTGTGAAGGGCGTCGTGGGGTCGTGGCGGCGGCGTTTCGCGGATCGAAAACGCGGCTCGATCGCGGCGCCGGGCCGGCTCTGGACGGAAAAACGCGTGTGGGTGGCACAGAACTCGGGGATCTGTTCGGGGGGATGCGGATCGACCCGCCGTCGGAGCTTTGGAAGCCGTGCTGAACGACTAGCCGGCGTAGCACCGGGGGACGCTTTGTGACGCATCGCGTTGGGAAGCTCAGCCGGTCTTGCTCCAAGGATCGTGAACGGGCTGAGCGGCACGGATGCCCATCACGCGCCTCTCCCTCCGACGTTCCCCCGCACCCCGTCGTACACCTTCCGCGCCATGAGCATGAACGTCGCCTCCTGGAACTCCGGCTCGTTCATGTAGCGAGGCCGAGAACGCTATCTTCGCGCTGCCGTTCAAGGGCAAGTATGCGTTTCGTCCGGGTATCATCCAGCCTCTGCACGGGATCCACTCGCGGACGCCGGCGTACCGAGCGCTCCACACGGCGCTTGGCTGGCTGTTCCCGGTGATCCGTGCGTTCTTCCCGGGCGCGGTCACGACGACCGAGCGCGTGGGGCAGGCCATGCTCAATGTGGCGCGGCGCGGCAGTTCCCACCGCATCCTGGAGGGCCCCGACATCAATCGCGCCGCGGTATCGACGTAACGCTCACGCTGCCAAGGACCCACCAAGACCCCTTTCGACGGTGGGATCGCGTCTGGCCACAGGCTGGCCTCCGTGGACACCGGCAGGGTCTTCCTGTCCCGGGCCCCGCCCCGTGCCGTTCCACCTACTCGTCGCCGCTGGCTCAAGAGCGATTGGCAAGCGCTCGTGCTGGTCGTTGGCTAGTCTGGAACGGCTCGTCTTGCCCCGCGCGAAGGGGAGCGCCGCAGTTCTCTGCTTTCACCGCGCAGGCGCTGCACTTCGGGCGCTCCAGTCCCGAAACGGCCGCCGGCAGGAAAACCAGAGCGGCGACAAGCAGGGCGACGGCGTTTCTGGCCACGCCTGCCATCATGGGATCTTGGCTCACGGTGTCCGCGATGCCCGGTTTGTGTGTCCGCGTTGGCCGGAATGCGCACTACTTCAGTCACGATGAGAACGTCAGTGTACGTCGTGGGTCCTGGCCGCAACAACCGGGGTCGGCCGCCTCCCCGTGATCCGGCCGCTCGAGCTCGTTGGCCCCTGCTTGGCCCGGGCACGTGTGAGCTCGCATTCCACTTGCCGTCGGGCCCCGTCTCGCGGCGCGAACGCGGAGCGAGGCTTGGGGGGTCCTCGCGCCCGCTGGCCCTTCAGGGCCGAGGCCGAGTGGGATCCCCTGGGAGGCTCGGGCGGGCGATCCGCAGGGCCGAACGCGGCTCAGTGCCCTGCGGGTGCGAGCCTTGCGCGGTTTTGCTGACGCGCTGCCAGTGACTCAGGGCATGCTCTGGGCATGCCGTCACTCGAGGGGCTCCTGGCTTGGTTTTCCAAGGAGGGCGTCCGCGACGCCGTGCTCGCAACCGTGCTCGGGGCCGTGGTCGCGGGCGTGTTGGCCACGTTCTACAAACTGGTCACGAAGGGGGGGTTCACGTGGCTCGACAGCTTCCAACGTCAGAGCAAGACCGGCCGCGAGCTTGTGGCCTACCGCTCGCAGCTCGACAAGGACACGTTTCGTACCCGTCACCCCTGGGTGAAGGGGGACCAGACCCTGGACGACATCCTGATCCCAGTGGTGGTCTCCGAGGGCGGGGACGGCGGGATCGAGTACTTGCACAATGTTTTGCCCGGCGCGCTCCGGGCTCGAGCCAGCACCGGCACAGCCTTGCGCATGGTGCTCACCGGCGGACCTGGCTCTGGAAAGACGGTGGCGCTCAGAGCCGCCGCGCGGGCTGCGTGGGGCCTGTCTTGTGGAGACGGCAACTTGGGCCTCGTCCCAGTGCTGGTCACGTTCGCGGACCTGCGGCGAAGCGGCTTCGATGTGACCAAGGCCCTCGGAGCAGGGCTCAGGGCGCATGGCTTCGGTAAAGCAGGCAGCGTGGTGGCCCTGGATGGCGATGACGTCGGCGTGGCGGACGACGCGGTCGATGAGGGCAGTAGCGCAGGTCGCGTTGGGGACCGCTGGCCTCCACGCAACGCGGCATTGGTTCGCGGGCGACCAGCGGCAATGAAGAGCCAAACGCGCGCCCGACACCATCGGCCCGGCGGTCGCCACTGAAAAAACGGTTCCATGTCGCGAGCTTGCGCCATTGGTCCATGTCTTGCAGGGTCAGAAAAAGGAAGAGTTTCGGGGGGTTGTGCGTTAGGGACTAGGATAGAGACGTGACTGAGCGCCCCACAGACCTGCCGGACTTCAACTCCCCGCCGCTCGAAGAGGTGGCGATGAGTGTTCAGTTCGAGCCGATCCCGGCATTCGGCGCGCGTATGCAAGCGCAGGTATGGGCTCGATTCAGCGAGAAGTTCCCCGAGTGGGTCGAGCAACAAGTGCTTCCACCTACCTTCGAGCTCTTCGGGATACCGGACAGACCGCACCATCTGATTCAGTTGGCCGCTCAGCTTTGCCCACCGACCAGCCGTGCGTTGTTCGTGGACGAGAAGAAGACGGAGTTGCTGCAGCTCCAGTCCGACCGGTTCGTCCGGAACTGGCGCCGGTTTCCCGGCGATGCGAAGTACCCAAGATTCGAGCCCCTGCTCGAGCGCTTCTGCGGAGACTATGGCGAGCTACAGGACGTGCTCCGGGCGAAGCTGAGGCCGAACCAGTGCGAGCTCACGTACGTGAACCTGATCCCCCTCGAGCCGATGGGGAAACGCCTGGCTGATGTGGTTCGGTTCGTTAGAAACGCTCCGGGTGACTTCCTACCCGTGCCCGAGCGGGAACAGGCGAGCACGCACTACGTAGTGTCTGGCGACAGCGGACCGCTCGGCCGGCTTCACGTGCAGGCGGAGCAGTACACCCAGGGAGAAAAGTCCTCTGTTCGACTGAGTCTCACGGCCCGTGGAGCACCGCTCGGGAGCAGAGACGAGGGCGTGACAAGGTTCTTCGAGCTCGGTCGCGAGTGGATCGTACGCGGTTTCACTGAAGTCACAACGGGCGAGATGCACGAGAAGTGGGGAAGGATCCAATGAACATGCAGTGCAGCACAGCCATTTCCGGCACCAGCTTCGCCGCGAACGCGGAGGCGGTCGGCGAACGCGCAATCCGTGAGTACCCAGTTGCAGAAGCAGCACTGGCCTTCGAGAACATACCGCCCAAGTGGTACCCGCCAGTCCTACACCGCTGCATGGCCCTCGTACAGCTGGAAGACAACTGGGATACGTACAAGGGCAGACGGGTCGAGGTACTCCGCGCGGATGCCGCCTGCCACCTGCTTGGTCTCCTGATGAGCGAGGACACTCCAATCCCGCAGGTCGTTCCCACACCACGCGGCAACATCCAGTTCGAGTGGCATCTGGAGGATCAATACCTGGAGCTCGAGGTCCTGGCCCCAACTCGTGTGGCTGCGTACTTTCAGGGCCCCGAGGAGGAGTGGGAGGAGGAGTTCGGTCCCGATCTCACGAAGCTCGCAGAGGTCATTCGTCGCCTTGGATGAGGGGTGTCCGACTTCCCGGATGACAGGTCGGTACCTGACGACGCTGTGCTCTGGCGCCGGATACCGCTCAACACGGTCTGCGTGACGACTCACGAAGGGCGGGAGATCCCGAGCTCAGCGGCGTTCGATGATTCATCCGACGGGAGTCCGATGTCAGTCGCTCTGGCCAGCGTCTTGGAGAAGCCCGAGCGACTTCTTGAAGGACGGTCCTGTCCATGTGGAGTGGTTGGCTTCACGGCAGGTGAGGCTCGTGCCCTGGGCCTGCGGATCTGTCCGGACGACGCGGGGGATCCGTACCGGGGCCATGCCTACGTGGCCGGTAGCAAGACCCGAAAGACGAAAAGGGCTCTCGCGGTCGCGAGTAGATGGGTGGTGTCGCCGGAGCAAGCGCGCGCCCGATGGCCGTCCGCAAAGTGAGAGCTCGAGCAAGTGCTGAAGGGCACCGCTGTCATGAACCTCACGGAGTACGGCCGCGCCGTGCACGCAGAGATGGCGGCACTGCTATGCTGCGCTCGCGTGGGGGTCAGCCCGGCGGGTGGCGCGCTCTACTGCACGACCTTCCCGTGCCACAACTGCACGAAGCACATCGTGGCTGCCGGGCTCAGGCAGGTGTTCTACGTCGAGCCGTATCCGAAGAGCCTCGCCGAGGAGTTGCACGGTGATGCCGTCGTAGTCACGACCGGCGAGGCATCGGAGCCGACCTCGGGCAAGGTGGTCTTCCGGCCGTCCACGGGGGCAGGTCCTCGGAGATTCATGGATCTGTTCTCCATGACGGTGAGTACCGGCCGGCCCATGGACTGCAAGGGAGCCGTGCTGAGCAAGTGAAGCAGAAACAGCGCCCAGCTTCGCTCCTCAATGGTCCCGACCTCGCATATGGAGCGTGAGCGCGGCGCCCTTGCTACGCTCACGGGCGCCATCCCAGGAGGACACGATGTACATCCGAAGAAATGAGACCGGTGAGTTTCGTGGCCTCTGGGAACAAGCACGCCGGGCTTCCGAAGAGGTAGCCAAGTGGCCCGCGTGGAAGCGTGGCCAGCTTGAGTGCGCGCCGAGCACGGAGGGACAGTCGGATGCCGGCACCGCCTCCATAGGCGACAGCTCGCAGAACCAGTCCGGCGGGGAGGGCTCGCTGAGCGCCTAGGCTCGTTGGTTTTCCGACCAGCCTCGCGACGTTGCCAACCCTCCATCGTCAGCCCAGCTCGCCCACCCAGTGTGGAAGGAGCAACGAAGCCGTCCAACTGGGCGGCTTCAGCCGTTTTGTGCTCCTGTCCGGACATGCGTTGCGACGGTCGCCGTCGGCCTACTGCGTGCTCGGTCTTGTGCTCGATGGCAGACTCCCCAGCTGCTACTACCAGCTCGAAAAGAATCTCCTGCCCCTGTTGTGTCGAGCTGAACACGGCGAGCCGAAATCCAAGGAACGAAACAGATGACGACTAGCCAGAGCACGATCGACTTCCTACTGGACCAGCTCTCGAGCCTGACGAGCGTGCATGCGCGCAAGATGTTCGGTGAGTACGCCCTCTATTGCGACGAGAAGGTCGTGGCGCTGGTGTGCGACAACCAGCTCTTCGTCAAGATCACGCCGCCGGGAAAGGCTCTGGTCGGGGAAAGCTACGTGGAGGGCGAAGCGTATCCGGGAGCCAAACCATCGATGGTGATAGGTGCAGAGGAGATCGAAGACCGTGAGCGCCTCTGTGAGCTCATCCGGCTCACGGCTGCCGCTCTGCCTGAACCCAAGCCAAAGCGCCCCAAGAAGGCACGGCCTCGAGCACGGAGACCTCACTCCCCGAAGCGAACGAGATAGGCCAATGGACGCCGAGCGACGTCTCGGTCGCGTGGGACCGCGCACGAGAACATCAACCGCGTGACGGTGGAAAGCGCCGAGACATTCGGTCTCGCCCTCGCTTGCTCGAAGAGCACTATCGCTGAGAACCGGACGGCCCCTGGACGCGCTCTTCGCACAATCGTACACTTGCCGTATGCCTCCAATGGCAAACAGACGTGGGTTGGT
>JAFGIS010000198.1 GCA_016929495.1 Polyangiaceae bacterium | reverse complement strand
CTACAGTTCGACGCGCGGACGGAGCCGGTTTCTCGCAACAGGAGCTGCTCCTGGGCCTGGCCGGTTGCGGATCTCTCGCGCCGTGGAGCGCGTGCTTGCTCGCCAAGGGTGGGATCCTCCGAATCCAAGGCAAAGACATCGACGCCCCCGCTTCCCCCACCGGGCCCCTCGTGCAGACAGGACTTCGCCTGGCCGTGCTGCAACCGCTTGGCCTCCGTCTATATGTGAGCGCGCAGGCAGAGGCGCTGATTCTCGTGACGCGCTGGCGAGTCACGCTCGACGATGATCTGGTCTGGACCTCGCCGCGCCTCGCCGGGACCGTTGGCCTTGATTTCGGCGTGCGCTTTCCCTGAGGGCCGCCGTCCCCATCGACGATTTAGAGTTCCAAAAGGACAATCGTGCGAACAGTCTGCAAGGTAGGCAATGCGCGATCCACAGCACCGCCCACCACGAGCACGCCGATCAGGCCGTTCGGCCACGAGGCACGCTCTCGGCCCGACACTTCGTCTCGGGGCGGTCGCGCTCACCCTAGCCGCCGCCGGCTGCACCGAGACGTTCAACGCTGGCTCGACGCGCCCGCACGGACTTCTGCCGGTCGACGAGCGCAACCCCATCGTGCTCCTCAACGATGGTGCCTTCGACAACTGGCAGGGTGAATACGCGGTACTGCTTGCGGGCGTCGGAGGCCTGAAGCTCTCCGGAATCGTCGTCGGCACGAGTGAGGTTTGGCCCGAGATCGACACCAACGCGACCGGCTGGCGAGATCTGGTCAAGGCGGCGCGAGACAGTGGTTTGCGGAACATCCCCGACCCGATTACGAGTATCGGAGCCCCTCTCCAGCGACCGGCGAGCGGAGAGATCGATGCCACGTCGGCCAACCGCTCTGAGGGCGCGTTGTTCATCGTCGAGGCGTCAACTCGCCTCAGCCTTCCCTATCGGCCACTCGTGGTGGCCACGGGCGGGCGTCTCACCGACGTCGCGGACGCCTACCTCATCGATCCCACGGTAGCGGACCGGGTCGTCGTCGTTTCGTCGCTGGGGACCTTGTCGGCGACGGGCGCCGCGATGGGGGCGCCGAACGGAGAAATGGACCCGTGGGCCGACAGCATCGTCACGACCCGCCTTCGCTACGTGCAGGTGAGCGCGTTCTACGACCAGCTCGCCGACGTTCCGACGGCGCGCCTATCCGAGCTGCCCGCCAACCCCTTGGGCGGGTGGATCGCCGCCAAGCAACCCGGCATTTGGGACATCCCCGAGGCAGCGGATCAGGTAGCGGTCGTGGCGTTGGGCATTCCGAGCTTCGTGACTGCGGTCGAGCGCGTGTCAGCTGCTGGGCCGGTTGGAGCGGGCACAACGGCCGGGCCTGAGCTCAGCCTCGATGCCCACGGGCCCGGGTGGCTCGTCACCGGCAGTGCGGGCACCGCGGCCGCCACCCGCTTCTGGAAGCTGCTCCTCGATCCAGCGACTTTCGCGCGCTGAGCGACCCCGCCCGAGGGACGGCGATTTCGGTGAACAAGAGGTAGCCGTGCGACAATAAGGGTAGTTGCATGGGCTGTTTGCGCCTCGTCCATTCCGGTCCTTCCGTGCCCACGCCGGAAAGCGCCTGCCTCGGAGCCTTCGAACGGGAGCTCGAGTACATTTTCGCCACGCTCGGGCGGCTCGGCGCCGCCCCGGGCGAGGCCGAGGATCTCGCGCAAGAGATCTTCATGGTGCTCTACCGGAACTGGGCGACTCTGGACACCGACCGCCCGCTCCGCCCGTACCTGTTCGGGATCGCGTTTCGGATCGTCTGCGCCCATCGCCGTCGACGAGTGCGGGAGATCCCCTACCCGGCCTTGGACGCCAATGACGGCGCGCCCGGCCCGGAGGTAGCCCTGCAGAGCAGGGAAGCAACGGCGCTCTTGCTGACCGCGCTCGACAGCGTCCCGATGGCGCGGCGCGGGGTGGTCATCATGCACGATCTCGACGAGGTTCCCATCCCGGACATTGCTCGGATACTATCCATCAGTCGATTTGGCGTCTACGCCAGGCTCCGGAAGGGAAGAAAGGAGCTTTGCGCGGCTGTCCGGCGGCTGTCGAGGGGGGGAGCACCAAGATGAGCCAACACGATCCGCCCCGCGATCCCGTTCTGGAACCGTTCCTCGAGCGCGGAAAGATCATACCGCCCCTGCCGGGCGCTCTGCGCGCTCGTTGTCTCGCCCGGGCGCGCGCGGGCATGTCGGCCACGGTGGCGTACCCGCCCGAGCCCATGCCAGCCAGATGGAGGCGCGCTCTGCCGATCGCGGTCGCCGCCTCGGTTTCGCTCGCGGTCGGCGCCGCGGGCGCGGTCGCCGCCCTTCGCGGTCTAGCGCCGCAAGGCCCGATTCCCGCGCCATCAGTCAGGCCGGCACTCCCGCCGTCGGCACGGCCGGCCCTGGCGCCACCGGTACAGGGTCCCGCGCTCGATCCGCCGCCGACGGCGCCGGCCATCGCTCCGCAATCCGACGGGACGCCCCGGCCCAGGCCCGAGCGGGCCACGCGTCCGGCCACCGCCCAGGAGTCGTACGCAGCCGAGCTCGAGCTGCTGCAGCGGGCGCAGACAGCATACGCCGGCCGCGACTTTGCGGGTGCGCTGGCACTGGTCGCCGAGCACAACCGCCGGTTTCCCAGCGGCCGGCTGGCCGAGGAACGGGAAGCGCTGCGCGTGCGGTCGCTCGCCAGCTTCGGACGCGGCGATGAGGCGGCCCGCGCCGCCACGGCGTTCGCCCAGCGCTTCCCGCGCAGTGTATTGCTGCCGCATCGCGGGAAAACGCCGTGACCGCGGCGGGCGCCAAGTTCCCATGATGGCGGGCGTGGCCAGAAACGCCGTCGCCTTGCTTGTAGCTACTCTGGTTTCTCTGCCGACGCCCGTCTCGGGACTGGAGGGGCCGGGGAGCGGTGGGCGCACTGGAAGCTCTGCGCTCATACCCCAAGACTTGCTGTCGGCCTGCGGCCGCCAGAGCTTGGGGCCCGTCGCTGGAATGGATCGCGCCGCCGTGCTCGCCTGGGTCAAGGCTCGTGCGACATTGTGCAACTCCTGTCTACAGGCCCGGAATCGTTGGGGTCCGATCGTCGAGCATTGAGCTTCTCCGATGGCGCTGTGACAGCCGCCGGAGCCCCTCGCGCAGCTCCGGCGCGTCGAGCGCAGCGGCGGGAACGTCCCACGGCGTGCCAGGAGCCACGCGAGTCCCGGGGATCACTCCACGCGCGAGCAGCTGGCCCACGTACTGGGGGCTGAGACCGAGGCGGTTGGCGGCCTCGGCGCAGGTAATCACAGAGCCGTCGCGGAGCAATGGGTCGTAGGGTGGTAGCTTCATGCGGCTGCGCTTCTCGCGGACGCGCAGAGCCGTCCACGTCTTCCCGGTCGGGGTACGGCATCCGATCCGATTCAGCGCCATCGCGATGTCCCGATCGCACCAGCGTCCGGCCATCTGCCGCAGCACTTCGACAACATCGTCTTCGGTGCGCTCGTTGGAGACCCCACTCTTGTTCTTCACCAACCGGAGCTCGGAGTGGCGACCCCCGACCCAGTGGATCACAAAGAGCAGCTCGTTGTTCTGTTCGTCGACGTCGACGAGGATCTCGCGGATGAGGATGCGCACGATCCGCTGTTTGAGCCGCATGTCCGTTGCAGGGTCGGTCCACACTGCAGGCAGGTCCGCCGCGAGGGACAGCAGCTCCTCGCGGCGGATCTCGAAGCGCTGCGTCGAAGCTTCGTCGAACGCTGCCAGACGTTTCTGTAGAGTCCCTACGCGCTCAAGCGCTGCGTTCCACCGAGCCTCGAGCTCCGCGGCAACCAAGCGCTGATCGGGATCGACGCGTTCATATCGGCGCTCCGCGACAAGCGCGTCGTACCGCGCCTCTTCCAGCTCCAAGTCGAGTGCTCGGCGCTGGGCGAGCCGGGCATCATCGGCGTGATTCGCAGCCTCCATCGCAGCTTCGATTGACTTGTTCTCGACGACGCGGAGCACCTCCGCACTCACCGCCGCGTCGAAGCGCTTGCCTGTGAACGAAACGCAGAAGTCCGCGCCCTCGCTCATGTGACGATGCATACAGCGGAAGTAGGGCGTCGTACTGTCCCGACCCGTGTAGCTGACCTTCAGCAGATGACCGCACTGCCGGCAGCGAAGCAAGCCCGCGAGGAGGCTGCGTCCGCCGCGTGCCGTCTTGCGTCCGGCCGACTTCATGTGTGCATTCTCCCGGATCGTCGCCATATTTGCCAGATACTCGTCCCAACCAATGTAGCCCGCGTGGTGGTCGGGGATCAACACGTCCCAGTCCTCGAGCGCCTTCTCATGCCCCGAGGTGCGTTTCGCCCGGCAAGAATAATTGTCGCTGATCACTGCCCACTCGGCGTACGCGTGCGCCATCACGTTGATGTGCAGAATACGGCGCCGGTCGAGCGACAAGACGAAAAACGCGTACAGCACGTTGAACGTCACCGTCGGGACGGTGAGCAAATCGATGGGGATCGTTCCAGCCAGATGCATGCGGAGGAATGTGCCCCAGGGCAGCGATCGTGGCGGGCCTGAGTTCCGTCGGCGCCTGGGCAAGTACTTCGCGACTGCATCCTTGCTGACGTCGTGGCCCAGCTTGGCCAGCTCAGCCGCAATCCTGCGCCGACTCCACAGTGGATTCTCGGCCGCCATCCG
>JAFGIS010000197.1 GCA_016929495.1 Polyangiaceae bacterium | reverse complement strand
GCCATCGGGCTCGAGGTCTCGCCGGGAAACACCGCCGCACGGCAGTTCTTCACTCGGCAAGGGTTTGTCGGCGCCAATACTGCCATGCATCTGAGACGGCGCCCGCACGTGGAGGAAGAGAAGGAAGAGACGGTCTATCGGTACGACGAAGATGGCGCAGCGCCTTCTGATGGGGCGCTGCATGGAGCGCTTCAACCCCTGTCGGAAGTGGCAAGGACCGCACTGGACCCGGTACTCGCTGGCCGAGATCGGGTTCCCCACAGGCGATAGGGCGCTGCTCCCCCTGCGTGAGCGGGTTCTCGATTGGATGTTCGCGCCGGCATTCCTGAAGCCACCGAGCACGGCAATCTACCCCGACCAGCCTCCCGGAGGAGGCGCCAGATGCCGTCGGGCGCATGGCCTACGGACTGCCCACGTGGCATCAGGGGGAGCACCTGCTCCGCCTGGGCGCCTTCGCCCGTCACGTCGGCCTCCGCCCCGGACCCGAGGTTATCGAAGTGTTCGCCGACGAGCTCGGATGCCTAGAGGCTCGATACCAAAGGAGAACATGAGTTCCGCATCCAGCGGGACGTAGGCCATTCTGGAACACCGAGCTTGCGCCAGTTCCGGAAGCAGCTATGTTCCGCGGTATGCGGAACGCAGCCAGGAACGGAACGACCCTCAGCGAAGCGTTGGTGGCGGTGCGGCGACGTCTGCCGCCGGGGTGGGGCCTCGAGACGCAGGCCCCGAACCAGATCACTCTCCGCGGGGCCGATGGGCGCACCGCCAACGTTTCGGTCTTGGTCCGCACGGGGTTGGTGCCGCGCGACATCCCGGCTTTGGTTGCGTGGGCGGAGCGCCCGATGCTCGTGGTCGCATCCTATCTTGGTCGACGAGCGCGGGAACTGCTTGGACGGGCGGGCGTGAGCTACGCCGACGCGACAGGAAACCTGCGGCTCGCCATCAGCAGTCCGGCCATCTTCCTCGAGGGCGTGGGTGCAGACCAGGATCCCAATCGAACGCCGCGCCCGCTGCACAGCTTGCGGGGCGCAGCCGCGGCCCGTGTCGTGCGAGCCTTGTGCGAGTTCGCCCCGCCGTTCGGGGTCCGCACGCTCGCGCAGGCCGCATCCACCTCGCTCGGGTCGGCGGCCCGCGTCGTGAGCTTCCTCGAGACGGAGGCGCTTCTGGCGCGTGACGAGGGCCGGAAGATCCTCTCGGTCGACTGTGCGGCGCTGCTGACCCGTTGGGCGGAGGACTACGACGTTGCCAGCACCAACGTGATGCGTCCCTATCTCGAGTCCCACGGGCTGGATGCACTGTGGCCAAAGCTCTCGCGGCTTCCGCGCTACGCAGTGACGGGATCGGTCGTCGCCGAGAGTGGGGTGCCTACGCGCCTGGCGATGGTCTACGTCGACGATCCCGCGGCCGTTGCCCGTACGCTCGACCTCGCGACGACCGATGGTCGGGCCAATGTCTGGCTACTGCAGCCCTATGACGACGTGGTGTTCGAGCGCACGCGACCCATGCGGGTTGCCGTGGGTGATGCGGCAATCGACCTCGTTGCCGTGTCTTTGCCGCAGACTGTCGTTGACCTAATGACCAGCCCGGGCGGTGGCACCCATGAGGCCGAGCAGCTGCTCGAGCAAATGAAGCAAAGCTCCGATGAGTGGTGCCCAGGCACTCCCGTGTCTTCGCGAGCTGCACTGGCCAAGCGGCCGCGTGCGCGAGCGCCGGCCTCGAGGATGGCGCAACCGTTGCGGCGTCTTGCGAGGTACCTTCAAGACGACTCCTCGTTGTTCGGGTCCGCTCGCGGTCACGCTCAGGTTCCGCGCAGGCGACCCTAGTCGATTGGACTTAAGTCCTAGAAACAAAGCAGCACTAATGCATTAACATCAATGTTCTGCGCATCATGCTGCATAATGCATACGCGCCGTTCTGTTGGCAGGGGAGAGTCAGGTCGGACAATCGGTAGCTTTCTAATGCCTGCTGGTCGTGCTTCCAGGTGCCAAAACCCGGGATTGATGAGCCGGGTCAAGTGCGACCGGATCTGGCTGTTCTGACTTGCCGAACGGCCGATGACGCCCGGACCCGTGCCGCATTGCCCGACACCAAGCGCCGCCGGTTCCCGAGAGGATGGAGTCACGCTGCGTTTCGTCGCGTCGCAACGGCGACGCTTGGCCGTCGTTGGACAGCTACTGGGTGAACAAGGCGAGGTCTGCCGCCTCTCCCATCGCCTGGTAGCCCGCTGGACCGGGGTGCAGCCAATCCTGCTGGGACCATGCGGCGTATTCCGCCTTCATTTTGGGGGGATTGCTGCCGTCGCTGAGGGCGGCCTCGAAATCGATGACGCCGTCGAACACCCCGCTCTTGATGTAGGCGTTGACCTCCGCCCGGCCGCTCTCGCGCGAAGCATAGCTGCTCCCGGTGACCGGGGTCAGGGTCCCGCCGTAGATAATCACATCGTTGTCGTGCGCGCGCTTGATCAGGTCGTCGTAGGCGCTCTTCAGGGACGAAACCGGTGTGCCGCCCAGGTCGTTGATACCATCGAGGACGATCGCGTACTTGACGCCGCTCTGCCCGAGCACGTCTCGGTTGAAGCGAGCTTGAGCCGCCGTACCGGAGTTGCCAACCAAATTGGTTGCGCCGATCCCCTGATTGACCACCGCGACATTCGCGGTTGCTGGATTCGCCTGCAGGCGTGCAGCCAGAACGTCGGTCCAGCGATCGTTCCCGTCGTCCGTCGTGCCCCTGCCGTCGGTGATGGAATCGCCAATCGCGACCACGGTCCTGGCCGAAGCATCGGCCATGACGTCGATGCCCGATATGTAGTACCAATGCTGGAACGTCGCGGCGCCGGTGATGCTCGCCGCGCTGACGTCGGAGCTGCCGGTCTTCAGGTAAGACGTGGTCCGCGAGCCCGAGTGGCCGCAGACCTGGTTTGGAACGCTCCCGAAGGCGGTGGTGATGGTGATGTTGCCGAGCGCTGGGACGGGGAAGTCAATCGGATCGGACCAGACTTCCTTGCCTTGCGCGATGGTCACGGACGCGGCGCCAGAGAAGGCCAAGGCCTTGTCGGTCGCGGTATCGATGGTGCTGTCCACCTTGGGAGTGGCTTTGCACAGCGCTATGTGAGCCGAATTGATCGTGACCGATCCATTGCCACAGTTGGCGAATTGCACGCGGAGCTGGCTGCCGCCTATGGAGACATGCGTGACCTGACGAAGCACGCTGTTCGACATCGACGACGGCGGCTGGTTGCCCGAATCGTAGTAGGGCGACGCCGTCCAGGTAGCTACCCAATGCTGGTCCCCGGTGCTGCCGCCCGTGCCTGCGGAGCCACCGGTCGCGCTGGCGCCGCCGTTGGCCGTTGCGCCGCCGGTCGCGCTGGCGCCGCCGTTGGCCGT
>JAFGIS010000196.1 GCA_016929495.1 Polyangiaceae bacterium | reverse complement strand
TCGGGACGCCGGAGCCCGAGCCCCAGCAACGCATGCTGCCGTCTTCGCGGAGGCCGCATCCGTGCGTCGGACCGGAAGCGGCCCTCGTGAAGCGTCCGGTTGGGGGCGCTTGGAGTACCGAGTCCTCGTAGCCCCAACAGGCGAGCGCGCCGTCCACGCGCAGGGCGCATACGGCACCGGTTCCAGGGAACAGGCTCGTGTAGATGCCCGACGGCGGAGTCGCTGCGCCCAGAGTGTCCGCGCCCCAGCAAACGACGCCGCCGTCGGTGCTGAGGGCACAGCTGTGAGCATAGCCAGAAGCTACAGCCACGAACGTTCCCGCTGGAGGCGAAGTCGCCCCGAAGAGCGTCCCGCCCCAGCAGCCCAGCGCATCGTCCGCGCGCAGGCCACAGTTGAAGTTGGAGTAGGAGCTGATGGTCTGGAAGCGCCCTCGCGGCGGCACCGCCTGAGCGTCGTCGTTCTTGCCCCAGCAGGCGAGCTGCGCGTCCGTACGGATCCCACAGCCGTGACCCGTGCCGGTCGCGATGCTCGTGAAGGTCCCCTCGGGCGGCGCCGTGCGCCCATCTTCGTCGTTGCCCCAGCAGCCGATGGTGCCGTCCGTACGAATCGCGCACACGTGCGCGTATCCGGTGGCCAGCGCAACGAACTTGCCGGCGGGCGGCGAGGCTTGACCGTCGTCGGTGTTGCCCCAGCAGCTGATGCTGCCGTCCGTGCGCAGGCCGCAGGTGGTGTTGCGGCGCGCCGAGACCGCCTGGAAGCTTCCTTCCGGCGGCGATGCCTGGCCTCTGTCGTTCCAGCCCCAGCAGCGGATCGCGCCGGCCTGGTCAAGCGCGCAGCCATAGTAGCTGCCCAGCGTGACCGCCGTGAACTTGCCTTCGGGTGGCGTCCCCACGCCGTAGAGGTTGGCTCCCCAGACGGTGAGCGAGCCGTCAGAGAGCAAGGCGGCCGTGGTCCAAGGACCGCTCGCAAGCCCTACCGCTCGGAGCTCGCAGTAGGGCCCGAAGAAGCCCGGGCGACAGTCGCACACGGCGTGCCCGCTCCACTCGTGGCAGCTGCCGTGGTTCGCACACGTACCGGACGCGCATTCGGCGCCGCCGCCAGCCCCGCCGATCCCCGCCGAGCCGCCGCCACCGAGCTCGTCCGCACCGCCCTGCCCCGCGCCGAGATCCCCGCCGTAGCCAACGCCCCCAGCGCCTATCGGACCCGCACCGGCCGTACCGGCAGCCCCCACGACGGCACAAACGGGCCATGATTGCATCACCTCGCGGTCCTCCAGGCTCCCGCTCCCATCGATGTCTGCCCCTGCCTCGAGCCGCAAACCACCCCTGGGGCACTCTGCCGCGCTCGCTTCGATCACGCGATAGACGACACCTGGCTGGTTGCACACCGCGCGCGACTGGTAGACCTCGCTGGCATCGAGCTCGCCGTTGCCATTGGCGTCCAGCCCCTGACGGATCGCCGCTCCACCGCGTGGGCACTCCTCGGCCGAAGCCGTGTCGATGGCTACCAGTAACACGCCGCCCGTTGCCTTCGGAGTCCGTCCGCCGCACGCTGCCGGGAGTATCGCCACGAAGCCTGCGCCGCACAGGCACCAGGCGATCGTGCCCGCGCGTTCGCCATGCCACCGGTGCATCGCGCGAGGGTAGTACGCCGAGCGCGACCGCGCCAACGACCCGCGGCACGAATCGATCGCGCAATGCCAAGGCAATCTCGCGACGACGTCCAACCCCAACGACAACGCAACGGACGAGAACCGTGATCGGCACCACCACCCTGCACTTCCAGCTCCACCGCCCAGGGTCGGCCACGCTTGAACACCGTGGGGCGAAGCTACTGGGCTGCGGCGTACCGATCGCACCGTGGCTGCCCTCCGCAAGGGCTCGATCCACGGGCCCACCGCCCATTGACTGTCGCCCACCCGTCGACTCACATACTGGTCTCCGGTGACCTCGATCTGCTGCTCGCCCGAACCCAGCGAGCATTGCCGGTTTCACATACCGTGTTGCCGCATGCGCGATGGCACTCGCCCCTGCCGTGCGCTCCCCGCTCCGCCTCCGACCGGCCTGGTGGCTTGTGTTTGGCGCTGCTATAGTGCCCATCAGCCCCAATGTCCTGTCTTCGTGATTCGCCACACAATTCGACGGCCTCAAACTGGGCGAAGCCGCTGAATTCTGCGGCGAATGCCCCCCGTCTGAGCCAGGAATCACGCTGCTACTCATGTGCCCTGTCTTGGAGACAGGGCACCGGACTGTCGTGCTTGCAACACTACTCCGCCTTGCGGAGCGAGAGGATTACTTCATGACCACTCGAACGCTGGTGGCTGCTTCTGTCTGGATCGGTATGGTCTCGGTCGTCGTGGGCTGCGGGAGTGATACGAACGACACGGGGCAAACCAGTACTTCAGGATCCGGCGGTCAGGACCAGTCCGGCGGGGCAGCGCAGGGTGGCTCCGCGTCGGGCGGCAACAGCACCGCCGGCGGGAACGGCGACAGCGGCGGGACGAGCGGCAGCGCCAGCACGAGCAGCGGCGGGGGCACCGCCAGCCACACGGGCGGCACCGTCAGCTACACGGGCGGCACCGCTAGCTACACCGGCGGCACCACCAGCTACACGGGCGGCTCAGGACCGGGCGGCGGCAGCGGAACAGCTCCTGGCGGCGGCAGCGGCGTCGGTGGCACCTCTCCCGGCGGCACCGGACCGGCGGGTGGCACGAGCAATGGCGGCACGGGCAATGGCGGGGGCAGCGCGATGACTGGCGGCGGTCCCGGTGGTGGAGGTGCTGCGCCGACAGGTGGAACGGGTGGCGTTGCCGACCAGCCCCCCGAGCTGCCGGTGGCAGTCCAACCCTGGACGCCCTCGGAAGCGTGCAAGGCCAAGGCGGCGCAGATCCTCGGCGCCCTCAGCGTCAAACAGAAGGTCGCCCAGATGATCCAGGGCGAGACGATCAGCACGACGACTGACGACGTGAAGAATTACCAACTCGGGGCAGTGTTCGACGGCGGCGGCGGCGATCCTCCCGACAGCAACAGAGTCGATGCGTGGATCAACCTGGCCAACGGGTACCATCAAGCTGCCGTTAGCTTCGGCATTCCTCTGCTTTATGGGATCGATGCGGTGCACGGCCACAACAACGTGCGCGACGCCACCATGTTCCCGCACAACATCGGGCTGGGTTGCAGCCGCGATCCCGATCTGGTCAGGCGGGTGTTCCGCGCCACCGCAGAGGAAGTGCGCGGCACGGGCATCAACTGGAGCTTCGCGCCGACGATTGCAGCGGCACGGGACGAGCGTTGGGGACGGACCTTCGAAACGTTCTCGGAGGACCCGAGCATCGTGGCTTGGCTCGGCGAGGCCGCGGTGAACGGCTTCCAGCGGGGAACCGATCTCAAGGATCCTCTGAGCATTCTCGGTTGCGCCAAGCACTTCGCCGGTGACGGCAATACTGCCAACGGTGAGGATCAGGGCGACGTGATCATGGACGACGCCACCTTCCACCGCCTGGCCGTCAACCAGTACCAGTATCTCATCAATTCCGGCGTCGCGACCGTGATGATTTCGTACAGCCAGTACGGAACGAGTTCATCGAACCTGCAGCGCGTCACCGGCAACAAGGCTCTGGTCACCGACATGCTCAAGACCCAAATGGGATTCGCCGGCATCGTGGTCAGTGACTACAACGCGATCATGCAGCTGCCGGGCGGTGAATCCGGCACATACCCCCCCCCGAGCGCGGCGCAGGTGGCCGCCGGAGTCAACGCCGGTCTCGACATGCTGATGCTGGCTGGCACGACCGGAACGGAGAAGAAGCCCATCTGGCAGTCCGCACTGGAGCTGCTCGAGGCGGCCGTGCCCTCGGCAGTTCCGGAGAGCCGCGTCGACGATGCTGTCACCAGGATCCTGCAGGTCAAGTGCGAGATGGGCATGTTCGAGAGCGGCTACAGCGTCCAGACGGACAAGGCGACGGTTGGTTCTGCGGAGCACCGCGCCGTTGCTCGCGAAGCCGTGGCCAAGTCGCTCGTCGTGCTCAAGAACGACGAGAACGTCCTACCCGTGGCGGCCGGCACCAAGGTGCTCGTGGCCGGCACGGCCGCCGATTCGATGCCAAAGCAATGCGGCGGATGGACCGTGGACTGGCAGGGGTTGGGCACGGGCACCAGCCATTCGCCCGACGCGGACACCACGGCAGGCACCACGGTCTTGGCCGGCATCAGAGCGGCAGTCGGCGACGGCAACGTCACCTTCAGCGCGGACGGCACCGGTGACGCCACCGGCGCCGCTGCGGGCATCGTGGTGGTCGGGGAATCCCCCTACGCCGAAGGGCGAGGGGACGCGACCGATCTGAGCCTCAAGGCGCGGTCCGCCGCGGACGACACGGCGCTGACGAACATGCTCGGCAAAGGCATACCCGTCGTGCTGGTCATCATCTCGGGCCGGCCGCTCATCATCGACTCGTATCTCGGCAACGCCAATCTGAAGGCTGTCGTCGCAGCCTGGTTGCCGGGCAGTGAAGGCGACGGCATTGCGGATGTCCTGTTCGGCATGGTCAAGCCCACGGGCAAGCTCGGCCACAGCTGGCCCAAGAGCGCCGCCCAAATCCCGGTCAACTGGGACGATGCAGACTACACCAGCGACCCGCCCGCGTTCCCAATCGGCCACGGGCTGACCTGGTAGCGAGAGCGAGAGCCCGCGGAACGAGGGCCCGGCGCCACCACCAGGCATGGGTCCCCGTGCAGTGCAGCGGTGACTGGACTCTGCGTCACGAACACCGAGACAGCGCTGGGGCCCACAAAGGCCTTCGAGGCCGCAGTCGAACCCTACGCCGCACCGAAACCCGAGCCTGCCGTGACCGGGTGAGCCGCCGCTTCCTTGCGCTTGATTTCACGCACAACGAGCAGCGACATGAGCCCGGCGACCAGCGTGATGGGCACCAGGACGATCAGGACCTGGGCCGCCGATTGGCCACTGCCGAGAAGCGATCCAGCCAGCAGCGGCCCCGCGATGGTCCCCAGTCGGCCGGCAGCCACCGCCGCACCCACACCCGTATTGCGAACCGATGCGCCGTAGCACAGCGGTGCGAAGGCATACAGCACCCCCTGACCAATCAGCACCGCCGCGCCGACACCGAACGCTACCACCAGAGCGGAGCTCACGGTCAGTGAGCCGAACCCCAAGAGCGCCAGGAAAAAGGCCAGTGCAAGGTAGGCGGCGGCCGGGGTCGAATACAGGAACTTCCGGTCGAGCAAGTAACCGCCCACGGCCGCTCCCAGTGAGCCGCCGAGGTTGAAGAGCATCTGCGTGTACTGGGCCTGCTGCTTCGTCAGACCCATGGCTCCCAACAACGACGGCATCCAGCCCAACAGGAGATACATCACCAGCAAGGTGCTGAAGGTAGCGACCCACAAGTAGGTGGTGGTCGCGGCTTGGCCGCTGCCGAAGAGGCCGGACACCACCTTCACCTTCGGCCCACTGCCGGCCTTGCCGTTGGCGGTCGCCCCAGGGAGCGCCTTCGGTACGAGAAGTGCCAGCAGGGGGGCTACGACAATCGGCGCCAGTCCACCGACTGCGTAGACCGGCTTCCAGCTGTTGCCGAAGGCTCCGAGGGACATCACGACCCCCGATAGCGCTCCGCCGATGGGGATGGCGCAGTAGATGAAACCCACCGCACGCTTCTTCATGTGCGCGGGGCTGTGATCGCTGGCCAGAGCGATCACGACCGGCATCGCCGCCCCGAGCCCTATCCCCGTGAAAAACCGCGCCGCCATCAGAGTCCCTAGACCGGTGGCAAACATCGTCGCGAGAGACGCCACGCCAAACAAGGCGACTCCGGTGACGAGGACTGGCTTGCGCCCGAAGCAGTCTGCCAAAATACCGCCCACAGCCGCCGACAGCAACACGCCGACGGCGCTCGCCCCGAGGAACAGCCCGAGCTGGCCAGGCAGCAGATGGAAGTATGGCGCCAGTCTGGGCACCGACACGCCCGCGGCCTGCAGATCGAAACCTTCCAGCAGGATCACCAGAGCACATAGAATGAGCACCCGGACGGTATGGAGCTCCTTCATGCTGGCTGCGTTCGCTGTGTTGTCCACCTGACCCTCCTTCGCGTTTGCGCCTCTTGATGGTTGACGTCGAGCGGAGTTCTCGGCCAGCCCCGCTCCTAGTCGCGATTCATGGTGCCATCCCAGGTGCTGATCTTGGCCGGGACGGCCTTGCCCGTGAACCAGGTCGACGTGACGTTCTTGCTTTCGGTGAAGAAGATGAAGCCATCGCGGCCCATGCAGTGGAGATCACCGAAGAACGACTGCTTGTGCCCTGTGAAACCGAAGATCCCGAGCGGGACCGGGATCCCGACATTGATGCCGACCATGCCGGCATCGCTTTCCCTGGCGAAGCGCCGGGCGTGGTGGCCGCTTTCGGTGAAGATCACCGAGCCGTTGGCGAATCGGCTGCGGTTCACGATCGCGATGCCCTGGTCGAAGTTGTCGACCCGCTTGAAACACAGGACGGGACCGAAGATCTCTTCGCGCCCGACCTCCATGTCCTCGGTGACATGATCGAAGATCGTCGGTCCGAGGAAGAAGCCCCGCTGGCATGATTTCGGGATCTGCGGGCTGCGCCCGTCGAGCACGAGCGCTGCGCCCTCCTGGATCCCCTTGTCGATCCAGTCGAGCACGAAGCGGCGGTGCCCTGCATTGATGAGGGGACCGAGCTCGGTCGACTTCTCGTAGGCCGGCCCGAGCTTGAGCGCCGCGGCCATCGCCTTCACTCGAGCCACAAGCTGATCGGCGATCGCGTTCTCGACCACGACCACCGGCAGGGCCATGCAGCGCTCGCCGGCGCAGCCGCAGAACGAATTGATGATGCTCTGGGCTGTCCGCTCAAGGGCGGCGTCACGCATGACGAGCGCGTGGTTCTTGGCCTCGGTGAGCGCCTGCACGCGCTTGCCATGGGCCGACGCGGTTGCGTAGACATGCAGCCCCACGCTCGTCGAGCCAACGAAGCTCACCCCCTTGATAGCCGGATGCTTGAGGAAAATCTCCGCCTCGGTGCGACTCGTGGTGACGATGTTCAGCACTCCTGGCGGCAGCCCCGCTTCGTACCACAGCTCGGTGATGCGCATCGCCGACTGCGGCGCAAAGCTTGCCGCCTTGAGCACCATGGTATTGCCGGTCGCGATGCAGATCGGTGCCATCCACCCCTGAGGAATCATCGCCGGGAAGTTCCAGGGTGCAATGCCGGCGAATACGCCCAGCGGCTCGTTGAAGCGGACGGTATCGTAGCCTGGGGTTACGTCCATCAGCGACTCGCCCTTCATCAGGTGCGGCGCGCCGCAGGCGAACTCGACGACCTCGGTGACCTTGAGGACATCGCCTCTGGCTTCGTCCCACTTCTTGCCATTTTCGCGCGCCAGCAAGAGCGTGAGCTCGTCGAGGTGGGCATCCATGAGCGATTTCATCTTGAAGAGAACCTGGACACGCTTGCTCACCGGCGTATCGCGCCACGCGGGGAATGCCCGCTCTGCCGCCACAATAGCTTGCTCGACCTCCTCGGCCGTGCAGCACGGGGCCAGCGCGATGACGGCACCGGTCGAGGGGTCGTAGCACGGCATTTGTTTCTGGGTCTTCGAGTCCTTCCACTGACCCCCCACCCCGTACTTGAGCTGCACTGGGCGCTCACTGCTCAACGGGTCGGGAGCGATGCTGTCGTCGGTCATGAAGTATCGGGCACTAGCGCTGGACATGTTGGTTCTCCTGCTCGGAACGAGGCCAGCTCCGCTTCAGCGGCTAGGCGGCAGCCAGCCGTCGGGAAGATATTGGTAGTTACGATCGCCGAGGGAGTTCGGATCGAACGCCTCTTTGATCCTGCTCTGGAACTTGAGCACGAACTGCTGCGGCATCCGTGCCAGCCCTTCCCAGACCTTTTCGTCGGGCCAACCGATCTGCAGATAGAGGAATTCCTTCCCGAACGGGATGTTGTGCCGCTTGCAGTCCTCGATGGCGTCTTGCATGTGCTGGACGCAGGCGTCGATCGAGGCATCGTCGGCTGGGTCGTAGGAGACGAACTGCTCGAGTCCGAAGTAGCCTCCTCCAGCAACGGTGCTGCCACAGCCCATCAAAGCATCACCGCCGCACTCGACGAGCTTGTGGCTCTTCTGGTCGCGGTAGAAGCCCTCGATGGCCAAGGGGACGTACTTCTTCACGTAGTCCGGCGTGCCCGGCTGCATCCAGCTGCCCATGTATCCGCCGGCCCAGATGAAGTTGCAGTGCTTGTGGCCCATGCGCTGGAGGTACATGTTGGTGAACTCGGCGAAGTCCCGCTCACAGAAGCGCTCCACCTTGAAGGCGCCAGTCTTCTCGAGAATGGCATCCAGGATCTTGTCCTGCAGCTCGATGTCAGCCTGCGAGCGGCCCTGCAGGATGAGCTGGAACGAGATCCGCGCCCGTTCGGTGGTCGCCCTCACCACCGGATCCTCGGCGGCCTTCTCGACGTCGTTCATCGTCCCCTTCGGATCCAGATAGGTGAGCCACAACGCGGCGGCCAGATCGGCACCGGCAAGGTTGAATTGCCGGTGGAAGATATAGCCGATACCGTTGTCGTAGATCTCGTAGTAGGTTTCGGCAAACGCATCCCAAGTGGACACGCCGATGGTGTACACACGGAAGTTGTCGGGGATCGGCAGGCGATACGCCGGCGGCGGCCCTTGGGGCTCAAGCACCGCGGGGCCCTCCCATGGTCCGAGCTTGATGGCGCACTGGGTGAACACCCCGAGGCCACCACGTGTGCCGAGAAAGCCACGCGTGATCGCGCGTAGGCTCGGCCCCGGACCTTCGCCGCAGAACCAACCACAGTCCGAGCTGAGCGAGCCGGTGCGAATGATCTCGCCGCCCGGGGTCACCCACTCCTGACCGAGGAGGTTGTCCGAGTTGTGCCCGAGGTAGTAGCTCGACGGTCCGCTGCCGAAGTAGGCGGAGGCGCTCGCGACGATGGACGTGGAGCAACCCGCGCCGATGATGTTGACGTTCAAGCCCCGTCGCATCACCTCGGCCTGTAGCTGCGCGACGATAACGCCGGACTCGACCACGGCGTACATGTTCTTCTCGTCGATCTCGAGGATGCGGTTCATGCGGCGCATGTCGAATTGCAGGGTGGGCTCGTTGTCCTTGAGCGGGGCGGCCCAGTGATACCATCCGGTCGAGATCGGCTTGATCTTGATCTTGTACTTGTTGCAGACCTTCGTGACGGCCTGCACCTCACAGGTGCTTGCGGGCATCACCACCGCCCAGGGCCGCGGCATGTAGTGGCTGCGGTTGGGGCGCACCAGCTCGGCCAGCCACTGAAACGCGTAGGCGTCCAGGAAGGCGGGATCGTCGGTGACGTTGTCCTTGCCGACGATGTCTTCGATGGCTCGGTAGGCTTCGCGAGGGATTTCCATTTCAGTGCTCCTCTTCGAGCCCCAGAGCTCGGCCGGCTAGCGTAACGATATCGAGAACCTGCAGTCTCGAGCCGCTGCTCCATGTCGCATCGACGAAGTTGCGCTCGCACCATGGACAGGCGCTCACCAGGGCATCGGCCCCGGTGGCCTCGGCTTCCGCCAGCCTTTCGTGGGCGGTCATTCGCGCGAACTCGGGGTACGACTCATAGACGCCGCCCCCGGCGCCGCAGCACCACGCGTATTCCCTGATGCGCTCCATTTCGAGCAGTTCGACGCCGGGGATCGCCCGTAGGACGTCTCGCGGCGGCCCGTAGACACCAAACGCACCGCTGTAGCGCGGCCGGGGCGGGTCGTAGGCCACCGCCTGTCCGAAGATCTTCTTCTCCTTGCCGTTCCAGGGCACGTAGGGCTCCCCTTGCCGCCCAAGCTTGCACGGGTCGTGGTACGTCACTCGCATCGGAACCGACTTGCCGAAGCGCAGGCGACCCTTGCTCAGCAGCTCGGCGATGAGCTCGACCATGTGCACGACCTTCACCTCGACGCCGGACTCCGGCGGATAGATGCGCTTGAACGCGTGGTAGCAGTCGGAGCAGGGCGTCACGACGGTCTCGACGCCGGCCGTCCTCCATGCGCGAAGATTCTGGTTGGCCCGGGCCACCAACTCATCGCGATACCCCATGTTGAACGCGCGACCGCCACAACAGCTCTCGCGTGCGCCCAGAATGCCGACATCGAGGCCCGCGTCCTGCAAGATCCGGATGGATGTCCGCGCCACGTGGCCCAGGTCCCTGTCGAACGAGTAGCGACAGCCGGCATGGAAAGCGTACCTCGCGGGCTCGACAGCGAGATCCTTCACCTGCAGATCCCGAGCCCACTGACCTCGCTCGGAGGCCGGCTGCTGGAGCATGTTGAACTGCTTGCGGAGACTCTCGAGGGTCGGCTTGGCCTGCGGCAGCTCGTGGCCCTGTTTCACGAGAGCAAAGCGCAGCTCCCTCATCGCCGCCAGCGGCTCCATGTCATAGCGACAGATCTTGCAGCTGACGTCGCACAGGCCGCACATGTTGCACTGGAACACCGAATCCCTGAGCTTGTCGGTGACCCGGGAGCGGCCATCCATCAGCGACAGCGCCGTCACGTATCGGCCACCCGCAGAGTACGAGTGGAACTTGCCGTACTCGATGCTCGGACAGCCTTTGGCGAAGCGGGCGCTCTTGACGTGATCGAACGGAATCCAGCGGCAGTACGTGCAGCGCGTGCACCGCAGGGCATCAGCGCGGAAGTCCTCCAGGGCCATCTCGGTTCCTCCTAGAAGCAGAGCTTTCCGGGGTTGAGGATGTTCTGCGGATCAACGATGCGCTTGACCGTGCGGAGCGCCGTCCGCGCAGCAGCGTCGCGGCTGTAGACCAGGTCGGCCCACGCCCCGTAGGGACGCGAGAAGTACGCGCCTTGTCGGGCGAGCGCGCGGCTCGCCTGGGCCTGGATCACACGCACCGTTTCGACATCGGCTCGGTTGCCGGGGTCGAACGGCAAGGTGAACTCGACATGCTGGGCCGTGCCCGCGTGCTGCGGTTGCACATAGACGCCGACGGTATGGGCCGGATACGGGTGGCTCCGCGCTACCGTGTTCACGGTATCGATGAACCCGGGCACCTTGTCGAGAGTCGTCAGAAAGAAGATCTCGGTGGCTGCGCCCTTCTCGCGCAGCTTCCAGTGCGTGCCCTCCGAGCAGCCCCGAAACGTCCGCCCGAGCTCCGCGCTGCCCACACCCGGCAGGCCCGGCAACGAGCGCAACCCGCACGCCTGCGCCAACGCCTCGAGGTCCTTTTCGGCCACGGCAACGCGCTGCTCGGGGAAGAAAGCCGCCCCGCCGAGGCCGATGACGACACACCAAGGCGGCAGTCCCAGCGCCAAGCGCGCGGCCTCACCCGCATCCTTGGCAAGCAGCCGGGCAAACTGGCCGGCGTTGAGAAGCACGACTTCGTCCCCGAGCCGCGTTCGCAAGAGCTTGCGACAGAACTCGAGCAGATCGCCGATTTGCTGCGCCGGCACGAAGCGGAAGCGGTGGACCGCAGGCAGGAGCTGGAGCCGGACCGACGCCCAGACCACGATGCCCATCGATCCCTGCGCTCCGGTCAGGAGCCGCATCAGATCGGTCGCTAGCGGCCCCTTCGGGTCGACCTGCGCCAGGCCGCGCTGCCACTGCTCGTCGAGCGACGCCGGGCCGCCGCCGGCTTCTCCCGTGAAAGCGATCTCACCCGTTCCCCAGACCACGCCACAGGTGCGAAGCGGCTCGGGTAGCGAGTACTGCAGGCGCGGTATCAGCGTCGGCTGCCGCTCGAGCAGGCTCGCCACGACCGACTTGTTCGACCGCGGCGACAGCGGCCGCGGGATGCACAGACCGAGCTCGGTGAGAGCAGCATCGAGCTCGGAGTAGGTGACGCCCGGTTCGATGACCGCGATGCGGTTGCGGCGGTCAATCCGTTGGATCGCCTTCATGCGGCCCAGGTCGACGATGACAGCTTCCGGCGCGCTCGGTACGGTGTCACCGTGGAAGTGCGGGGGTCCGGAGCTCACAGCCACGAGCGGCGTTCCCGTCTCGTTGGCCCAGACCACCAGTTTCTGTACTTCAGTGGCATTGCCTGGACGAGCCACGAACCAAGGCCTGAGCGGCGGAACGAGGCTCTCGTCCTTGGCATAGGCCGCCAGAACCCCGGGGGCGTCCACGACGTTCTCAGAGCCGACAATGCGGCCAAGTGCTTCCTTCGTCGTTTCCATGAGCGATCTCCGGAGAGGGTTCGCAGGCCCGCGCCTATGGCTGTTCCGCAGGCGCCTCAGACGCTGCGGGCTCCTCAGACGCTGCGGGCGCCTCTGCTGGCGGCTCGGGCGCCGCTGTCGCTGCGGGCGCCTCTGCTGCTGGCGGCTCGGGCGCCGCTGTCGCCGCGGGCGCCTCTGCTGCTGGCGGCTCGGGCGCCGCTGTCGCTGCGGGCGCCTCTGCTGGCGGCTTGGACCCGCCCACCACCGTGAAGTCGAACGTGTACAGGATGCCCAGGCCATAGGCGATCGTCTTCACGCCGGGTGAAAGCGGAACCACGGGCGGGTAGAACCCGTAGGTCGCCGAACGGTTGTTTTCCATCTGGTACCACGCAACGAAGATGTCGACGGTCTTGGCCGGGCTGTACGTGTACCCGACCGACCACACACGGCCCTCCAGACCATTGGTCGTGCACGGCGCGCCACCCCGCCGTTTGCAGCTTCCGGCCCCGGCGAAACCGAAGGATCCCCACAGGCAGTGCGCGCCCACATGCTGCTGCAAGGCCCCGTAGACCGCGTCGCGCTGGTAGCGTTCCACCAGCCCGTCCGTCTCCTCGTCCGTCCGATACGTCAAGCGCTCCACGATAGCCGCCAGCCGGGTGCCGGTGGGCAATTCGTACCAGGCGATGATTTCGTGGCCATCGTCGTTCGAGTGCCGGTTGGTGAACGAAGCGGCGGGCGAAGTCGCTCCACCGAGCCAAGCGAGGCCGAAGTAGTCCAGGTGTTGTTCGTAGGCATAGTGAACGCTAAGGGATCCGAGCTCGTAGGTGGCCAACGCCGACCAGAGCACAGGACTCACCGACGGCTCCATGTCGGTCTTCCTCGTGCGGCTCTCGTTCATCGAGATGGCACCCCGGGCGGACAACCCATGCCACGTGGGGGTCCAGTATTGAACGCTGTTGCCTTGCCGGCGGTTGAACGCCGCATCCGGTCTGCCGGTGTATCGGCCATTCTGGGTCGTCGTGCCCGGCACGTTGAAGCCCGGGTTGCCCGTCAGCGTGTTGTCGAACGGGTTCAGGCCGCGGAGCGGACCGACGAACAGCGTTGGGTGCTTGTACGGTGTGTCCCAATTGCCGAAAAAGAGAGTGCCGTAGTCGCTCTTCAGGCCAACAGCGCTGTTGCGGTTGGCCCAGGGACTCGTGAGCACGGGGGAATCGCCATCGATGTTGACCATGTTCTCGACCTGGAAGAAGGCCCGGAACTGGTCGCTGAGCGGCAACTCGCCCTTGAAGCCGAGGTTGGAGGTGCCCGAGGTCATGCGAAACCGCGCGGGCAGGTTCTCTCCGTTGTAGTCCGTCTCCGCAACCAGACTCGCCCCGCCGGTGTCGGGCGAGAGGCTCTGGTAGCGCGTGGCTCCCGTCGTGCGGTAGTTGTCTATGAAGGGGTGCAGGGTGCCGTAGATACTCAGCGTCCCCTCCTCTGCGGATGCAGTCAGCGGGAGTGCGAGCCCTGCGAGGATCGGAAAAACTGCGCTGCACTTCATGGCGTCTCCTCAGAAGCATGCCGCTCGGCTCCCAAGCCGCGGTTCTAGCCAACCACGAGTCGCTGTGCCGGTAGTCGGTATGCGGGATGTCCGACGCTTTGCCCAACGTATCGCTGGGAAATGCGTCGCGGGCACCCTCTCACAAAACCCGAAACCTGGGAAGCCCAGAAGTGGCTTCCCAGACCATCCGCCGGCCAAGGGCCACGAAGTGACACGGTTCGCAAGGCCGCGACCGTTGGCGGCCACGGCCTTACGCCGACCCCTCAGAACGCACGGGACGTCGTCGAAGCAGCAAGCGAGGCACCAGCCCGGCCCCGCTGCAAGGGCGACGGGAGGGATCTCAGTCAGCCGTGCTCGCGCACATGCCCCCCCGACGCGTGCGCAGCTCCTTGTTCATGGCTCATTGCGCGACGCAGTTGTCCACCGCCACCTTCCAGATCGCGTCTGCCGTGGCCTTGCTACCTGCGGCGGTGGGGTGGATCCCGTCCGACGTATACTCGCTGTGCCCGTTCCAGCTGTCACGGAGGTCCAGCCAGTAGCATTTCGGCGCCGTGAGGCCATCGCAGATGGCTTTCATCTTCGGTCGGAGCGAGTCGAGACACGTCTTGAGATTGGCAAAGTTGGCGCCGACGGGATCCGGGTAGAAGAAGTACACCACCTTCTCGGTGTTGTTGTCTGCCATGGTCTTGAACAACGACTCTGCCGCGCCGAGAGCTGCGTCGCCATTGTTGTTGATCAGGCAGTCGTTTCCGCCACCATCCATGAACACGTACTTGATGGAACCCTGGTCCTTCACAGCCTGGCGGTATTGACTCGGGATCTGATCATTTGCCAGGGTGGTGCCGCTCACAGCGTTGTCGTCATAGTGTTCGCCCGCCGCGAGCGAACCGGCGGCGGTAGCGTTCTTCTCGAGCTCCGACGTGATCGAACTCATGTCGATGAACGACTCGCCGATGACCGCGACTTCCTTGCCTTTGGTCTGGCCCTTGACGCACTCGCCGGTTCCGCCGGTCGTGCCGCCCGTGGCGGTGGTCCCGCCGGTGTCGGTCACGCCGCCCGTGCCAGTCACGCCGCCCGTCGGAGCGCCGCCCGTCTCACCGCCGCTACGGCCTCCCATGGAACGGCCTCCCGTGTTGTCGGTGCTGCCACCCGTCTCCGACAAGCCCCCGGTTTCTGCGCCGCCGCCCTGGCCAGTCGTGCCGCCCGCGGACGAGCCGCCGCCAGTCCGGCCACCCATGCTCCTGCCACCGGTGGCTGTCTCGGTGGTGCCGCCCGTGTCCTGTGAGCCGCCAGTGCTCGTCGTTCCCCCGGTCTCTACCGTTCCGCCACTGGCAGTCGTACCGCCCGTCGCCACAGTCCCACCGGTATTGCTGGTCACCGCGGTGGTCCCGCCAAGACTGCCCTCAGTCGAGCCACCGCTGCCGCCCAGGGCCGTACCGCCAGACTCTCCGCCCGAACCTGTCGTGCCACCGCTGCCGTCAGTCGTTTCGGTCGACGCGAAACAGGCCCAGAGGCCCATGCTCAGGATCGTCGTGAGGCAGTAGCTTCTTGGCAGCTTGCTGGATTTGTAACTCATAGGTAATTCAACCTCCGTGCGCGGAAGAGCTCAACAACCGCTATCCTACCTGGTGCGTGTGCCTACGACGGAGGGACCAATTTGTCCCCCCAATCGCCATCCTAGCGCCCCTCTGGCGACGGACCTGCCACGCGTCCAACAACATACCATGACCGCCGACGAGACGTTCCCGCCCGCGGATCTGCCGATGCGGCGCTGTTGGTCGCTCCCTCGTCGTCGGGCCGCGCAGCGCGCGCCGACAGGGCGCATCGACAATGTACTTCTCAATCGCTGCTGTAACAGGGATTCCTTGGCGGACTCTTGGTAGCACGCGGGACGGTCGGGCGGCCGCAGGCATAGTCCGTGCATTCACCTCCATGGTAGGGCATCGTTTCAATTGAAACGATGCCCAGAAGCCAGGGTCGCCGCGGGTCAGATCGGTCGGAAGCGGCGGGTTTTCTCCGCCCTCTCCCGGTCAGCTGCGGCGAAAACCCCTTCGCATCAATCGGAACGCGGCGCTAGGTCACCGTGAACACTGCCGATCTTTCACGCCCCAAGGAGCCCCTGATGCAGTCAAGACGTGCACTGAGTTCAGTGCTGGCCCTGTCGCTCCTGGCCTGTGGGAGCCACGGCAACGCGAATGGTTCGGGCACGGGGGGCACAGAGCCGACCGGTGGGTCGTCGGCCGCCGGCTCTCGAGGGACCGAGGGCACCGGCGATTCAACGGCCGGCGCAGCGGCCGGCGGCAGTGCGACGGCCAACGGGGGCACGGGCGGCGCTTCGACCGGGGTCGCCGCGGCCGGCGGCAGTGCGACCGCCAGCGGGGCCGCCAGCGGGGCCGCGGGCGGCAGTTCCGCCACGGGGCACGAGGGCGGCGCTTCGACCGGGGGCGCCGAAACCGGCGGCAGCTCTGCGACGGGCGGGGGCACGAGTGGCGCTTCGACTGCGGCGGGTGCAACAGGCGGCGCTTCGACCGGGGGCGCCGCAGCCGGCGGCAGCCCGGCGAGCGGGGGCACGAGTGGCGCTTCGACTGCGGCGGGTGCAGCAGGCAGCGCTTCGACCGGGGGCGCCGCAACCGGCGGCAGCTCTGCGACGACCGGGGGCACGAGTGGCGCTTCGACTGCGGCGGGTGCAGCAGGCGGCGCTTCGACCGGGGGCAGCGCGGGCCAGGGCAGCGACCAGGACCGTTTCGGGATCCGCATGCTGCATCCGACGCTTGCCGGTGCAAAACAATGGTTCTCGAAATGGGACACCCCGGCCCGAGACTTCACGGGTCAAGATCCGAACGACGACTGGTTCGACGCTGACCACGGCGACGCCAGCTACAAGGTGGACGGCGACGGCACTTTGAAGATCACCGGGGCCGTGCCGCGCATGTACGTTCATGATCCCGACTTGGTCGACCAGTGGCGAGACGTCGAGATCACCATGTACTTTCGACGCGTGCAGGACGAGGGAACCGCCTGGGGCGGCATGGTGGGCATTGCGCGGAGCAACCATGGGACCGTCGGCCGTGAAACGGAGAACCTTTGCGATACGCGCGGGATCGCCGCTCGCCTGCGCTATGACGGGCACATCGACTTCGAGAAGGAAACGAGCCACCCGAATTCCACGGCCATCATGAATCGGACCCAATGGGACAACGGCATGCCCCATGACCAGTGGATCGGCTACAAGCACGTCGTCTACGACCTGCCCGACGGAAGCGTCAAGCAGGAGCTCTGGCTCGACGAGACCGAGGGCGCCAACGGCGGCAACTGGGTGAAGCTCAACGAGCACATCGACACCGGAGACGACTTCGGCGTGGGAGGGACACCCTGTGCCGATGGAATCGACCCGGCGATGCCGCTCACGAATGCCTTGACCCGAGAAGGATCAGAGACCGGACTGCCCAACATCACCGTGTATTTCCGGAGCGACAACGTCGGCACCGACGGCCTGTGGTACAAGTGGGGTAGCGTCCGCGAGATTGCCCCCTAGGATCGTCTGCTGGGCGTCAGGCCACGACGTTCAGGATGCGTCCGACCTCTCCCGAGGGCCATCTTGCTCGCGCTCGCGCATCCCGAGCGCATCAGAAGACTCGTCCTGTGTGCCGCTTCCGGCGGCTTGGATGTGGCTCGGCTGGGAGCGGCGGATTGGCGTCCGGAGTATCTCGCCGAGCTACCGGACGTTCCCGACTGGTTCGTCGTGGATCGGACGGACATCACCGCGCGGCTGCCCACGTTGGTCACCCCAACCCTGGTGCTCTACGGCGACCAGGACCCGATCTGTACCGAGCGCGTGGCCCGGTTTCTCGCAGCGCACATTCCCGGCGCCGCTCTCGCGTGCGTCGCTGGCGGCGATCACATGATGGCCCGCAGCCGGCCCGAGGATGTGGCGCCGCTCGTACGAGCACACCCCGGTCCTGGCGCGGCCGTCACCCACCAAGGCACATAGTCTGACACCTCGATGGGCACGAAGTTCGCCGGAGGCAGGGACATCTCCGCCTCCTCTTGCCCTCCGCCGCCCGCCCGGGCGACCATGATGGACGCCCCCTTTGCCCCGGAGGGAACCGTATGCGTCACTACCTCGCGTTCTCGCTCGTGCTGTCGGTCCCCGCGTTGGCTCTCGGCCAACCCGTCGAGAAGTGGCAGGCAGGGGGCTGCAAGAACGGCTACTGCGATACCGGATGGTACGCATCGCCCGCCGTCGTCGATCTGGACGGCGACGGCAACATGGAGGTCGTCTGGGGCGGCTACGACTTGGTGGCGCTCGAGGGTGCAACGGGCAAAGAGATCTGGCGGGGTCCGAACGGGCAACGGATCTGGCCCAGCCCCGCGGTGGCCGATCTCACCGGGGACGGCAGCCTCGAGGTCGTTGTGGGACGCGGTGGCGATCAGGTGACCGTATACAGCGCCAGCGGGACCGAACTGTGGACACGCCACCCCTTCGGCGCGGGGGAAGTGCGGACCCTGGCGCTCGGGGACCTGGATGGCAACGGGTCCATCGAAATCGTGGTCGGGCGCGCATCTGGAGGAGAGGTCGAGCAGGTGAGCGTATACGAGCCAGACGGCTCCGTGCGCTCTGGTTTCCCCGCCCGACACGCGGACGACCCTGGCTACGGCTGGGGTCTGTACAACCAGAACGTAGCGCTGGGCGATCTCGACGGGGACAGCGAGCTCGAAATCTACGTGCCGACCGACACCCACTACATCTTGGCCGTGCATCCCGATGGGGAGCAGCTCGCTGTGAACGCGATGTACGGAGCCGGCAAGGTATGGAGTCAGGTCGGCGTGCACGTCGATCAGGCGGCAGACCTTCGGGGCTACGCCGAGTGCGGGACTGAACATCGCCCGAACTTCGCCAACAGCGCGCCGGTCATCGCCGACGTCGATGGGAACGGCAGCGACGAGTTCATCGTCGTGGGCGACGTCTACGACTGCAGCGTGGGTGATCCCGACGGTGATCTCTACCACACGCCCTTCATACTGAACATGGACCGCACGCGGTGGAGCGGTAGCGGGTACGACTGGCAGACGATTCCGGTCCCTGGGGCAGGTTCGGGCCCTCTGTCGCAAGACTACGCCGTCATCCAGTACTGCGTCACCAGCGCCGCCGTCGCCGATCTGGACAACGACGGCGAGAAGGAAATCCTCTATCCCTCCTACGATGGGAAACTGCACGCCGTTTGGCTGGACCGCACTGCCCACGGAAGCTGGCCCTTCACGCTGCCTACGGACGGCGGCATCCACTTCGCGAGCGAGCCCGCTGTGGTCGATCTGGAAGGAGACGGACCGGCCGAGGTGATCTTCACGTCATGGCCCGAGAACGGCGGCGACCGCGTGGGCAGACTCTACATCCTCGACGCGTACGGCCACTTGCTCGAATCCGTCGACCTTCCAGCACCCCTCGGCGACGATTGGAACGGCTCGCTCGGCGCGCCCACGGTCGCCAACATCGACGCGGATCCGGACCTGGAGATTGTCATCGGAACGACGGCAAGTGGTGCCGTAGCGTACGATTTGCCCGGCTCCGCTGGCGCGAGGATCCTCTGGGGCACGAGCCGAGGCAGTCTGATGCGTTCGGGCCGTGCGAGTGCCGTCGGATCCGCCACCAACAATGGCGGCGCGGCGGGTTCAGACGGCGCAGGCGGCAGCACCGCAACCGGTGGCGCCGACGATACGGGCGGCACCAGCGCGGCTGGTGGCAATGCCCATTCGGGCGGCGGCGGTGATGGTGGCGGCACGGGCGGCAGAGCCCATACCGGCGGCGCCGGCGCTGCCGGCGGCACCGGCGGCACCGGCGGCACCGGCAATACGGCCCCGAGTCACGACGCGGGCGGACCTTCCGGCACAGCGGGCACAGGCGATCCGGCTGCCAGTGCTGCTGGAACGGATGGCGCGGGCCCCGAGACCGGCACGGCCGGCACCGGCGCCGTCCGCAGCGACGCTGACGACGACGACACTGCTCACGACGACACTACTGACGACGACACTACTGACGACGACACTACTGACGACGACACTACTGACGACGACACTACTGACGACGACACTGCTGACGACGACACTGCTGACGACGGCGCTGGCGACGACACGGCCAACAACGGCGGCGCGGCAGGCAGCGGCGCCGTCCGAAGCGAAAGCCGCTCGAGGGATGACGGCTGTTCCTGCGGCGTCGCTGGCGCGCCGCACGAGGAGGCGTGGGCGCTCGGCTTGTTCGCGTTGGCATGGATCGGCCTCAGAGGGCGCAACCGGGGAAGACGCTGCGCCAGAGTCGCACGCTCGTGACAGGAAGCGGCATCGGCGACCACTCGTTGCGCGGGTCCGCCGCAAGCGCCCAGTCACCGTAGCCGGTACCTGTCGGGGATCTGGTCCGTACGCTCGACCGTGACGTCCAGGTCTCGTAGCAGCCCGTCGCTCAATGAGTAGATCCATCCGTGAACGGCGAGCGAAGCGCCGCGTTGCCAAGCCTCCTGCACGATGCTCGTACGACAAACGTTCGCGACCTGCGCCTCCACGTTGAGCTCGCAGAGGCGATCGGCGCGCTGGTCGAGCCGGTCGATTCCTTCGAGCTCGGCGCGATGCATCAGCTGGACATCGCGGAGGTGGCGCAGCCAGTTGTCGATCGCCCCCAGACGCTCCGCCCGCAAGGAGGCTTGCACCCCTCCACACCCGTAGTGCCCGCAGACGATGACGTGCCGCACCCCGAGCACCTCGACCCCGTACTGCAGCACGCTGAGGCAGTTCAGGTCGGTGTGCACGACGACGTTGCCGACGTTGCGATGGACGAAGATCTCACCCGGCTGCTTGCCGATGATGTGGTCCGGTGCAAGCCGGCTGTCCGAGCAGCCGATCCAGAGCAGCGCTGGACGCTGCTGCTCGCGCAGCCGTTCGAAGAACTCGGGGTCCCGCCGGCGCATGCGAGCCGCCCATTTCCGATTCGCTTCGAAGCACTCCTCAAGGGCCAACATCGCGGTCCTTCGCGTGCCGGCGAGGCCGCGCCGAGCCAGCGCCCTCGCTGCCCGGGGAAGGGCGACGCGCCCGGACGTCCTCACCGCCCACGAAATCGATGAGCGCCGAGACTCGCACATGCTGTTCGATGGGGTGCCGCAACGGAAGGTCGCCTCGGACCTCGTAGTGGTTGCGACGACCCTGGCGCACGCGCTCGATGTGCCCGGCCTCTTCGAGCTCCGCGATGATGCGCTGGACGGCGCGTTCCGTAATGCCGACCAGCTCGGCGATGTCACGCATTCGGACTTCCGGCTCGCGCGACAGGCACAGCAAGACGTGCGCATGGTTGGTGAGAAAAGTCCACGACGGCCAGGCCTCGATCACGCTGGGCGCTGCCCTGTCACGGTGGCCGCGGGGTCGGTTCGGTTCTTTGTGCTTGCGTCCCGGCGGCGACATGCGCTAGCTCATACGCGAAAAACATGTCGCATGTCAAGGTCGCATGGCTGCACAGGCGCCGAGCCCAGGCGGGTCGGCGCGGACCGTGCTCTCGCGCTGGCTCGTGCGACACTAGGTCACCGAAGCCCGGCCGCCCCACGTACCCGAGAAGGAGCCTCTCATGAACACGCACACCGGTTCTGCGCTGCCAACGCGCCACCAGCGGCTGATCACCTGGATCAACGAGGTCGCCGCCATGACCACGCCGGACGCGGTCGTCTGGTGTGACGGAACGGCTCGCGAGTACGCCGCCATGCTCCAGATCACGCAGGAGGCGGGAACGGCGACGCCGCTGGCCAAGCGCCCCGGGAGCTTTCTCTTCCGCTCCGATCCCTCCGACGTGGCTCGGGTCGAGAATCGCACCTATATCGCCGCCCGGAGCCGGGAGGCAGCCGGCCCCACCAACAACTGGATCGATCCCGTCGAGCTCAAGTCCACCATGAAGCAGCTGTACAGGGGCTGCATGCGGGGTCGTACGATGTACGTCATCCCGTTCTCGATGGGACCGGTGGGCTCGCCGATCGCGAAGATCGGCGTGGAGGTGACCGACAGCCCGTACGTCGTGGCCAACATGCACATCATGACCCGCGTGGGCAGCCGCGTGCTCGAGGTTCTGGGCGAGGACGGTGAGTTCATCCCGTGCCTGCACTCGGTCGGCAAGCCGCTCGGGCCCGGCGAGAGCGACGGCGGGCTCTGGCCCTGTGCACCTCTCGAGCAGAAGTACATCGCCCATTTTCCGGAGGAGCGCACGATCTGGTCCTACGGCTCCGGCTACGGCGGCAACGCCCTGCTCGGCAAGAAGTGTCTGGCCTTGCGCATCGCGTCGGTGCAGGCCCGCGACGAGGGCTGGCTCGCCGAGCACATGCTGATCCTGAAGATCACCAACCCCGCCGGGAAGTCCAAGTACGTGGCGGCCGCATTCCCCAGCGCGTGCGGCAAGACCAATCTGGCCATGCTGGTGCCGACCCTTGCCGGATGGAAGGTCGAGACCGTCGGTGACGACATCGCCTGGATGAAGTTCGGCGCTGACGGCCGCCTGTATGCCATCAACCCGGAAGCCGGCTTCTTCGGCGTGGCTCCGGGCACGTCGCCGGAGTCCAACCCCAACGCCATGGCCTCCATCACCCGTGACACCATCTTCACCAACGTCGCGTTGACCAGCGACGGCGACGTCTGGTGGGAAGGTATCGGCTATGATGCCCCGGGAACACTCATCGACTGGAAGGGCGCCGAATGGGTCCAGGAGGGCGAGAGCGAACCGCGGGGCCCCGCCGCCCACCCCAACGCCCGTTTCACGGCGCGCGCCTCCAACTGCCCGTCCATGGCATCGAACTGGGAGGACCCGGCGGGCGTACCCATCGACGCCATCCTCTTCGGGGGTCGCAGGCCGAGCACGGTCCCCCTGGTGCACCAGGCACGCAGCTGGAACCACGGCGTATTCATGGGCTCCATCGTCGGCTCGGAGATCACCGCGGCAGCGCTGGATCTGAAGACGGGCACGGTGCGCCGCGACCCGTTCGCGATGCTGCCTTTCTGCGGCTACCACATGGGCGACTACTTCCGGCACTGGATCGGCATCGGCCAGCGCACGGAGGCCAGCAAACTGCCGATGGTCTTCCTCGTCAACTGGTTCCGCCGCAGCGCCAAGGGCAAGTTCCTCTGGCCCGGCTACGGCGAAAACAGCCGCGTCCTGGCGTGGATCTTCGATCAGTGCGACGGCGTGCCCGGGAAATCGATCGAAACCCCCATAGGCATCGTGCCCGTGCCCGACGCGATCACGCCGCCCGACGGCGTATCGGCCGACGACATGCGCGAGCTGCTCGCCGTGGACGTCGCCGGCTGGCGCAAGGAGCTCGCGGATATCGAGGCCCATCACTATCCGACCTTCGAAGACAGACTACCGGCCGAGCTCGCCGCAGAGCTCGCGGCCCTCAAACAACGCCTGCAATGAGCCACTGAGCGGAGCTCCACGCCCCCCCTTGGGGCGGGATCCGAACTAGCGGCGCCACCATGAGGCTCTGGTCCCTGCATCCGCGCCACCTCGATGCCCGGGGTCTCGTGGCGCTCTGGCGAGAGGGACTGCTCGCTCGGGCCGTGTTGTCCGGCGCGACGCGCGGCTACCGAGGCCATCCACAGCTCGTTCGCTTCCGCGCTCGGCCGAACCCGGTAGCCGCGCTCGACTGCTATCTCTCCCGTGTCCTTGATGAGGCGCGCAGACGCCGCTACGGGTTCGACGTCGCGAAGATCCGGTACCGAACGTGCCGACATGCCCCGCTCCTGGTGAGCACTGGTCAGCTCGAGCACGAATGGAAGCACCTTCTCGGCAAGCTCAAGGCCCGCGACCCGGCGCGGTGGCGAGCCCAGCGCCCCGAGCAGCCCAGCGCACACGCGTGCTTCGAGGTCGTGGCAGGACCCGTCGCCGACTGGGAGCGGCCATGAGCGAGACTCGGCCCACGCGTCCTGCGGGAACCTTCGCGCTGCCAACGTGGGGTACATATGGCCCGTCGCGGCTGACCATGACAGGCTACCGCCACGCTCCCTTCCACTTCCTCAGCTACGAGGACGACGGCCCGAGATGAAGACGTCAAACGAGCCGAACCGTGCGACGCCTGGGGACAATGCCTCCGGCTCCGCGCTCGTCGTCGAGTCTGCGACGGGCGTCGCGCTCGGGCCATCTCCCGGGCGCCCCGTGCCTGACGAGGGCACCGTCCTGGGGTTCAACAGAAACATCTTCTATGTGGGCCTGGTCAGCTTCCTGACCGACACGTCCACCAAGATGGTCTACTCGATCATGCCCCTGTTCCTGGTGTCAATCGGGGCGTCCAAGACCACCCTGTCCGTGATCGAGGGTATCGCGGAAAGCACAGCCGCACTGGTCAAGACGGCTTCGGGTTTCTGGAGCGACAAGATCGGCAGGAACAAACCATTCATGGTGATCGGCTACGCCGTCACGACGTTCGTCACGCCCCTGTACTCCGCCGTGAGCTCGCCGCTGCACGTGCTGCTCCTGCGCTTCGTCGAGCGTTTCGGCAAGGGTCTGAGGACGGCTCCACGCGACAGTCTGGTAGCAGGGTCCGCTGCAAAGGGGGACACGGGTCGTAGCTTCGGCCTTCACAAGGCCATGGACAACTCCGGCGCCATCGTCGGGCCATTGCTGGCGTTCGCCGTGCTGTCGCTGGTCCCCCAGGGATATCGGACCGCCTTCTTGCTCGCAGCGATCCCAGCGGTCCTGGGAGTTGTCACCATCCTGGCGCTGATCAGCGAGGCATCCAAGCCCGAAGACAGCTTGTACGCGAGGTTCCGCTTTCGTGACTTCCCGAGGAAGTACTACCTTCTGCTCGGTATCATCTTCTTGTTCACCCTCGGCAACTCGACAGACGCGCTGCTGATCGTCAAGGCAAACGAGGTCGGCGTCAAGGTCACGTACATCCCCCTCGTGTATCTCGTATTCAACGTCGTTTCCGTCTTGTTCGCGATCCCCTTTGGCAGGCGTTCGGACAAGATCGGCCGCGAGAGAGTCCTGGTGTTCGGCTACCTGCTCTACGCCGCGGTCTACTTCGGCTTCGGACGCACCCACGACGTGCGCGCGGTCATCGGGCTGTTCGCGATGTACGGCCTCTACTCGGCGGCCACCGACGGCATCCAGAAGGCCTTCGTCTCCGACCTCCTGGACGAGAACAAGCGAGGCACCGGACTGGGCATCTACAACGCGATGCTCGGCCTGACGCTGCTCCCGGCCAGCATCATCGCGGGTGTCTTGTACGACCGGGTCGACTCGAGCGTTCCCTTCTACTTCGGATCCGCAACGGCGGCTGCCGCAGCGCTTCTGATGATTGCGTTCTTTCATCGCAACCGCCGCCAGGGAGCGGCGACGTCTCGACCCGGGACGGCCTGACCGGTCGCCTCCTCAATAGCGGGGGCCACGCGCCCGCGCAGGGTACGTAGGTCTTGTTTGTCAACCGCATCGAGCCGAGGTAGATCAGCACTGCGTGCTGAGATCCTACATCGTCCTCATCATTCTAGCGCTGGTCCTCGGGGCCGTCCTCACCTTCCCCGGCGTGACCTCCGCCGGAGCACAACCCCCGGCAGCCTGTCGTCGCGAGTTCCCACAGAGATTCCTGATGCGCAAGAGCTACGTACGACACAGGGTGCTCGATGCTCGGGCACACGCTCGCGCTCTGAAATGGCGCGCGAAGACGTACGGAGCCATCGCGGGCATCACACCCGCGAGCGACGCTCAGGAGCCGGTTTCGGCCCACGTACGCAGCACCACGTTCATGGGGCTGCCGATCGTGCTGCACGAGAAAGTGGTCCCGAAGCTCCGCTGCGTCGAGCGAAGGATCTTGCGGCAGTGCAAAGCACGCAAGAACCGCTATGTGCCCCGAACGATTGGCGGTCTTCGTACGACGAACACCGCCCATCACGGCGAGGTATCCAACCACCTGTTCGGGATTGCGATTGACATCGACCCTGACCGCAATCCCTGCTGCCATTGTGTGGATCCGTGGCCATCGCACCCGGCCTGCAAGGATCCGAATCGATCCGTCTACGAGCGGACCGAGCTCCCCCGCTGTTGGATCCAGGCCTTCAAGCGCTACGGCTTCCACTGGCTCGGGGACGATCAGCTGGAGGACACGATGCACTTCGAGTACCTCGGCGACCCGGACCGGAGGCAACGCTGAGCCCGTTGCGCTTCCAGTCGAACTCGTCAGTGAGCAGCAGGAGTCGGCGCGGCGCATTCACGCCACGGAGCGATCTTCACGTGGACAGACCGATCCAGCGCAGCAGGACCTGCACGTCGAGCCACCGTATCCCGTACTGGGTCGACAGCACGTGGGCGAACAGCACCACGACGGGCGTGAGAACGAGGATGAACAGCAGCCAGGCCAACCGCGAACGCGTCCCAGGAGGTCCCGGGCGTGCGGAGTGCGGCCAAAGCGAGTGCGGTGCGAGGCTGTACGCTGGCGGCTTGTCCCAGAAGTCCTGCTCCATGGCCCTGCTGGGTCGCGACGAAGGGGCAGGAGCCAAGCTCGCACCCGGTCCCGACCCGGAGCGTCCACGCTCCTGCCCATCGTCGGATCGATCGATGATCTGGGCCTCTCCGAGAGGTTCCACTCCGGACGCCTGCAGCAACGACTCCGTGGGTATGGGTATCACGGGCGTTTCGCGCGAACAGAACGAGCTTGGCTCCTGAGCACCGAACCCCCCTGATGTCTGACCCTGGTCCGCCTTGCAGAGCTCACTCATGCTTCACGAAAGTAGCCGGTCGCGTCGACTCTGTCGATGTCGGCCGCGCGGAATCCTCATGGCCGCGCGGATGGGCTCAACGCCAGACCCGGATCGGCGCGGCGAGCTCGCCGCGCGTGTATCGAAATGTGCGCACGCCGACGTGGAACGTCGCACACGCCGTGGGACATGCGCGACCCCACGGCTTCACGAATGATCAGGATCAACCAGCCTGCGTCCGTGGCCCAGGCAAGTCGCCTGAGGAAGTACTCGGACATCGCGGGTTCGAGATCCAGGAGATCGCACAGATCCTGGTTCGGATGGAGCTTCAAGCCAAACACGCGGGACACGCGCCAGGCGAACGACCTGTTCTCGAGGTTTTGCGTCCCGGTCACCGATAGGTTCGACCCGATCCACAATGATCCGCGGTCCGCTGCGAGCAGTGACCGGACACGTCTTCAACCTCGCGTCGCCCCAAGGGTCGCGGAGCGGTGCGGAGTACTCGCCCGTCGCAGCCGCAACGGTCACCGATAGGTTCGACCCGATCCACAATGATCCGCGGTCCGCTGCGAGCAGTGACCGGACACGTCTTCAACCTCGCG
>JAFGIS010000195.1 GCA_016929495.1 Polyangiaceae bacterium | reverse complement strand
GGACGCACACGTCCGTGGTGGCCCCCATTCCAAATTTGTCCCCGTTGTCGGTGCCGCAAACCAGTCCGCTCTCACATTGCGTGTTCCCGTCGCAGTCACCCTGGCCAGAACTGCAGAGGCAAGCCGTCGTGCAGAAGCTCGCGTCCCCGTTCAGCGAGTCGTCCGGACACCCCGAGCACGCTCCGCAGTCCGAGCCAGACGCCCCGCAATCCACGCCCGTCTCGTCCGTGCCACCCGTGAGCACGCCATCGGTGCAGTGCGGCGGGACGCAGACGTCATACGTGGGCCCCATCCCGAACTTGGCTCCGTTATCGGTGCCACAGACCAGATCGCTAGCACATTGGATGTTTCCGTCGCAGTCACCCTGGCCAGAAGTGCAGCGGCATATCGTACTGCAGAAACTCGCGTCCCCGTTTTCCGACACGTCCGGGCATCCCGAGCACACTCCGCAGTCCGAGCCAGACGCTCCACAGTCCACACGCGTCTCGTCCGTACCACCCGTCAGCACGCCGTCGGTGCAGTGCGGCAAGACACAGACGTCGTAGGTTGGCCCCATCCCGAACTTGGGTCCGTTGTTGGTGCCGCAGACGAGTCCGGTCGCGCACTGTGCGTTCCTGTCGCAATCCCCCTCGCCCGCAACGCAGAGTGCCGCTGGCGAGTCACAAAAATCTGCATCTCCATTGGCGTTGGGATCAACGGCCTTGGTGACGGCCTGGGCGACGGCCCCGGTTCCAGGCTCGTCGGACGGATCCGTGCCTGCACAGCCCGAGGCTGCCCCAGCAACGCCCGCTAGCAGCAAGAGCCAGCCGAGTGCCCCGTGAGAGTATGAAATGGTTTCGTTTGCGCCAATGATAGTCGTCCGTTTGCTACAACGCATCCCCGTCTCTCCTGCGGTTCAACAGCGCCCAAGGCGCGAATTCCAAAAACCAGGAATCGACGAATAGCACGCCGTTCGTGATGCTCCTAGACCTCATTGCAGTACGTGTTCTCCCGAGCAGCCGACCTCGCGTCCTATCGCGGGCTTGGGCGTCCTGGGCACGCACCTTGTCGCATGCGTGCTCACCCGTGCGGACTTTGGCCGCGTCGCACGCGCAGAAATCACGCCCGTGTGCGGGTGCGATAGCGCGGTGCCATGGTGGGTCGAGGAGGCCGGCGCAGCTGGATGGGCACGGATCTATTTTCCAGTTTTGCGTGATGCCGCAGAGTGCAAATGCGCGGAGTTGTTGAGGCGGCTCTCCGGAAGCTGGAGTGTAGTGCCATTTCGCCCGGCGGTTCAGTTCGCGACGGCGGTGACATCTCGGTGGTGGCCACGCGATGGCCCACAGGGACTCACCGAGGCGCACGGTCTGTGCGGTCGGTACGGCGAGTGCAGCAGGAGACTGCGGGGTCGGCTTCTCCTCACTCACAGGTTCGCAGGGACTGTGCACCCTTGCGTGCGGACTCCATTGCCCGAACGCCATCACGAACCCCCTGCTTCCTCGATGTCGCAAGGCAGCTTCCGACGACCGCAGGCGACCGTTCGTTCGACTCACGGTCTGGCGCATGCCCCACTGCCCGTGGTCTCCTCGCAACGTGTGCCTCGGCTTCTCGCCGCCGCGATCGCTGTGAGACTCCCGAGTCACTCCGGCCCAGAATGGCCGGTCTGCGGGCGCGGTACTCCGAACGGGCACGGGGCCACCTGTCATCTCGACGCCGAGCGAGCCGATGCCGCGTGGCGACAGGCACGCCCAAGGTACTCGTTCGCCCGCGCTTCTCGACTCCGTCACGAGAACTGGCTCAAACGGCAACGCCAGCCCAACGCCCTCTCCCCTCTCCCGAAGGTACGCGAGGCGAGCGACTCCAGTCCCGAGCCGCGTTCAGCCGGCCGTCACAGGCCCGACCCAGGCAGCACGGGTGGCGGCTGGACCGTTGGGCTCGCTGATGAGCTCGATCCACCGGACGCGTCAGCCCGCTTGCTCGGTCGTGCGGTTGGCACGCGCGGATCCATTCGCGGCGGTCGGGTGCGCCGCCGCTTGGACGTGACCGTCACCGGCGGTTGAGCAGGGGTCGGCCCCGGCTCACCGCTATTGCCGGATGCATGTGCTCGCTGCAACGCAGGTGCGGCGGCAGCGCTCTGCACGGCGGCGCTGGAAGGGGCGATCGCGGATGGTGCCGGGGGTGCGGACGGCACAGCCGCCGCGTGTTGCTTCGATGAGGGACCCGAGGCTGTTTTTCGAGCGGGCGTCCGAGAGCGCCAGACCGTCACGAGCGCTACCAGCGCGATCGCCGCCACAGCGCAGGCCATCAGCCACTTGGCGCTCCGCGGCGTCTGTGCGATTGGGCGGCTGGACAATGACGACTCGGACCCGGCGTTCGGTGGCGGGTTCTCCACGGGCAACCGCACCGCGGCAGCCGTGCGCGTCGGACCCGGCTCATCCATCGACGCCGAGATCTCCGTAACTGGGCCGGTCAGGGGCACGGTCGCGTCGGGGCCGGTGGCAGGGGAGCCCGCGGACCAACCGCGCGACGACGTCCCGGCCGGCGCCGGCGTCGAATCGACCACGGTTGAGGCCCGCGCAGGAGCCATCGCGGTGGCCGCCTCGGAAGACGGTTCGCCTGCGCGGCAGCGCGCATCGGCTGCGCTCGGCGGTCCGTCCACGATGGTATCGCCGCCCAGAGCGTCCTGATCGGTGACTTCCGAGACCTGGGCGGTCAGTTCGCAGCCGATGCCGGCGTGGTATCGCTCGACAAGCCGAGCCACCACCGTCCTCACTGCATGGGCGTTTTCGGGCCTGCACCGTGCCTCCCTTTCGAGCAGACGGTCGAGCACTGCCTCGAGCGCGGGGTCCGCACTCGGAAAGACAGCTCTGAGCCGTACGGCGGCTCGGCCGAGACGAGACGCACCGATCCCGGTCTGGTCGCTCCGGTCGCCCGCGGCCCTGAACGGATCGGCGCCCGTGAGCATCTCGAAGAGCACCACCCCCAGCGAGAACAGATCGGACCGCGCGTCGATCGGTCCCCCCGCCGCAAGCTCGGGGGCGCTGTAGCGGCACGTGCCCAAGCCCGCTGGCGCGCGCAGGGCCGCCGCGATCGGCCCCAGTCCACAATCCAAGATCTTGACCGTTGCGCCGACCAGAAACACGTTCGACGGTTTGATCGCACCGTGCACGATGCCGATCCCGTGCGCCGCCTCCAGTCCCGACAAAACGCCGAGAGCAACTTCCAGGGCCTCGGCCGTGCTCAGCGTGGCAGCACGCCCGAGCCGCGTCGCCAGCGTTTCGCCCTCGAGCCACTCCATCACGAGAAACGGGATGCCAGCCTCGGTGCTGCCCGCATCAGTAACCGCAACGAAGCTCGGGTGCTCGAGCTCGGCGAGGGTGCGCCATTGCTCGCGTAGCCTGGGCACAAGCTCGCCTCGATCCATCCGCAATGCATCGACGGCTTTGAGCACGAAACGCTTGCCGAGCTCGCGGTGGACCACGTCGTACACAGATCCCAGCGTGCCGGACCCCAATGTCGCCACGATCTCGTACTGCGTGCCTGGTATGACGCATCCCTCGCGGAATTCAGGGGCTTTCATGGCGCGTCTGCCCGAGCATATCGAGCCTGGAGTGCCAGGTCGAGGGCCACCGCGCCGCCTACCGCCGCCTACGACAGCGGCGGACGGCGCCCCCGAGCGGGCGAGATACGCTCCCAAGCGGCGGCGACCGAGAACAGACGCTCCTCGCCGAAGGCAGGGGCCAGCAGCTGAAGGCCCACTGGCAGCTCCGGGTGCTGCTCGGTCGCCGGCAGCGGCGCAGCCGGCACCGAAAGGCCGCAAATGCCAGCCAGATTGCAGGGTAGAGTAAACACGTCGCCGAGGTACATGGCCAGCGGGTCCTCGACCCGCTCGCCCAGGCGAAAGGCTACGGTAGGCGTCACGGGTGTCGCAAGCACGTCGACCTGTCCGAACACACGATCGAAATCTCGTTTGATGAGGGTACGCACCTTCTGCGCGCGCCGGTAGTATGCGTCGTAGTACCCGGCGCTCAGTACGTAGGTACCCAGCAGGATGCGCCGTTTCACCTCCGCGCCGAAGCCGCAATCGCGCGTGGCTCCGTACATGGCCTCCAGATCCCCTCGGTCCGGCTCCACACGCAGCCCGAACCGAACGCCATCATAGCGCGCGAGGTTGCTGGACGCCTCGGCCGTCGCGACGATGTAGTACGCTGCCACGCCGTAGCGCGTGTGCGGCAGGCTGACGGGTACGACGGTAGCGCCTTCCCGCTCGAGGGCCGCCAGAGCCTCCCGGACGCTCTGCTCGATGCGCCCATCCAGTCCCTGCCCGACGTACTGTTCGGGCAGGCCGATGCGAAGTCCACGAATATCGCGCGAACACGCGGCCTCGTACTGCCCCGCCGGACGCGCAGCGCTCGTCGAGTCGCGCGGGTCCTGTCCGGCAATGACCTCGAGCAGACGGGCGGCGCCACGCACGTCGCGCGCAATTGGGCCGACCTGGTCGAGACTCGAGGCAAACGCGACCAATCCGAAGCGCGAGACTCGCCCGTAGCTCGGCTTGACGCCAACCACGCCGCACAACGCAGCTGGCTGCCGGATGGAGCCGCCCGTGTCACTGCCCAGGGCGCCCCAGGCCATTCCTGCCGCCACGCTGACCGCGCTTCCACCGCTCGAGCCGCCGGGTATCCGCGTGGGATCCCACGGGTTCTTCGTGCAGTAGAATCCGCTGTTCTCCGTGGACGACCCCATCGCGAACTCGTCCATGTTCGTCTTGCCGATGAGTACGGCTCCCGCGTCCCGAAGGCGTGCTACTGCCGTGGCGTCGAACGGGGGTCGCCATCCGCCGATGGGTGAACCGCCCGGGTGGACGCTCCGGGTAAGGATACGAGAAGCACAGGTCGTGGGCGCATCGAGCGTGCACAGCGCGTCCTTGATCGCGATCGGGACACCCCCGAGTCGCCCGAGCGGCTCCCCGCTGCTGCGGCGCGCGTCGATTCGACGCGCCTGTTCGAGCGCGTGCTCACGGTCAACGTGCAGGAAAGCGCCAAGCGATGCCTGAGCTTCGATACGTGCCAGGCACTGCGAAGCCGCCTCCTCTGCGCTGAAGTCCCCTCGCGCGATACCGTCCACCAGGTCGACTAGCGATACATCCAGCATCCTCATCCCTCGTCCAGAAACGCCGGCACCGCAAATCCGCCCTCGAGGGTGCGAGGCGCCTCCGCCAGGGCGGCTCCTGTCGTCAGACCCGGCACCACGCTGTCCGGTCGCAACGGAGCCGTATCTACGGCCACGTGCGCCGTAGGCTCGACGTCGTCGAGCGACAGCTCGCCGAGCAGTTCGACGTATCCGAGGATCCTCGCGAGGTCGCGCCGCATTCGCTCGATTTCCTCTTCGCCGAGCCTCAGCTTCGCAAGAGCCGCGACGTGGAGCACATCTTCTCTCGTAACACTCATGGAATCACCGAAGCGCCCGGCAGGCACGCAGGATGGTCGCGCCACGCCAAAGGCCGAGCCAGCGTAGCTCGCCCCGAACAAACTTCCACCGGAGCACGACCGTCTTCGCGTCACCGAGACCCTACCCGGCTGGACTCCCGGCGCGACGGAAGACCGTTCCGCGCATGAGAACGCCCCACGGCCCCCCGGCCGCCGCGGGGCCGGAAGAAGCGCACGCAATGCCGTGTTGCCTATGTGCCCTGTCTTGGAGACAGGGCACTACCGGACTGCGCGGCACTTCCCCCCGGCCGCAAGCAGAGCGTTCAGTGCCCCCAGCTCGGACTGACGAGCACGCCTGCGGACAGCGCCAGGAACACCGCGCGGCGCACGACGGGCTCGCGCAGGTCTTGTTGCCTCGTCATGCGCTGCTCGAACCGGCCGTACGAGCCCGAACCCGGCGCAGCAGCCACGACCACGGCCTCGTGGTGCGTCAGCTCGAGCTCCGCCAACGCAAACGGTGGCGCGGGTGCGGCCGCAAGCGGGGCGTTCTCCAGTGGGCGCAGCAGCGTTTGCAGCTCGCGTCCGTCGTAGCCCCGACGCACCAACGCACTGACGAGGCCAGGAGCCGGACACTTCGGAAGCTGCTGCTTCGGCAGCTCACCCCGAACGAAGTGAAGCTCGCCGGACGGCCATCGGCCCAGATCCGTGAATCGATCACGAAGCTGACGCACCACGGCGCGCAGCAGCGTCGTAGGCGCGATCTTGCCCTGTGCGACCAAGGCCTCCCCCAAGCGTTCCACTCCGGGCGAGCTGCCGGTACTGGTTGACTGCAACGCTTCCTC
>JAFGIS010000194.1 GCA_016929495.1 Polyangiaceae bacterium | reverse complement strand
TGGACCGGATCCTCCTTGTTCCAGAACACGACCGGTACGCAATGGTATCGCGCAAAATTGACTAGCTCGGCGAGCTCATCTCCCGGGCAGTTCGTGTAGGACCCGACGCGGTATTGCCAGCTGCCACCATTGCCTTTCCAGGCGCTCTCGATCAGCACCAGCTCGGGGCGGTACTGCTCGGCGAGCGCCTGCCAGTTGTCCGGACGAGGTCGAACGAGAACGCAGTCCGGGGCAAAACAGCTGGTCGTGAACTCGTCGAGCACCGCGAGCACCGTGGGCCTTCGACGCTGGCCAATGAGGTTGGTGCTGCCCGGGGTGGGCCAGCCGACACGCCCGGCTTCGAGCCTGAGCGGAGACACTTCCGCGGGCGGGGTCGGGGGGCCACGTCGGCGAACAACTGTGCGATCGATACTGACGCGACGCGTTTCCGTCCGACTCACTGCATTGGAGATCCGGGCGAAGCGAGTTCCAGGAGAGAGCTGGAAGCCTAGCTGGACGTACCGGCATGACTCCGGCGGCGTCACGAAGAACAGGGACTTCGGCTGATCGCCTGTCGTCAGGTAGCGATAGGCCCCCACGCGCGGGGAATAGACGAGCCCGGGATGCTGCCCTGGGATAGCGCGTCGCCTGGCATCCAGGTACTCGATGCGCACCAGGGCGGAGCGGACTTCTCCATCGACGTGGCCGATCACCGAGAAGGCGCCTTCCGATGGGTGGTAGGCGAACACGAGGGTGATGGGGGAAGCACTGAGCTCGAGCATGGCCGAGGCAGGAGCTCCGGGTGAGAGCAACACCGGGTGCAGCGTGAAACCGACGATGCGTGCGCCGCTGTACTTCGAGGCGTTCGCTCGTCGAAGCCGCGCATCCCTCCGGATTCTGGATAGCTCACGCGGAAGGGCGAGCAGCCCGCGCCAGGACTTGAACGCCTGTATCAGCGCTTGCCCAAGACGAAAGGAAATAGTGGAATGATTCTGCTCGACGCGCCGTTCGGCAACCGAGCACTTCCACTCGAGCCTGCGGACCTGCGCCTCCAGCTCGCGAATCCTCCGTCCGGGATCCGGCTCCTGGCTCGAGGTCTCCAGCCCGCTCGATGTTCCTTGGGCGGGGACCAAGGCCGTGGACGTCGCGTTTCCCTTCTGCGGCGTCGCCCAAGCCCGCAGAGCGTGTTCCCGGGCAGCCAAGGTGGGCCAGGGCATGTGGAGCCGTTCTTCGAGCCAGCGCGGATCCGAGGTCAGCAATGCCTCGACGTCCCGCGCGATTTCCGAGGGGCCCGGCATGTGCCCGCTCGTCGCTTCGGAGGCCGATCCTGGCTCAGGGACCCACGTCTCGCCCTCCGATTCGCGCCGCAGAGCCGTAGCTCCCAGCCAGCCTCCGACAACTTCCCAGCGCGTCAGCTCGAGGCCAGGTCCGAGCTTGCCAAGCAGCTCGGCCACCCGCCGTGCTCTTTCGGGTTGCGCCAATTCGCCAGTGGAGAAGGGAAACGCCAGCGCGAGGCGGCCTCCTTCGACGAGCATTCGGGAGAGTCGGTCGAGGAGCGCGTACGACCCGGCCAGGTTCTCGAGTAGGCCGCACGCGATGGCGCTGTCGCATCTTCGCTCGGCTGCTGCTTCCGAGGATAGCCAGCCACTGTCGACCACCAGCACGTGCCCGCGGACTTCCTTGGTTTCGGTAGCCAGCTCGCGCTCCGCTTGTTCCCGACCCCGTTCGTCCGCACAGACGCGTATGATCGAGTGTCCCGACCGCGCAAGAAAGGCGGAGAACAGCCCTCGGCTTGGGCCGAGCTCAAGCACCCGCGGACCACGAATCAGGCTAGCGAGCCAAGTCAGCCGGGCCTTCGTGTCGCGCATGACCTCGGTACCGAGGTCGCCTTGCCACGCTCGCCAGAGCGGGCCGCGATCGTCGGGCCCGCGATCTGCGTCAGAGTCGATTCGCTCAGCCGTGTCCATTTTGACGCCAACAGTCACGATGGGCGACGCTTGACGCCAACACCCGGCTTTGCATCGCGATACGACCCTATCACTCGATGCAGGCGAAAACAACAGGGTTCCCGCCGGTTTCCCGTCCCGCGACCCACGGACCAGCCCACCAAGAATGGAGCACCCCAACCAGGGCACTCGCTGCAACCGGCGATCGCGTCAGAGAACCCCAGCGGGTTGTCCAGCATAGCTTCGGCCCTCTGTTCGATGTCGCTGACGGTCACCCCCTGCTCGCGGAAGCAGAGGTCGACGCTCTGGTGGAGCGCTTGCGGCACAGGCCGGACTCGGCCAGCGCCGACGAGTGCAAATCATTCGTCCACCGTCGCCGAGGGTTGGCGCACGTTGCGAGCCAATGGGCGGAGTTGTCGAGCCGGTCGCGGCCGACCGAGCAGCAATACGCAGCCGCGCCGGGCGGTCGAGCTTCACCTGCGGAAAGCTCTCACCCGGCAGTGCCAGACCAAACGGGGCAGTGGCGCCATCAGCTAGACGCTGCTGCTGCAGGATGGAACGTGCGGGCGCCCCACGCCTCAGCCGTCTGCATTCGGCATGGGCGCGTCACTGCCCATCTGTGATGACTGGTTTGCTCCCGCCGCTCCGAACCAGCTTCGCGGCATCGCCGCTGCCACGCTCGTCTCCGTCTCTAGCTGACGACGCGCCGCCGTCCAGTGTCCTCGTGGAGTCCCCGGCATTCGCTGCCGTGTGCGTCGTCGAAGACGCACACGCGATCGAGGTCGGAGGGCAAGCATGCGCTCCTCCTTCGGTGGTGTCCGCGCCGCAGCTGGTCGCTCCGGCGTAGGCGTCCTTGCCCCAGACCGCTGCGCTCGAAGCGGCACGCGCGCTTGGCTGCGGTCTCCGTCTCCCTCGAGTCTTGGTGTCGCAACAGACCACGCCGTCCTCAGGCCGTTCGGAGCCGTGAGGCTCTTCCGGATCCGCCAGCGAGCACCCCAGGACGCAATCAGTCCTGCAGAGCATGCTCTACGCCGGTACGTCTTCATTGCGCCGTTCCCCATTTCGCAATCCGGCAGGATCCAGATTCGTCACGAACGAATGAGCTGCCCGCGATCAGAGTCTGGCACGCGAACCTGTCGTCACGCAAGCCGGCCGTCCGAAACCTGAGACTCGGAGTAGGTTTCAGTGGCGTGGCGGAGACAGCCGACCGGCGAGCGTGAGCCTCCCGTCGCGTGCGCCGGTGGTTGAAGGGCCAGCCGGTAGCCCATCGCCGACCATGAGCCTTTCCTCCGAGGTTGCTCGAAAGTGCCGTCGAGGCTAGATGATCGTGTCATCTGGTGACTCGCCGCGTGACAACCGTGGCCAATGGTGCACATCTACTTTCGGGTGTCGCAATGATGAGCTGGCAAGAATGCTTCTGTCGCTATGCGATGGATCCGCATGGCTTCTGGGACACGGCCCGACAAGCGGACAAGCTCGTTGAAGCGCGGACACGTTTGAGCAGATGGCGGGGATGTGATGCTCGGCAGGCAGTCGAGGATGTGGTCTCCCTCGCCCAACGTCGAATCGGTAGCTGCAGGCCGCCAGTCTACATCGTTGGACTCGGCGGGTCTGGCACGCATTGGCTTGCCGCCCTACTTGCAGAGTTGCCGGGTTTTGCGACGACCAGGGAGGTGTACTTTCCAGAGAAGCTCGTGCGCGACATCGATTGCCTCCACCCGCATGAGCGGGCACGGGTGGTGGACTGCGTGCATCTGCTTCATGCCACGGCGTGGCGCCGCCGGCGACCAACGAACGAATCGATGGTCAACAACGCGCGGGGTGATCCGGAACGGTACCGCGAGTGGACGCCCGATAGCACGATCGTGTACCTCCACCGCGATCCACGCGACCAGGTGATGTCCGTGACATTCCGAAAGCAGGAGTACCGCGCCTATGTCGCGCCTGACGCGGACAACGAGGAATACCTGCAACGCAATGTGCGCCAGAACATCCATGTGTTCCGGCGATACAAGCGGCTGAGCCGATTGATCGATCACTCGATCCGATACGAGACACTGGTTGCTGACCCACAGCACGAACTGGAAGGACTGCTCGCGGCGTGCCGAGCCGACCACGCTCCCGAGTCCGTTGAGCACGCGGTTTCGTGTTGCCCGCCCCGCAGAACCGTGCAGGTCCAACCGCCGACAGCGGACGAGGCGGCGATGCGAAGGCGGTTGAACAGCCTCCTCGCGGAGCCCATTCTGGGCCTTGGCTACGCGTTGGACCAGGAACCGCCGGCGGATCTCGCACGCGGCGCCCCAGCGCGGTGTGGTGCTAGCTGACAAGCCTACTGAAGAGGAGGGGCCGCTGCACGATCCGCCTGGGTCGACCCGCCCTGTTGCACTGACCACATCGCATCAAGCGGCGTGCGCGGCAGCCGTCCACATGTCAAGTTGTCCGCGGTAGTGCTATAGGTACGCAGGTTCCCGTCTCTTCGAGGCTCCTGTGCCAGACGATCCAGTCTCCGACATCCTCGACCGGCTCCTATCGCGGCGCTGCTCGAAAGACCCAGTGGGGGCAGCGGAGCAGATGCTGAGGACGGGCTGCTGGCAACTGCCGGATGGTTCTGGCTTTGGCCTGTTCGACGATTGGGCACGCGCTCGCGACCTTCCGCGTTCCGTCCAGCGCCTGCTCCACTCCCATGGATTCGTGGTGGACATGGCCGCTGCGCATCAGACCGCCTCCAACCCTGAGGCGCTTCGGCTGGCCATCCGCGCGATCGAGCGCTGGCGTACCGAGCACTCACCAGATGGCGGCCAAGGCAACATGGCTTTTCACGACGAATGCGTGGCCCGGCGCCTCACCAGCTGGCAGCAGCTGCAGATGATTTTGACGCGCGAAGGGATGGCCTCCGAGGCTGAGCAGGTGCTGGTGTGGATGAAGGAAGAGTTCGGATTGCTGGCGCGCGCCGACTTTCACGCCGGCGCCAACAACCACGGGATGTTTCAGGACCTCGCCCTAGTCTACTACTGTCTCGGGTATCCTGATGACGCTAGGACTGCTGCCGTGTCCCAAGAGGCTCTGTCACGATTGCGGGACTACTTCCAGTCGTCGGTTTCGGAGGACGGGGTTCACAAGGAGCACTCGCCAGCATATCATTCCTTGATCGCCGGCAACATTCGCTCGCACCTGCTCATGTTCCAGCATCTTGACCCCGAGCTCGAGGCAGAATTGCGCCAATTGCTCGAGAAGATGAGCCCCTTCGCGGTCAACATCGTCACCCCGGATCGCCAGTTGCCGCCGATCGGGGATACCGTTGCCGGGCCGGTGACCAAGTCCTACTATAGACTGTTCTGTGCTGGCGAGCGGTCCGTCCAACCGAGTGCGGTGTTCCTGAAAGGTGGCTATGCTATCCTGCGCGCCAACCCGGGCGCCGCTCGGAATCAGCTGTACGCCGTTATCTGTGCGAGCGATCATGGCGTCTATCACAAGCACCAAGACGATCTGTCGGTACTTCTGCACTTCAATCGGTGGATCTTGGTCGAGGCCGGCCCATATGGCTATGACTACGCGAACCCGCTATCCATTCACGGCTATTCGTCGGCGGCTCACAACTGCATCGTGCACGATGGGCAACCGCGGCTCCGGTCTAACACCCCATATGTCCCGGGGAGAGTGTACCTTTCGGACTTCTCCGACGACGGAGCCTCGGCCATGGTCGAAGGGGTCTCGTTGAAGACGGCAGGCTCGATCCATCGACGCCGTGTCACCCTGCACCGGGACTCCAGAAGGCTGGAGATCGAAGACTGCGTGGAGAACACCACGGCGCGGACGCACTTGGCGCTGTGGCACCTCGGTCCTACTGTGGAACCTCGCATGCAGGGACTCAACGTGGAGCTCACCGCGGAATCGAAGGGGGTGGGGAGCATTCGCTTCGAGTCAGACAGCCCCGTTGAGCTGGTGGTATCCCGAGGCGACGGCCCGGGTGTGATGAAGGGACTGATCTTCCCGCGTATGGGACAAGTGGCGGACACGTTCGTCCTGGGCTGTCAGACTCAGGGTCCCGTCGACCAATGGCGAATCACGACGACGATCGAGCTAGTGGACGTACCCAACCCGGGCCGGAGCGCATCTGCCGCCAAGAAGCCCAGAGCCAAGGCCCATTCAGACTGAAGTCGCCCGGTCCCGGGAAACGACCCGATCGCGTGCGTACATGCGTGGTCCGGGCCGTTGTCGAATCGCGACGGGGTGCCTAGCACAGCAGCTCCTGCAGCTCCTCCAAGCAGCCGTTTCGCAGCGTCTGGTCGATCCACTCGACAGTTCGCGCGTAGGCCGAGTGGCGCCAGTCGAGTGTCTCCACGTCCGCACGCAATGTCCTCAGCTCATCGAGTCCAGAGTTCCCCGCTGCGTAGTCATTGAAGGCTCTGAGCAGGTTCAACCAACGAATCTCTTCGGGCTGACCATTCGCCAGCCCATGGCCCATTCGTCGCGAGAGTGTCGTCGCACAGAACCGTCCGTCCACCTTCGCCGCCACATGCACTGCTAGCTCGTCCTGCAACGGCGCATCTACGAGCAGATTGGTCGTGCCTAGCGCGTGAGCCACCCGCTTCAGCAGCGATTGAGCGCCGTGCGCGCCATTGGTACCTGCCTGCGGCTCCTCCAACAAGGGCGAGCAACGTGTTGCCGGTACGACGAGCGTCGACACATAGAGCGTCTGGGCAAAGAGGGTCGCAGCTCCGATTCGAGCGATGGCTGCCGAGACGTTGTCGGCATCGGCCAGAAGGAGCGGCAATGAGGACTGCAGACAGGTCTCGTTTCGAGTCAGCACAGAGCCACCAGACGCTCCGGGCAGAATGCGGAACAGGTGGCACTGGGTTTGTACCTGGTCCTCCAACCAGAATGAGCGGAAGCTGCCATCGTCGACCAGGCAGGCGGACGCACGCTTCGGAAGCGCGCCGGCCTTCTGATTGACGGTAGCGACGCGGACACGGCGCGGCCAGAAGAGATCCTCGATCGCTGTCGCGAGCGCCGGTGAGCACCCCTTCCCGAAACTGACGGTTCCGGAGATGTGGCGCCAGAAGAGCAGCACACAGGCGAGCGCCGTACGGTCGTCATGTATGTCTTGCGCGACGGCCCCGAAGGACACGGTACTCAGCGGTGGAATGCCATCGTATTCCTCTGGGATAGCAGTGACGGACGTCACATTGAGCGCTGTGTCGGATTCAACTCGGAATTGCATCGTCGGTCACCTCACGCGAGAGCCGCACACAGCTTCTTCACAGCGGCTCCGTAGGTGGCTGAGCGCGAACCGGGCTGCAATCGGACTATCGGTCGCAAGCCCAACACACCAGCTGTCTCCAGTTTCGGCAGACGATACCACGTAGCCCGGAGCCGCAGTCTCTGCGCGCAGCCACCGGATGCACTCGCGGGCCGTGGCGGCCGACTCGAATCCGCGCCCCTCGACGACGTAGCTGATGGGTTCAGCGGCGTGTGCGGCGAGCGCGACTTCGCGGTCGAGTGTCGGATCGAGTTGTTGGAAAGCCTCGTGTGGCTCCGGCTCGCTGTGCTCGCCAGCTGCTGTCTCCTGTTTGCGTCGTCGGCTTGTCACACTGACAGTAGCCCGTTCACCACTAGCCATGGATCCAAGTTGCTGCGCTATGAGAGCTGCCTGCCTGGAATCAGCAGCCCGGAACACGAGCTCCCGCTGTAGGCCTGCGTTCGTGAGACGTGCGGATTCCCTCGTAAGCCCAGAAGATAGCTGCGCGTCGCAACGCAGCAATCGCTCGGCGCCTTCGTCAGATAGCTCAGTCACAACGATCGTGCGTTCGAGCAGATGGCCGGGAAGGTGGGGAACGTAGAGCTCCAGATCGGTCAGGTCCATGCATTCGATTGCTGGAGTTGCGCGGCTCGCCGCCCGCCGGCGCGTCAGTTCCGCAAGAGAGAACTCGGATAGAATGAGCCGAGTTGTGCGTCTCGCAGCGTCGCGCTGTGCGTCGCTCTGCGTCGACGTCAGGTTCGCTCCGTGCAGCCTTCGCAGGATGTGCATGTGCTGCGTGTGGCGCATTTGGAGCCCCGCCTTTGCCAGCCTCAGAAACAAGTTGTAGTCGACCCCTGCGGGCAACTCCTCGTCATAGGGGAATGCGCGCAGGAGTGATCGCGGCAACATGCTTGCCCCGTGCACGATTGTTTTGGGGCGGAACAACAGGGCATCGTAGGAGAACTCTGCGCCCGAATTCGGAACCATGTGCCCCGTCTCGTTGTCGAAATCGACCCAGCCGCCCGTGGTTCCCTGCGCTGCCCTCCGCAGGGCACTCAAGTGAAGCTCGACGCGCCGTGGCAGCATGATGTCGTCGTCATCATGAATCACGATGTGTTCGGAGCGCGCGTGCGCAGCTCCCGCATTACGCGCGTGGCCAACTCCCAGTGCCGGTTGACGAATATAGCGTAGACGAGGGTCTGCGAATGACTCGACCACCGAACACACGTCTTCGGTTGAACCGTCGTCGACGACCAGGACTTCGATGTCGCGCACCGTCTGGGTCACGCAACTCGCGATCGAATCCTTGAGCAGCGCAATGCGACCCCGGGTTGCGATGACAATCGATGCCGCCGGCGAAGTAATCTCGATGCGGTGGTCCGGGGCGTAGTTTCGGAGAAGCGTGTCGTCTTCCAGCAGGATTGCGCGATTCTGGAACACCGCGCTCGTGCCTTCCTGCGATTGGTTGGTAGCCTCTCGAGTGCTCGGGTGCCAGATGTGGTAGATGCGGGCCCGAGCGTCGTCAATCCAGTTTACCGGCATTCCGGCCCGACGCATCCGTTCTGCAAAGTCGAGGTCCTCCGCTCCGTAAGTGTGCATCCTCGCGTCATACCCTCGAATCCGGTCGAACTGCTCGCGCCGAAACGCCGCCATCCCTCCCATGCCCCAACGTGGACGGTACAGCGACTCGGCCTCGAACGCTCTCCAATCGAACTCTGCCGCCCTGTCCGGGCCCCACCCTTCGGGGAGGTCCTTGCACTGAAGAACGTGCAGACATTGCGGTGCGTACTCGACGTGCATCGCGATGGTCTCCAGCGCCTGGGGGCTGAAGAGGATATCCGCGTCGGTCGTGACCAGTACCTCGCTCTGGGCAGCAAGCACGCCAACGTTGAGCGCTCGTGACCGGCTCCAAGGCCCGTCGACCTCGGTTCGAACCACACGAGCACCCTCGGCCTCGACACAGGAGCGGACCTCATCCGCATTTCGGGATCCGTAGTCCACCACGAGAACATCACATGAATGCCCCATCGAACTCTGGACATGTGCCCGAACCGCCACCACGAGGCGGTCAAGACCCCAGTCGCGGAATCCAATGACCACCGTCATTCTAGCCTGTCTCGTCATCGCGTCTGCCTACCGTACTTGCGAATGAAAGCGAACAAGGCCGAATTCGGCCTGCTCCGGATGAGCGCCTGAGGGACCCATGACCAGGTACGGCGGAGCCGCGCAGGGGGCCGGAAGCCCGCATCCGGGAGGCCAAGCGAACACGCGGAGCCCGAGGAGTGCCACTTGTTGGGGAATGACGAACTGCGGAATTCGCGCCTGCGCAGCCCCGTTGACTTCCGGCATGTATCGGTAGGTGCTCTTCAGGTGGTCCGACACAGGCCACCCGCCGAGTTGTGTCGCGGCGGGCTCCTGCGCCGCGGTGAGGCACCGGGCTGCCACGACGTAGCTCTTCGCAGCAATGGTACGATGATCCGGCTTGAGCGGAAGGACGATCTGGCACACGTCGCCAGCGTCCACGTCGAACAGGTACTCCTGGGAACCACCGCCCCGAAACGTGAATTCGTTTTCGCTGACGAAGCGCGCATACGTCTCGCCCTGGCAGGACGACGAGCCGTCGTTGCCGTCCTGAGCGCTGACGCATTGCCTGCTACTACGGCTGGACGCGCCACTCGTGTCGCGTTCACCGCCGGTGCCGGAGTTGCTGCCACTGGGGAGGGGATTGCTGGCTTGGGGCATGTGCCTTTCGAGCTGCTGCATTTGGGGGGTAGGATCGTGGCGCAAGATTCGCCGCTGCTGCTATGACTTCTCAGGAAGGCTCAGCTAGTCCCTTGTGGCGACAGCCAGAGGCCCCTTGCCGCCTCAGCTGTGCGGCGATCGTTCGACACTGCTTGGTGACCTCGCGCTACGCTACTGCTGGTCACGAACGGGCGCAAGACGCTGCAGTTCGTGGGAACGGATCAGCGCCGGAATCGGCAGAAATTCAGCAGGAATCGCTCCTCGTGCCAGTGGCGGGTGAGGCTCACGGACACCAGCCATCCTGACTCGAGCCTCGTAACCCAGCGGGATCATTGAGGACGGGACGGGTGGCGTCGGGGTGCGGACCCAAACCTGTTCGGCCATTTCTTCGCGCGCGGGGGCATGCTCGGGACCCTGGCCTCCACTCAAGATGGTGGCCTACCAAGCGGAAAGCGAACTGGTGCGTCTGGTGACGCCGCACTATCGGTGCGCCGACGACGAAGCCGCACGCTGGTATCCCTTGCGATTCTCTCTGACTGACAACCGTCTTTGGGCTCTCAGCCATGAGTGGCGTGCTCGGTCTGAAGCCACTCCAGGATGCCCCGACTCTGTAGACGTTTAGCCAAGACGAAGCCGACACGTGACGTTCGCACGTCGATGTCTCGGCGTTCTTCGGCGTCGCTCTGGTACACCACATAGTCGTACTTGCCCGACCCAACCTCGATCTTGTCAGTCAACGCCTGGTATTCCTCCGCGGACCGCCTCCGTCGCGTCGTCATGAATTCTAGATCATCTTCGCGCACGTACAGCATCAGAGCTCGTGCCAAGCTGCACCGAGCCGCCACCGCCTTGACGAAGGCGTCTCGATGCCTGCGCTTGGCCATTACCCCTTCCGTCAGGAGGTGCTGGCCTCCTCCGTGGGCCAGATACTCCCGCACGCAGATATCGATCATATTCATGGACCTTTCACGAAACTCCGGCTGCGCGCCAATGTCGACAAAGCAGATGGCGGGGCATTGCCCCAGCCGCCTACACAGCGTCGTCTTCCCGACCCCGGGTAGCCCGTGAACCAGGATCAGTGCAGGGCTTGGCTCGTGAGCATGAACATCGGACGATTCCGGAACTGCCCAATTCGTTGAACGTGATTCAGACATGAATGCTCAATGAGAAACTCGCAGAAGGCTTCAGGCGCGAAGTTTCGATATGCTTGCTGCATCTGGCCCTCTTCGGGGCTGTGCGCTTGAAAGAACATGACCTTGCACCGAAGTCGCGCCAAGAAGCCCAGAAACTGGTGATACACTTCCTCTGTCTTGATGAAGTGATGGAATATGTTTAGCCCAAGCACCAAATCATATCTCAGCACCCCCTGCATCGAAAATAGGTTCTTCTCGTATACTGTAAATCGGTCGCCGTACAGTGAGCGGAGGCGGTAGAGGAACTCCAGGTATTCCTGCATGTTCTCGACGGCTGTGACCTCGAGCCCCCGCTGTTCGAGGCGGTGCGCGAAGAAGCCCCAGTGGGTACCTATATCCAACGCGGTGCGGAGACTCGGAAACGAATGCAAGTGGCTGGCGATCAGCTCGAATCGGTCAGCGCCATGCTCCGACGGAATGTCGGCAAGCGCTGGATGATCGATCGGCGCGTAGATCTTGCCCTTCCGTCGGACGGCGTAGTCCAGAATGTCACGCCTCAGGGCGTCAATTTCAGCAGTTTCCATGTCTTTCAGCTCGTTGTTGCGGGATTGATGGTGCCGGCTTCAGCGCGCCCGCACGCGCCAGAGCAGTGGTCACCAGCGAGGCATGCGTGAGGTCATCCCCACGGCGACGGGCGAGCCCAGCACAATGCGTTCAAGAGCGATGACGCCTGACGCATCGGCGCACCAGGTCGCGTGAACGTGCTTCACGAGGCCCCTCGCACCTGTTCTCTGCTGGACAATCATGTGACCGCCGCAACCGTCATGGATAGTGTCAGCATCACTTGAACCCCTCTAACCCCGTCGGGCGGTAGTGACTCACGGCGCTCCAACTGGTGCTGGGCGAACACGGCCATGGATACTCGCACGGAGTACTTCAGCGATGCAAGGGAGGCTCGCGGTCCGGAAATGTCGGACGCCTTGAGACAGCCCTGCACGAGACCAAGCCACGAGTAAGCCCAGGACACCGACCGTCCAGTCGACCCCATTGACCCAGTGATGTCCTGGTGTTGGCTCTTCGGGGTCTACTAGGCAGACAGTGGTGACACGCGTGACACGCCATTGAGGAAGAATGTGACGCTTTCATGATCATGATAGGCGGTGGGGATCTGGTCATTCCTTGGCAGAAGTCGGAGTTGTATTGGCGCACCGAGTACCTCCAGCGGCCGACGTTTCTGTTCGGAGTCGGGGTTCCCGCGTGGGGCGGCCATCGGGCAGACGTCGTGCAAGCAACGAGCGACTTCATGCAGCATCCCAACGTTCGTCGCGTGGTGGCGCGGGACGGAACAACCGGGCGGACCGGCGCCGCCGATCTGGAGACAGCGCGCCATTTCGATTTTCCGGACGACCGCGACACCCCGCACCAGCCACCAGACCGCCCTGCACAGCGCAACTCGGCGCTCGGGCAGACCACCCCCTCACTGAAAATCGCACCACCCCGTCGGCGCTCCGGTCCCGAACGAATACGGCCGCGCCTGCTTCAGCAGCAGCGAGCGCTCGTCGCCGATGAACTTGAACTCGACATCCATGGCAAACCACGCGTTCTTCAGCTCGGGGTCGAGCAGCGGACGGAAGTGGTCGTGGACGGCGCGTAGGTTGCACTCGAGCTCTATCACCTCGGCCTCGGCGAGCACCGGGACGTCGGGGCTGAATGTGCTTTTCTCGTAATAGACGACCTTCTGCCAGCCGTTGCTCTGATAGCTGAACTCGTCGCTCAGGATGCCGGGAGCCGGGTTGGTCACCAGCGCCTCGCCGACCTGAGCGTTGTAGTAGTAGCGATCCCCGCGCGTCGGGTCGAGCACGTCGCGACTGATGGCCACTCCGTTGGCTCGCTCGGAGTGGAAGCCCTCGTGTACGAGCACGGCCATGGCGACCGAGCCCTGATCGACGTTGTAGTAGTCGCGCTCGGCGAAAGCCCGGTCGTTGTACAGGCTGGCCCAGACCGCACGGACCGCGTCATCGATGTCGTCCGGGATGTCTCGGGCGTCGACGCCGACCGACGTGTAGAGCCCTGCGCCGTTGAAACCCGAGAGGTCTTCGACGTTGCTGCTGCTCCGGAAGCGTAGAGGCTTTCCAGGCCAGCGAGCCGCGATGGCGGCCACGAGCTCGTCGTGCAGCTTCGGACTGAGTGGATGCCGCCCGACGAGCGCGCGCACGCGACCGAGTCCTTGCGCCGTCACTTGGGGATCTGCCAGGAAGGCGGGGGCTTTCCGGAGCGTTGCGAGCAGGTCCCGCGCTCCGCTGGCTTCGAAGTGCTCGATCGAGTGCACCACCGGAATGGCAAACGCCTCGGAGGGTACACCCACGGCGTCCGAACAGAAGGACACTCTGCCGAGCTCGGCAAGCTGTGCTGCCTTGGCGCCGATGATCGGCAAATCGGCGAGGCTCGCTTCGGAGAGCGGCACCAGGTTGTGACGCATGGCGTCCACGCGCGCGGCCCGTGCTTCTGCGGAGGGCTTGCGGCTCTTCCAGAAGGCGAGTGCTTCTTCAGGGTCGGCGGGCGCGATCGTGAAGTGGGCACCAGACACCTCCAGCCGAACGAGCTCGTCGAGGTAGGGCTCGACGCGCGCATCGGTGCGTGCGCCCGGCAGGGCCATGTTCGGCGTCCCGCGTCCACGACTGAGCACGTTGACGTGGGCGAGAGGGGTCTGGAACGCTTCCGTAATCAACCCCGCGATCAGCGGAATGTCGTTGGGCACCTGGTCCGCGATGACGATGTCCCGCGGTCCGAGGTCGAGCTCGGCGATCTCGTCGGCGCGCACGGCTCTGAGCGTGCCATAGGCGACGCCGGGCGCGAGCGCCTGAAACGATATGTTCTCGAAGGGGGCGTTCGGGCCCACGATGGGGACCTGTCCCTCGATGGCCCGGATGCGTTCGATCTGGTCCGGCGTCTGCGGTCGGATGGACCACGCCGTCGCTTCCGGTACGCGCCGCATGACCGTAAGGAAAGCGTGCTTCATCTGGTCGGCGGAGATCGTGTCGCCGGGCGCAAACTCGAGAGTGGCCAAGTCGGTTCCGGCGTGCCGGACCAGGGTGCCGAGCAGGTAGTGGCGCCCCTCGACCTTGAAGTACTCCTCCACGCTGAAGGCATACCATCCCGCGTCGTACTCCCTGAGCTCGGACTCGATGCAGCGGTCGAGGTGCGGCAAGCCCTGGATCGCTTCGCGAACGAACGTGTAGTGCAGATCCCAGTCCACCGAATTGAGGAAGCTGACCACATCGCCAGCGGACAAGTCGACGACGAACTCGACCGATTCGAAGCCGAGCGCCGTCCGGCCCGCGGCGAGCGCGTGCAGATCGCCCGGGGTCAGCAGGCTGCGCAGGCGGTCGCCCACGGGTCGATCCGCCAGCTCGTCGCACGCGCTGTTGGGCGCGCCGGGTGTCGCCTTGCGACACAGGTGGTAGTGACCTTCTGGCTCCGAGTCCTTTGCCAGGACCGCGCGATCCGGCCAGGCGTTGAAGTCCACGCGATCGACCACTATCCCGTCCGCGTCCCTCCACACGGTCAGCACACCCTCGAACCCGGAGGTTTGCGCGACGTGCGCCACGTCGGCCTCTGCCACCGGGATGCTCAAGTACTCCTGGGGACCGAGGGAGTGTTTGGGCCAAGCGAGCAGCGTGCCAGCATCGACTGCGGGCCACGGCACGCCCGGGCCGTGCGCGGCAAGGCGCAGCGAGTACTCATCCAGATTGATCGACTTCGCCGAATCGTTCATCACCTCGACGAACTGGGCTGGCCGCAGGGCGGCTTCGGTAATGACCAATGGGCTGGGAGGTTCCGGCCAAGGAGAGGGCCAGGCGAAGGCCTCGAACTCGAAGTCGTCCCCCAGCTGCGTGACGGGCTCCGCGGGCCCACACGCCGAACCGTTGAGCCGTCCCGGCGTTGCCCAACCGCAATCGACGAACGCCCCCGCACCATCGGGCATGCGCTGGTAAGCATGGTGAGCCTCGAGCTCGGGGACCTCGACGAGGTCGACCAGGCTGCCGCGCGCATCGTGTAGAACGAGGCGCTCGCCGGACGAAGAGACCTTGAACGGCAGGTGCAGCCGCCCTTGCTTCGGGCTTCCGTCGGCCCAGAGCAGCTGGACCTCTCCGGGCGCAAGCGACGCCTCGGGCAGTCGATGCGGGCCGCTCGAGTCGCTGATCCAATAGTCGCCGAGCTCGAGCGAATGGTCGCTCGCGTTGTAGAGCTCGACGTAGTCGTCGGTTTCGCCGAGCTCATCGACCCACACGCCTTCGTTGTCCGAGACGATCTCGTTGAACCGAAGGTCCCGGGGAAACGCGTCGGGAGCCTGGCGGGATGGCTCACCGCACGCCAGGAGCGGCAATGCGAGGCAAGCAAACAGCAGGCGTGCGCGTCGATGTGCCGATCCGCCCATCAGATCCCAATCGTACAGCTCCAACTGCCGGCAGAGCAGACGCAGACCTCGCTGGGAGGCAACGGCGCGCCGCTACCGGAGCCACCGGTCTCTGGAGGCGGTGCGAACGGAGCGACCTTCCCGCTGACCGATGGGCAGTCCGGATCCACCTTTGGGCAGATGCCCATGGCGACCCCCGTGCAAAGGCAGCCGCTCAAGTAGTCATACGTGCAGCGCAGCTGCTCGACGTCGCAAACGCCTGGTATGTCAGGCTTCAAGGCGGGGCATCTCAGGTCCACCTCCGGTGTGCCGCCGGTTGCTCCTGTGCCAGTCAGGCCGCCAGCACCGCCGGTTCCTCCGGTGGAATTCACCCCACCGCTGCCGGTTCCTCCGGCCGTCACCCCGCCGCTGCCCCC
>JAFGIS010000193.1 GCA_016929495.1 Polyangiaceae bacterium | reverse complement strand
GCCCGCGATCTGGGCATCGACAACAAGGCGTTGGTCGCCCTGCTGCAGTCCGTTGGTGTGTCGGAGGCCCGCAATCACATGAGTGCGGTGGGGCCAGAGGCCGTCGAACGCGTCAAGCGTCACCTGGAGAAGCAGCCCACTCCGAAAGTCGTCGAGGAGCGCATTCGGCCGACCGTCGTCAAGCGCCGTGCGGTCTCCAAGACAGCGCCCGAGCGGTCTGCTTCCGCGCAGCCGTCCCACGAGGTGGTCGCCCGCCGTCCGCCTCCGTCCGTGCAGCCCAGGGCGCGCGCAGTCAGACCCGCACACATCGAGTCTCCTCCGGCGCCGGCTGTCGAGCCCGAAGCTCCTCGACACGAGCCGTTGCCGGTCGTGGCCGAGGCTCCCGCTGCCGAGGTGCCCGCTGCAGAGCCCCCCGCGGTCGCGGTCGAGCCGGTGGTCGAGCATGAAGCGGCCCGCGTGGTCGAGCCGCTGGCCCCGCCCGAAGAAGCAGCGTCCGCGCCCGAGCCCGTTGCGCAGTCGGCTCATCGTGCCGAGCAGGCCCTATCGGAAGCCGTGGTTGAACCCGAGGTGGCGCAGGCACCGCCTGAGCCTGCCGCGATGGAGCTCGAGCCCGCGGTTGTCGCTGCGCCCGCGGTCGAGCCAGAGCCTGCGCCTGCTCCCGAGGTCTCGTCGCCCTTGCCTCCGCCTCCGGCTCTGCCCCAGGTGGAAGTGCCGCCGGCCGCGCCGCCTTCGGTTGCGCCGCGTCCCAGGACCGGCATCGACGTCTGGGAAGGGCGTCCGGGGGTGCCCATGCCGCAGGCGCCGAGGGGGCCGACTCCGCGCCGAGTCCAGTACGATGCCAAGGCTGGCGTGCAGGCCGGACGCCGTGGCCCGGTGCGCCCGGGTGCACGCGGCGGCGCAGGCGCGCGAGCTCGCGGGATCGGCGCCTTGGCCCGTCCCAAAGGCTCCGGGCAGCCCGTCACTCAGCAACGCTCTGCGCACAAGAAGGTCGTCAAGATTGATGCGTCGATCGGGCTGCAGACGCTGGCCAACCGAATGGGCATCAAGGCGCATGAGCTTCTGCGGAAGCTGGTGATGCTGGGCATGACGGGCGTCAACATCAACAGCACGCTCGATGCCGACACCGCCAAGCTGGTCTCCGCCGAGTTCGGCTGGGAAGTCGAAGACGTGGCTGTGACCGAGGAGCAGGCTCTGCTCACTGCGCAAGGACTGCAGGAGGGCGATGCGGAGGAGAAGCAGGGCGAGCCGAGGCCGGCGGTCGTGACCGTGATGGGTCACGTCGACCATGGAAAGACCAGCCTGCTCGACCAGATCCGCAAGACGAACGTGGCGGCCGGTGAAACCGGCGGCATCACGCAGCATATCGGCGCCTACAGCGTCGATACCGCCTACGGGCGCGTCACGTTCCTCGATACCCCTGGCCACGAGGCGTTCACCGCCATGCGGGCGCGCGGCGCTCAGGTGACGGACATCGTCGTGCTGGTCGTGGCGGCGGATGACGGCGTCATGCCGCAGACACGCGAGGCCGTGAACCACGCGCGGGCAGCGAACGTCCCCATCGTCGTTGCGGTCAACAAGATCGACAAGCCCGAAGCCCAGCCCGAGCGCGTACGCCGCGAGCTGAGCGAGCTGGGGTTGGTGCCCGAGGAATGGGGCGGCGAGACGCTGTTCACCGAGGTGAGCGCAGTGACACGACAGGGGGTCGACGTCCTGCTCGAGCAGATAGCTTTGCAAGCCGAGCTTCTGGACCTGCGCGCGAATCCTGACAAGCCAGCTGCGGGCGTGGTCATCGAGGCCGAGCTCGACCGCGGCAAGGGTCCGGTCGCGACCGTGCTCGTGACCGAGGGGACGCTCAACCGCGGTGATGTGCTGCTCGCAGGCGGCGCATTCGGCAAGGCGCGTGCCATGCTCGATTCGATGGGCCGGCAGGTGAAGGCCGCCGGGCCGTCGACGCCGATCTCGCTCATCGGCCTTTCCGATGTCCCGTCTGCCGGCGACCCGGTGCACGCGGTCACCGACATCAAGAAGGCCCAGGAAATCGCCGAGTCGCGCAAGGCCAAGGAGCGCAAGACGCTCATCACCTCATCGGGCCCGCGCATCTCGCTGGAGGACTTGGCCCGGTCCATGGCTGCCGCCGAGCAGCTCGAGCTCAAAGTCATCATCAAGGCGGACGTGCAGGGCTCGGTCGAAGCCGTGTCCGACGCGCTGACCCGGCTGAGCACGGACAAGGTGAAAGTGACCGTGGTGAATGCGGCCGCTGGCGGCATCACCGAGGGAGACGTCAACCTGGCGTTGGCCTCGGGGGCGATCATCATCGGCTTCAACGTCCGTCCTGCAGGCAAAGCCACTCAGCTGGCCCAACAAGAGGGCGTGGAAATCCGCCAGTATGGCATCATCTACAACGTCGTCGACGACGTGAAAAACGCCATGGAGGGCATGCTCGCCCCGACCCTGGTCGAAAACGTCATCGGCAAGGCGGAGGTTCGTCAGGTCTTCAAGCTGTCCAAGGCCGGAACCGTGGCCGGCTGCATGGTGACCGAGGGCGTGGTCAGGCGCAGCGCGACAGCGCGGCTGCTGCGCGACAGCCGAGTTGTCTGGACGGGCAAGTTCTCGAGCCTGAAGCGTTTCAAGGACGACGTGCGCGAGGTCAAGGAAGGCTTCGACTGCGGTATCGCCCTCGAGAACTACAACGACGTCAAAGAAGGCGATTTCATCGAGGTCGTCGACGTGGAAGAGGTCAAGCAGACGCTGTAAGCAGCGTGGCGTGACGGCCGGTATGCCATGATCGTCGGAGTCCTTCGACTCGTACTGCAGATCCCCGAGGCCAATTCTCTGAAGGCTCGACGCAGCGTGGTCAGGAGCTTCAAGGAGCGGGTGCGGGCGCGGCTGCCGGTGACGATTGCCGAGATCGGCGATGCGGAGCGCTATCAGGTAGCCAGCTTCGGGGTCGCGGTGGTGTCCTCGGATGCGCGGCGCTGCCAGGAGGTGCTCGGGCGAGTAGCGAGCATGGCGCGTACGCTGCCGGATGCGGTGCTCGCCGACGTCGCCGTGGAGCTCGTGCACTTCGGCGTGGGCGGTAGCTCGCTTCAGGGACGGCTGGGTGACGACTGGGAAGCAGGGAGCGAGGCGTCCGAAGAAGAGCCGCTGCCGTGGGATCCGAAGGCGGGTCGACCCAGCAAAGGAGGGGGAACATGAGTGACGCTCGACGTCCGAAGCGCGTGGCCGAGGATATCCGGAGCCGGCTCGCCGATGCGCTGCGGCGCGAGCTCGGCGACCCGATGCTCGCCGAGCTCATGATCACCGAGGTGGACGTCTCGGACGACCTGTCGAGCGCCCGCATCAAAGTGCGCCTGCTCACCGGTGAGCGCGACGACGGCCGCCGCGCCGAGGCGCTCAAGCGCTTGTCGCGCGCCATCCCGAGGCTCAAACGCCATCTGCTCCGCGGGCTACGTCTGCGTCGGGCGCCGGAGCTCCGGTTCACGTACGACACGGGCCCCGATGCGGTCCTGCGCGTCGAAGAGCTCATCGAGGAGATCCACCGAGAGCCGACCGGGAAGGACGAGTAGCCTGCGCAGGCGCACAAAGCCCCACGGCGGGTGAGCCAAGGCGCGACGCGGAGGCGTGGCGGGGCCGCGCCTCCGCGTCGCGGTCCCGCAAACGGGTGACGCGGCTAGTCTCGCTCCGTGATCACCAGCTGAATGCGACGGTTCTTCTCCTTGTTGGCCGCCGTGATCGGCGGCACTAGCGGCTTGTCGGCCCCGTATCCCTTGGCGGTGAGCTTGTTCGGGTCGACACCGAGCTTGACCAGCGCTTCCACCACCGCCTGCGCTCGTTCCTGGCTCAGCCGCAGGGAGTAGCCGGGACCGCCGCTGTCGGTGTGGCCCTGCACCTCGATCGCGCGGATTGAAGGCGTGTCGATGATGACGGAGGCCGCCTCCTGCAGGACCGACATCGAATCCGGAAGCAACTCGGGCGACTCGCTCTGGAACCGGATCGGCTTCGAGAGCTTGATCTCCTTGCCGATGACGGTCACGTTGGCTTTCTTCGGCTTGGGGGTCAGAACCATTTGAGCCCGCACGTCGGCGCGCGCCTTGACGTCCAGCTCGCGGAAGCTCGGGAGGAACCCCGGCGCGCTGGCAGTCAGGCGGACGATGCCGGCGGGAACGTTCTCGAACCGGAACGCACCTTCCGGACTGCCCTTGAGCTCGAGCTGCCGCCCGAGCTTGTCGGTGATGGTCACGTCAGCGGACCCGACGGGCTGCCCCGTCGACGCGTCGCTCACCACGCCAGTAACCGTTCCGACAGCTGGCAGAGCCTTGAGCTCACACTTGACGCCGGCCTGGATGTCAGCGCCCGGTGCTGCGCCCGGTGCTGCTCCTGGCGGCGCTGCCCAGGGCTCTCCTGGAGTGATGCCAGGCGCCGGAGCAGCCTGCTGGCCGATGCCGACGGGCTGCTGGTCGGGTCCGCCTGGCGCTTGCGGACCAGCAGCGCCGGCCACTGCCGGCAGATCGGTTTGGCACTCGCCGTCGCGGAAGCCATCGAGGGACACGACGAACGTATACGGCCCTGGAGGCAGGTCACCCGTGCGGAACAGGCCCTGCTGGTTGGTCACCATGGCCGTCAGGTCTTTGTCCTTGAAGCGGACGATCGCGTTCGGAAGCGGCTCTCCCGTCCGCGCGTCGACGACCGCACCGGAAATGAAGCGTTTCGGTTCTGGCATGACCACCGGAGCAGCCTCGACCGGAACCTCCTTGATGATCGGCTCCGGCTTGGCGTCCACGGCGAAGCCGAGTCCGAGGTAGAGATTCCACGGCAGCTCGGGCGTCACTTCCTCGATGAACTTCGAGGTCGCACCCGTGCCCACGTCGAGGGCGGCGAGCGCGCTGAAGCCGTCGAGCCAGGGCGTCAGCCGTACACCGAGCGTCAGCCGAGACGGCATGCGCCCCACGCTCGAGTCGAGCTTGAGACAGCTGTCGTCCTCGAAGGTCATGTCCTGATAGCAGATGTAGCCCGTGCGCTGGTTGAACGGAATGTCGATCGTCCACTCCATGAACGGCCGCACCAGGTCGTGGACGAACTCCGCGCCGAGCCCGAACTTGGCGAAGTCGGCGCGGTCGATGCCGAGGCCGAAACGCTCGATGCGCGTGATACGCGCGGTGCGTTTCTCCTCCGTGCTCGCCACGAGCTGGCCGGCATTGTTGAACATGATGCCGAGGTTGGCGTGTACCCTGAGGGGCAGGCGATCGTTGGGGTCGATTCGGTTGGTGAAGTCCGCTGTCGCCAGACCCCTGAGCTCGCCGGAGGTGGCCTTCAGGTTCGGCCCGACATCGCCCGTGCCATTGAGCAGCCACAGCTGTCCCTCACCGCCGAACGTGAACACGGCGTCCGGCTCGTACGGCATGAAGCCCTTGACGCCCAGGTTTCCGTCGCCGAGGGCCTGCAGGAGCTTGGGCGTGCCATGGTCATTGTACGTGGCCGATGAATGCAGCCCGCCGAACGCCTCCAAGTACGGTAGCGGCGTCACGGACAGCCCGAACTCCATCGCGCTGCGGCTCGCGTCGTCCTCGGTGGCGTCCGCTTCGCCCGGCAAGACCGGACATTGACTCGTGCTGCTGCACAGGAAGCCCGAGCCAGAATAGTAGCTCGTGACGAAGTGGAGCCGGAACGTGTTGGGAGCACCGGAGCTCGCTTCGTGGATCCGAACCAGACCCGTCGAGCCATCGAGCGAATTGTGGATCTTGAGCGTACGACGACGCCACTCGGCCTTGGCTCTGCTGTTCTCGGCCGAACCGTCCTGCTCTTCGGCTGCGCCCTCCGGTACGCTTCCCCAGGCCTCGCCCGCTCCCCATTGCCCTTCGGCTCCAACGGCTGCACCTTCGGGTGCAGGTTGCTCGGGCAGGGGTTGCGCGTCTGGCGGGACGGGTTCAGTGCCTGGCTGCGCAGGGGCTGCCGGTGCGGCGCCTGGCTGCGCGGCGTCCGGCTGCGCGACGTCATAGCCTGGAGCAGGTTGCGCAGGCGCAGGCTGCGCTGGGCCCGGCTGCGTTGCTGCGGGTGGCTCCGGTAGCGGAGGCGGCGGCGCCGCGGGCGGCGTTTGGGCAGCAGCCGGCAGTGTGCAAAGCCAAGAGCCTACTAAGAGCAGCGGACTGTATCGCGACGCTGTCATTGTCTCCTCGCCTGTCGCTTCGGCCTTGGTGTGCCTGGCGCACCCGCCCGGCACCCCACGGCAACTCCCTTTGTATCACTGGATGCAACCGGGCAAAATGCCCGGGATCGGACCGGGTGCCCTCCGGAGAGGTCGGGGACGCGTCTCCGGGTGTCTTCCAGCCCGTGAGCCGAATTCCGATGCACACGGTCCACCCGTTCGGGAACCCGCGGGGGACACGGCGCGCCAACGAGCGTGTTTCGCTCGAAACGGACACGTCCTAAGCTTCCCGGAGCCATGGAAGAGCCTCTGGTCGCCGTCGACGGCCTGCGTAAGGAGTTCCGGCAGGGCTTCTGGATGCGTCGGGTCGAGGCCGTCCGGGGTATCTCCTTCGAGGTTCGCCGCGGCGACATTTTCGGCTTCCTGGGTCCCAACGGCGCCGGCAAGACGACCACCATCAAAATGCTGACCGGGCTCATTCGGCCTACGGCCGGCCGAGCCTGGCTTTTCGGCAGCCCGGTGCCCAGCCCGAGCGCGATGAAGCGGGTCGGGTTCATGCCGGAGAATCCGTACGTATACCCCTATCTGACGCCGCGCGAGTTCGTCGAGCTCTGCGGCAGGCTCTCGGGGCTCGGCTCCCGGGCAGCGCGGGAGCGCACCCGCCACGTGCTCGACCAAGTGGGCATCCTCTACGCGGCCGATCGCCGTGTCGGCCGCCTGTCCAAGGGCATGCTCCAGCGCACCGGCTTGGCTGCTGCGCTCGTAGCCGATCCAGAGCTGCTCATTCTCGACGAGCCCATGAGTGGTCTGGACCCGGTGGGCCGCAAGGAGGTGCGCGACCTCATCATCTCCGAGCGAGCCCAGGGCCGCACCATCTTCTTCTCCACGCACATCCTGAGCGACGTCGAGACCCTGTGCGATCGCGTGGCGATCCTGCGGCGCGGCGAGGTCGTGGTGAGCGGCAAGCTCGGCGACCTGCTGCGGCGTGAGGTCAAGCGCGTGGACCTGACGTTCGAGGGCGACACCGCCGCCCTCGAGCGTGAGCTCGCCGCCGAGGGCGCCGTGGTGCGACGCGCCGGAGACCGGCTGGTGGTCGAGCTCGAAGGCGCGGCCAACGTGGAGCCGCTGCTGCGTAGAGCCCTGGACCGGGGCCTGAGCGTCGCCGAAGTCGCGCGCAAGCACGAGACCCTCGAGGACCTGTTCGTGCGCAAAGCCATCGACGAAGCTCCCCTGTCGTCCGCGCCGCCCCCTGGAGCGCTGGTCTGAATGCCTTCGGGAGCCCGACGGCGAGCTCAGCCTCTGATGCGGCTATTTGGCCTTCTTGCTCGAGACCACCGCGCGCACCATCCCCACATCCGCCGCTGTGAGCTCTCGGGTCACCACCAGCAGCACCACGTAGACGCCACCGACGAGCGCCGAGTAGACGAGCGTCATCAGCTTGCCCGAATAGGGCAGCGAGCGTCCGAGTACCACCGCTATCGCGAGCGCGCCGAGCACGCGCACCACGGTGGACACCGGCGCCACGGCACCGGCCGTCGACTTGACCAGCGCTGCCGCGGCCAATGTGGCCAGCAGCAGGCCCGCCGAGGTCGCCGTGGCCGTACGCAGCAGCAGGTGTGCCCCGAAAGGCTGACCGTGTACGCGCAGCCAGCACAACAGCGCGACCAGCGCCACGCCCAGCGCCGTGACCACCATGCTCGCGCGCTCGCGTTTCAGGCTGTTCAGGATCGTGGTGAAGATCCCGAAGATCGCGAACGCCCCGAACCCGAGCGTCAACAGCTCCATCGCCTCGGTTCCGAGCTCCGGCGCCGGCGCTGGAAAAACCAGCCGCAAGAGCGGCCCGCTCAGGCCTGCCGTGACGCTGACCATGCCGCCGGCGATAACGAGCGCGAGTCGCACTCCGGTGCGGACGTAGCGCTTGACCGCTTCGGCATCGCCGTCGCGCCACGCGGTGGCCAATAGCGGAAAGAGCACGAAGGTGATGGCGAGCAGCAGCTGATAGGGAAGGAAACAGAAGAGCTGGGTGGCCCTGTAGGCTCCCACCAGGGGATCGGCCGCCATGAGCGGCAGGCCTTGCCGTGCCGCGGCGTCTGCCGCGAACGTGCGCAGCAGCGTGAGATCCGCCTGCAGCAGCAGGTTGAGCAGGACCTGTCCGATCGCCAGCGGCAGCAGGAACAGAAGGTGCTGTCGAACGCTCGGCCCACCGACCCCGGCTCGACCCAAGCCCACGAACGAAAGCGCCGCGACGAACATCAGCCCCGACACCACGACGAAGGCGCCGGTCGCGCCGGCCACGCCGCTACTGAAGTGCTTGGTGAAGTACCAGGCGCCGGCCACCAGCCCCACGGTGCGCAGCGTGGCGGCGAGGATGTCGAACCCTGCCTGATAGACGAAGCGCTTCTGGCCGTTGAGCACGCCAATGAGCGGCGTGTACAGGCCATAGAAGAGCATGATGCCGCTGACGAGCTGGAGCGGGCCGACGAGGTGCGGCGCGTTGATGGCGCGTCCAATCGGGGCGGCCGCCACGAGGAACCCGAGCCCCAGCGGCAGAGCGAAGGCGAAGTGGACTTTCAGGGCGCGGCGGGTCGCGGCCGGCTGCTCGGCGTCCGGGGATTGCGCGACTGCGCGGCTGACGCCCTGGATCGAGGTGGTGGTGACAGGGTTGTACGCGATGCTCGCGATAGACAGCACGTTGCTGAGCGCGCCGTAGCCACCGATCCCCATGACACGGGCGAGCAGGATCTGCTGCACGAGCCCGGTCAGCATGAAGTAGATCTTGGCGAAGGCGACCGCGAGCCCACCGCGGCCCGCGCGGCGGGCCAGGTCCGTCTGGCCGCAGTGCTCGACCGAGGCGGCGACGGCCGTTTGCGGCGCGTCGGGGGACGGCTCGGGCGCGCAGGCGGCCCGGTCGGCAGCGGGAGCGGCTGCGGATGGCGACTCGGTTTCGTCGCGGGGTTCGACCATGGAGCGCCCGCTATGGCATCGGGGCGGCGATGGCGTCAAGGCGGGGGCCGGGAAAGGCGACGTCGGTTCGCGTTCGCCATGGGCGAGCTCGGGCGCGTTGGCGGGCATCGGCGAAGGCAACGGCCCAGTCTGCCGGCCGAAACACCGGGCTCGTCGGCCGATCGCAGTCGCGCTACCCTTGACGACCACGGGTCCCCAGCTAACCTTCGACCCGCCGATATTCCAGCGTAGCTCAGTCGGTAGAGCGGGCGGCTGTTAACCGCTTGGTCCGAGGTTCGAGTCCTCGCGCTGGAGCCACGCACGCCACCGGCGCGTCCTCGTGCACATGAACCGGCGCGACTGGCACCTGGCTCTCGACGCGACCGGGCCGGAGCGTCATCGCGGGGACCCGCTGCTTGCCGCCCTGGCTGCGATCGAGCTGGGAGATCTGGCGCTGGCGCGCGCCGAGTTCGTTCGAGCGGTTCTCGGCGCGCCCCGCACGGTCGCCATCTTGCTCGGGTTCCGCTCGACCTCCGTGCCGCGCGGCTTCCGTGAGGTGCAGGAGCACAACGAGGGAGTCGAGCTTCACTCGTCGCTCGGGCGGTACCTCGAGGCCAGGAGCGCGAGCTCGAAGCGCTTCACGCGCCAAGTCTGGCAGCACCCCGTGATCGAGTCTCTGCGCCGAGAGCTCGACACCCTGGAGCGAGAGTGGGAGACCGCGCGGGGCGACGACCGCCGCGCGTTCGATCGACTCAACGAGATCCGCTCGCGCAAGTTCGCAACGGAGACGCTAGCGAAGATCGCCGATAGTGGCGAGAAGCCGAGGATGAAGTGATGGAACATCGAACGATTCACCTGTCGGAGCTCGAGGGGCTGCTCACCAAGCTGGACGCCAAGCTTCGCGCTCACGAGGTCCAGGCGCTCTACGTGGGTGCCCTTACCTCGACCAGTCTCGGGCTCGGCCCGCAGCGGCTGCTCGACACTATCCTCGGGGAGGACATGGTGATGGGGGAGAGCCTGGCGGAAGCCAACGCGGCGATCGGCGTGCTTTTCGGCTACTGGAATTCGCTGGTGTCGGAGCGAGAAGCCGGTCGTGTCCGCCTAGCCGGTTGCGACGTCTCGGGGCCCATTCGGCGGGACCTCCTGCTGGCGTTCGCCGAGCGTCGCTGCGAGGAGCTCCGCTGGTACGTCCGAGGCATCGATGCCGGCGGCGACGATCCAACGGAGTGGGGCGATTCCGGTCGCGCGCTCCTTGAGAAGCTCGCCCAGGCCAGCGCTTTCTTCCACGCCTACAGCGAGACGCTTGCGCGATCCGGTGCGGTCGACTCGGTAGAGCTCGCGAAGTCGCGGGAGCTCCTGCTCCAGACCTCCTCCATCTGCGAGCACCTGATGGCGGACCTCATGAAGGTGACCGATCGGGTGAGGCGAGAGGCGATCGCAACCTCCAGCGCGATGCAGGGGCGTCGGACTGATGACGGCGTGCGAATCGGAGGCGGAGCCCCGTGGGTCGGACGGAACGATCTCTGCCCATGTGGCAGCGGCAGGAAATGGAAGCGATGCTGCGGCAACACGGGGTTGCTGCACTAGCGAAACGATGAGCCGTACCGGTTGACCGGCTGCCTCCCCCAAAAACAAGCACACCGGTCGACGATCCAGGAAGCGTCTCGCCGACGGAGTCTTCGACACGCATGGGCTCCCGTCGCCGAGTGGACGGCTCCTCACGCCTCCACTTGTCCATGATTGCCACCTCATTTTTCCTCGGCCAACCTCGCGGTTCTCTTTGTTTCGGGACACCTGATCCCCGTTCGCGAGTCCAGTATCTCTGCCACAAAGAGTGTTCGCAACTCGCTCGGTATGCCGAGCCAAATGAAGCCCGGAGCAAACTCGGGCGACCCCTTGGTGAACTGAAGCCCCCGCGATGATGTCGTCGGAGGTTTCGCCCATCTTGACGACCCTGATCGCGCCAGCGCAGGAATCATGCTGGTCTCGCGAAGGCCGTAGATACACTCCTACCCGTGGACCGGCGTGCGTGGCTGGATGCGGGTGGCGATCTCGTCGGCGTCGAGCAGATCCCCCATGCGCAGGACCTTGATGAGGTCGCGCTGATCGCTCGCGGGCTCCGTGAGCGAGTAGGTCGGAGGCAGATCGGGGTCGGCGCGCAGCAGATTGAGGTGACAGCTCGAAAGCTGCTCGAAGCATCGCGGAGCGGACATGGGCATGGATGAGCGGCAAAGACGCTGCTCGAGCGTTCGTTCGAGCAGCAGGGCCAAGATGCACAGAGTGACGTGCGCTCGGACCTTGGGATCTGGGACCTGGTGGTTGACTTCCCGTCTGCTTCCATGGGTACCCAGTACTCGGATGCGGGCTTCTCAACTTGGAGAAGCCGTAGCTCTCCTCCAGCAGGTTCTCGTATCCAAGGGCCGTCTCCCGCAAGTCTCTGGCGAGCCTGCCCAGCGCCGGAAGGCTCAGTGACGGGAGCTCATTGTTCCGGCGCCCATCGAGTGCGAGGGGATATCGAAACGTGTCCCCACCCGGGTCCCATCGATGAATCAGCTCGCAAACAGCGGCCAGCTCGGCCGCGGACATGGGCGCTCCGCACCCAGTGACCTGTGCGTTTGCAGAGACAGCCGGGTTCAGCTCCCGCACCCATCCCTCAACCTTCCCCCAGAGCTTCAGCAGGTCGTGGCCGGGCGTCGGAACCGTCCACACGTTGGCGAGCATGTACCTCTGCAGGTGACCGCTGCTCTGAATGAACCGAACGGCCCTGTCAGCCGACGCGGGGTCGATGTTCTTCTCGACGCAGTCAGGGTGGACGAGGCCATCCTCGCAGTAGTTGCGCAAGATGCAGATCGATCGAATCAGGTGCTCCTTGTGCTTGCCGTTTAGTCCAAGGGCTTGCGCCACGGCATCAGCGCTTGGTGCCCCTTGCGCAATCGTCTCGAGTGCGGTGTCTATCATGCTGTTGATGAGGAGACACTTCAGCCATAGCTCAAGCCCGTGTCGGATCCCGTACAGGGCGCCAAAGATGCAGAAGTCGTGAGCATCAGGTTCTTCGCAAAGGCGAGCCGCATTGCTGAAGTAGGCCTCTGCGTGCGTGCTGAATGCCATGGCTCCAGCGTACACACTGGGTTCTCCGATATCTGGGCCGGCGCCGTTCTGGAGTCGTTCAAGCAGAAACGCTGCGTCTCGCGACAGCTGCCCTTGCTCAATGGCCCCAGGATCGTTCGATTTCTGTTCGCTCCAGGCCATGGTTCCGATCACACCCCCGCCTCCGTCCAAAACTCCGACAACAACTCCGCCTGCTGCAGCACCGTGTTCGTCGCGGCCTCCTGCTTGTCCGGCGGGTAGCCGTACTTGCGGAGGATCCGCTTGACGAGTACGCGGAGCTTGGCGCGAACCGACTCCTTCACGGTCCAGTCGATGCTGACGTTCTTGCGCACCGAGTCGACGAGCTCCCGGGCGATCGTCCGCAGCGTCTCGTCGCCGAGGACCTTGACGGCGCTGTCGTTGACCTCGAGGGCGTCGTAGAACGCGAGCTCGTCGTCGGTGAGCTTCAGCTTCTCGCCGCGCTTCTGAGCCTCGCGCATCTCCTTGGCGAGTTCGATGAGCTCCTCGATGATCTGCGCGGCTTCGATGGCGCGGCTCTGGTAGCGGCGGACGGACTTCTCCAGGAGCTCGGCGAAAGACCGGGCCTGGACGAGATTGTGCTTCGAGCGTTTCTTGACCTCATCGTTGAGAAGCTTGCGGAGCAGCTCGACGGCGAGGTTCTTGTGCTCCAGGCCGCGGACCTCGGCCAGGAACTGGTCGGACAGGATCGAGATGTCGGGGTTTCTCAGGCCGGCCGCGGCGAAGATATCGACGACTTCGTCCGAGACCACGGCGCGGGAGACGAGTTGACGGATGGCGCGGTCGAGGTCACCCGATCCCATCCGATCGCTCGTGGATAGCTTGACGAGCTGGGCTCGCACAGCCTGAAAGAAGCCGACGTCATCGCGGATCCTGAGGGCCTCGTCATGCGGGACGGCCAGGGCAAACGCCTGGGAGAGCTCGGTGACGGCCTGCAGCAGGCGTTCCTTCCCGTCCTCTTGCGCCAGCACGTGCTCCTGCGCCGCCGCGAGCAACGAGAGGCGTTGGGACGCCGTCCCTGATACCCAGTGTGACCAGTCGAAGCCGTGGAAGATGCCGCAGCAGATCTCGTGCTTCTCGAGCATCAGGGCGACGGCCTCTTTCTGGTCGAGGGCGGTGTCGCCCTCGCCACCGCTTTCCGTGTACGTCCGAAGGGCGTGCTTGAGCTGCTCGGCAAGGCCGAGATAGTCCACGATGAGTCCGCCGGGCTTGTCCCGGAACACCCGGTTCACCCGTGCGATCGCCTGCATCAGCCCGTGACCCTGCATGGGCTTGTCCACGTACATCGAGTGTAGACACGGGGCGTCGAAGCCGGTGAGCCACATGTCACGGACGATGACGACCTTGAGCGGGTCGGTAGGATCCTTGAACCGCGTTGCCAGCGCGTCGCGTCGGAGCTTGGTCCGGATGTGCTGCTGCCAGTCAGGCGGATCCGACGCCGAGCCTGTCATCACGACCTTGATGCCGCCCTCCTTGTCATCCTGGTTGTGCCAAGCAGGGCGCAGGGCCACGAGCGCCTTGTACATCTCGACGCAGATGCGCCGGCTCATGCAGACGACCATGGCCTTGCCGTCCATGGCCTCGAGGCGGGCCTCGAAGTGGCGGATGAGGTCGTCGGCCACCAGAGTCAGCCGCCGGTCTGTTCCGACCAGCGCTTCGAGCGCCGACCACTTGGTCTTGAGCTTCTCCTTGCCCTCGAGCTCCTCGCCCTCGGTGGCTTCGTCGAATTCGGCGTCGAGGCGGGGTTTCTCCTCTTCCTTGAGTTCGAGCTTGGCGAGGCGGCTCTCGTAGTAGATCGGAACGGTGGCCCCGTCTTCGACGGCTCGCTGGATGTCGTAGACGCTCACGTAGTCGCCGAATACCGCGCGGGTGTTCTTGTCAGTGAGTTCGATCGGGGTGCCGGTGAAGCCGATGAAGGAGGCGTTCGGCAGGGCGTCGCGCATGTGGCGGGCGAAGCCGTCGATGAAGTCGTACTGGCTGCGGTGGGCTTCGTCGGCGATGACGACGATGTTCTGGCGGGCGGACAGGAGCGGGAAGGTGTCGCCCCGGGTCTCGGGCAGGAATTTCTGGATGGTGGTGAAGACGACACCACCCGCGGCGACTTTCAGAAGCTCACGGAGGTGGGCGCGGTCCTGGGCCTGGCTCGGGTCCTGGCGCAGGAGTTCCTTGCAGCGGGAGAAAGTGCCGAAGAGCTGGCCGTCGAGGTCGTTGCGGTCAGTGATGACGACCAGGGTGGGGTTGTCCATGGCCGGGTGGAGGACGATTCGGCCGGCGTAGAAGGCCATGGTGAGGCTTTTGCCCGAGCCCTGGGTGTGCCAGACGACGCCGACTCTCCGATCGCCCTTGGGCCGGGAGGCCGCGATGGTGGCTTCGACGGCGCGCCCGACGGCGTGGAACTGGTGGTATCCGGCGAGCTTTTTGATGACGAGGTCGCCGTCAGCTTCGTAGACGATGAAGTAGCGGATGAGGTCGAGGAAGCGCCGCGGTTCGAAGACGCCCCGGATCAGGACCTCGAGCTGGGTCATGGTCGATGGAGCGAGCGCTTCACCCTCGATGGTGCGCCACGGAGCGAAGCGTTCGCGGTTGGCGGAGAGGCTGCCGAGGCGAGCCTCTAGGCCGTCGGAGACGACCATGATCTCGTTGAAGGCGAAGAAGGCGGGGATTTCCTGTTTGTAGGTCTGGAGCTGGTGGAAGGCGTTCCAGATGGTGGCGTTTTCCGCCGCGGCGTTCTTGAGTTCGATGATGCCGAGAGGAAGGCCGTTGACGAAGATGACGACGTCGGGGCGCCTGGTGTGATGGCCTTCGGTGATGGTGTACTGGTTGACGACGAGCCAGTCGTTGTTCTCGGGGGTGTCGAAGTCGATGACGCGGACGGGGTCGTAGCCGATGGATCCGTCGGCACGGAGGTATTCGACGCTGACGCCGTTGACGAGGTAGAAATGGAGTTCGTGGTTGGCGTCGACGAGCTGGGGGCACGAGATGCGGGTGAGCTTCCGGAACGCTTCTTCGAGGCCTTCGGGCGATACGCTCGGGTTGAGGCGGGCGAGGGCTTCGCGGAGGCGTCCGTCGAGGACGAGGTCGGTGTAGGAGCGGCGTTCGGCCTCGGGTTCGCCCGGGGCGATGGTCGGGCCGGAGAGGACGCTGTAGCCGAGGGCGCCGAACCATTCGAGGGCGGCTTCTTCGACGACGGATTCGGTGAAGGTGCTGGTCATGGGAGCCCTTTCATCGAATCGGGCCATGATGGCCCGATGAATGGCCCGATTGGTGGCCCGATACCCTAGCGACCCGAGATCGACCGAGCCTCGGCAGGGGGGACAGGCGCGCGAATCCGGCACCGGTTGCCGGATCCATTGCCGGAATCCGGTGGAGCTGCCGGCCCGATTGCGGGATCCGGCAATGAGCAGGCAAGGTCTTGCCAGAACCACCGGCCGTGACGCAGGCGCGTAGAGATGGCTCAGGGCTCATGAGCGGACCACCTCGTAGCGCGTTGCTTTTCCTGCCCTCGACACCCGTAACCGTCTCGCGCGTGACCAGCCAGGCCCAGCCCTTTCGCTCTGCGTCACGCAGTTGCTCGGAAGCGTTGCTTATCGACTTGAGCCGCAGGGCCCGCTCCTCAGCGAGCTGCATCTTCGCGGAGACGAAGTGCATCACCGGGTCGCGGCTGAGCATCGGGGCGTCGGCGCCGGGTTCGCCCGGGGCGATGGTCGGGCCG
>JAFGIS010000019.1 GCA_016929495.1 Polyangiaceae bacterium | reverse complement strand
TCCACTTCCGCGAAGTTGCTGCCGCCAACCCAGCCCGTTCGGCTACGAACCTCCCCTTCGCTCTCCTCCTCCCCCCGCGGCGCGGTGCGACCCATCCCGCGACGACCTCTAAGCCCGGTCGATCCTGAGGCTCGGTGCGCTAACACCGGGCCTCTTCTCTTCGTCCCCGTCCTCGGTGCGCCCTGTCGCTCCGTGCCGGCGACAAGTCCAAATTTCAGCGGTTCTGGACGCTCATCAACAGCAAAGAGTCCGCATCGCCTGCAAGTGCCTGGATTCGCTGCGTAACCGATCGGCTGTTAACCGATTGGTCGTAGGTTCGAGTCCTTCCTCCGGAGCCACGTAAGTGTTCGTTACCGTTCAGAGCGCTCCCCAAGCCGCAGTCGTTCGGAGCTGGCCGCTCGACGTCGCGACAGCGCCCTGGCGGACGAAGATCGCGCGTACCGAAGCGTCGCCGCGCGGTCGGTGAGTCCGGGCGGCTTGCAGTGCAGGCTGATCTCACCGCGCACAGCCGAACTGTGCAGACACGCGGAACGCGGGCACGCCGTTGCGGCTGACGGCTGCGCTCGAAGTATTCGTTCGAGCTCCGCATCTAGCGTTGCCACCGCTCGGCCACGGCATCGACGAACTGTAGATCCGACAGGTCGAGCCACTCAAAGCCGTCGCGTCTTGCCTCGAGCTCGAACGCATTGATGAGGGCAGTGTGAACCGTCTCACTGCTCGAGACGACTGCAGCGACGGCGCCATCCGCACCAGGCCGTAGACACGATAGGACGCCTAGTGCTGCGAGCTGATGCGCATCGATGTTGGTCGAGGGGTCTACCAGCTCGAGCACGTTCTCGAGGCTGGAAACCGCCATCGGAGGAGCATTGCCGATCAGGACTACTTGTCCCTGCACCCACCAAGGGAATGCAGGATCGTCGAACAACGTCTTCGCCACTTCGGGGGCTCGCGTCGATACGAGCCGAAGCTGGTTGAGTTGGCCAGATATCAGCAAGCGTGTCTTCTCTCGGAGTGTGGTCGGACGCAGTGGACGCAGCACATCCGCAGCAGACACTTCGGAAGTCATCGATGACGGAAACGTTGCCAAGCCGATTGCAACAACAGCACGCGCAACCAACAGCGCAACTTCGTTGGGCACAGAGGAGTCCCAGTCCGCTTCGGGCGATACACGCCAGCCGAGCAGCGCGGATCTAGCTTCCAACGGTTGTGCCAGTTGCCATCGCGATAGATCTGGGCTGCGAGCAACGAGGACGGTCTTGTTCCTAATCATGGCGGATCGACGACGGGAAGCGGCATGAAGAAGGCTTCCTCACCCCAGTCATATACGCCACCAGCAACGGAAGCTCCGCCGGCGTACGCGCCAATCCCACCGACCACGCAGCCCACGACACCACCGATGGTGGTACCGAGTCCTGGGCTAACGGCCGTTCCAGCATACGCACCACCTGCGCCTACGACTTTGCAGCCGATCCATGCTGCAGCCCAACCGACCACAACCTCCGACGCTCTGCGCAGCGGCTTCGTCGCTTGCGCGATTGATAGTACATCGACCGCGACACCGACTACGAACAGGACCCGTCCCGCATACCGAAAGTATTTGGCCGCCCGATATGCAGCAGCGGGCTGTCTACGGTCGCGTGATTTGTGATGCCGAAGACGCTGTAGACGCGCTTTTGATTCCAGTGGTAGTCGATCGTCTTGGTAGTTGGATTGAATCCGTAGTCCAGGCGCAGATGACGTTTGCCGATCGGATCTTGGATGAATAGCGAGGATGTTGAGCCACTCTTGAGAACGGGACCACGCGGCCGGGATTCGATGCAGAGCCCATTTGAGCCCGGAACCGGAATCCGAACGATGCTGGCCTGGCCGATCGTGTATGGAACCTTACCGGCGATTGGTGGCTCGACGTAGTCGCCCATGGGCCAGACCTTACTTGTCCCATGCCGGTTCGAACAGGGCCACGTGCGCGGTCGCGGGCCGAAGGAGATCGCAGGCGGCATGAACGGCCAATTCGCGGCTGGCCCGTTCGGGTTGGCGAAGTTACCTATTTGCACTTCCGCGAAGTTGCTGCCGCCAACCCAGCGCGTTCGGCTACGAACCTCCCCTTTGCTCTCCTCCTCCCCCCGCGGCGCGGCGAGGCTGGTTCGCGCGGGCGCTTGCGCTGAGGCAAGCCTCGAAGCTTGTACTTGCCGTTTGAAGATGACTTGCTGGCGATGCAGCGGCAGGTGGTCTGCGAACTTCGCGTGATGACGTGCGCGATCAGACCCGGCCCAGCGACCGAGCGCGGGATGGGCCGCTCGGGCAACTCGGCAATCACGATCGGTGAAACGCTCGGAGCATTCGTCGACTGCGGGGCGCGTCGATACTTGGGGCGAACCACTCGAACGCGCACGATGCTGGCGGGCCGGTAGTCGAAGTGCTCGCTGACCTCTTCGCCGATCTTGATGAGGTGCTCTCCGCCTGGCAGTAAACGCTCCGGCGGCTCAAGCACAAGCGTCTCGACGGGCGCTTGCTCCTCGCTGAAGTCGCGCCGCCCGTGCTTGGAGCGGGGCTTTCCCTTGCCATTGTCGCCGCCGCCGCCCGTTTGGTCGGCGGTCTTCCCGAAGCTTCTGCAACTCGGCTTCCAAGTCGGCCTGTGCGCCGGCATCGCCGGTCTGCGCACGAGCTAGCGCCTCGAACACCGGGCCGAACGCGAGCTGCACCTGGGCTGGATCGACTGACTCGGCCTTCTTGCCGAACAGCTGGCGCTTGAGCCTCTCCAACTCGTAGAGCACCAGCATGTAGAGCTTGCGGTACTGCTCGCGCTCGTGCTCGGCAACGTCCCGCTCCTGCCGCACTCGCTCCAGCTCGGCTTCGAGCGCAGCAATTCGCGATTGCGAATCGGTGTTGCGCGGCGACTTGTCCTCACTCATGCCCGCGGTCAATATCGAGAGTCGCGATCGCGCGCAAGGCCTCTGCGCGTCCTTCCTTCGCAGCGGCTTTCACTCTCGCTTTGCGCGACGGAAGGTCGATGCCTTCGAGGATCAACGCGAGCTCGGGGGCCTCGACGAGCACACTCTTCGCGCCGTGCGCGGCAGACGGAAGTCGGAACAAGCCTTGCGACAAGCGCTTGTAGAGAATCCAGTAGCCGGTCTTGTCCCACCAAAGCACCTTGAGGCTGTGACCACGCTTGCCCGTGAAGAGAAACAGCGCATCGCTCGCGGGGTCCTGCTCGAGCACTTGCCTCGTGCAGTCCGCGAGGCCCGTGAACGACCGGCGCATGTCGACAGGCTGAGTGCAGGCTGCGAGAGTAGCCGCTAGCTGACTCAGCTCAGCGCCACTGACACCAAACGCAGTCCAGTTGAATCCATCGTTAGTCACCCTCCGGTGTGGCGACGCCTGCAAAGGCCGTCAATTGGCACCGGTTCTTGATCGTGTCGTTTCAGTCGCCCGGGCGTCATCGGACGTCAAAGGTGCCCATCAAGGACGATGTGCCTTACGGACCACGCTCGCCGGCCGTTCCGTTCGACTCTGCCCCGACGAGCGCACCTGCTCCATTTCTAAGCCCGGCTGCCCGTCGTGCTGCGGCACGCGGTCCGCGCCGAGAACTGCGAGGACACCAACGGGTTGCACGGCAGACCGGGCAAGCTCCGACACCATCACCCTCGAAGAGCGAGACCCAGAACTCGCCACCGCCACCGCCAGCCACGGACTCGCAACACGACTGAAGACGACCGAGAGCCCGCAGCCAGCGCCGCAGGCTACCGAGTTG
>JAFGIS010000192.1 GCA_016929495.1 Polyangiaceae bacterium | reverse complement strand
TACCACCGGTACCGCCCGTGCCGCAGGACGGGCAGCTCACGTCGTCACCGCAGGGGTTGGTCAGCGTCTTGCCGCAGTCGCTCGGTCCGCAATCCTCCAGCGTGACCGGCGTGCAGCACGCGCCGTCGTAGCAGACCTCATCCGCCCCGCAGGTATTCAGACAGGTTATGTTTCCCCCGCACACCTCGTCCGCTATCGAGCCACCACAGGGAACGCTGTCGCAATCGGACATGCGCGGCGTGCAGCAGGTGTTGTCGACGCACTTGTCGTTGCCACCACAGGCGCCGCAATTCCTGGTACCGCCACAGTCCCCGTTTTCAACGTCGCCACACTCGTTCGCGCCGCACGTGTGCGGCGTGCAGCACTGGCCGTTGGTGCACTGCCGAGCCCCGGAACACGCGCCGCACTCCAGGTTGCCGCCGCAGCCGTCGCCGATGCTGATGTTGCACGCGCCGAGCTCGGCGCACGTCGCCGGCACGCAGACGCAGCTGTTGCCCTGGCACTGGTAGCGGCCAGTACAGGTGTTGGGGCAGCCGTAGGGGTTGCCGCCGCAGGTGATCTGCCCGCACGCGACCCCTTCGCAAGGGTTCGCCTTGCATACGCACGATCGGTGGTCGGGGCTGCAGTCCTCGTACTCATTGCAGCTACCACACCCGAACGTCTGTCCCGAGCAAGGGTCGGTCGCGGTGCCGCACACCAGCTCCGGCGGACACTCGGTCATCGGCGTGCAGCAGGAATGCGTGGTGGGATTGCAGTAGGCGCCAGCCGAACACGTGCCGCAGTTCTGGTCTCCGCACTGGTCGTCGTGCAGCGCACCGCATTCCCATTGCTCGCTTTCGCACGTCTTCGCGGGCTTGCAGCCGCAGGAGTTGCCCACGCAGTCATGGAGCGGGCAGGTGTCCTCGCATGTGATCCACGTCTCGCAGGTATAGATCTCTCCGCATTCCGCTCCCGCATCCTCGCAGGTCTCGGGAACGCAGCACTGGTTGTCCGCCTCGCACTTGACGCCGCCCGGACAGGCACCGCAGTCGATGGATCCCCCGCAGTTGTCAGAGATCTCCCCGCACTGCCCCTGATCACAGGCCTTCTTCGGCGTGCAGCACGCGGTATGGTCGCAGACTTGGTCGTCGCTGCAGTGGTTGTCGCACTGGACGATGTTCCCGCAGCCATCGAAGATCTCGCCGCACTGGGCGCCCAGACCTTCACAGGTCAGCGGGTTTCTACACACGCAGTCCGTGTATTCGACGCCGGCCGCGTCCGTCCTGTGGACACAGTCCGCGGTGCTGGGGCAGGTCCCGCAGTCCTTCGTCTCTCCTCCGCAGATCGGCATCATGTCGCATTGCCAACCACGGACCAGACACTCTTCCGACAGCGTACAGTCGCTGGTGTCGCTGCATTGATTGGGCTCTACGGTGCCGCACACGAGGCCAGTAGCGCACTGGCCGCAGTCGATGACACCCCCGCAGCCGTCGCTCACCTTTCCGCACTCGGCGTCGCCGCAATCGTGGGACGGCACGCAGCACCGATTGCCGTGGCACACTTGGCCGTCCAGGCACTCGCCGCAGGACATCGTCACTCCGCAGCCGTTGTCGATCTCCCCGCACTGTGCCTGCAACTCGTTGCAGTCGAACGGGGCGCACTCGCAGCGGTGGTTGTCGATGTTGCAGCGCTCGCGCGTCGGGCAATCGCCGCAGAACAGGGCGTTGTCGCAATTGGGCGTCCAGCCACATTGCGAGTCGAGGTCCGCGCACGAGGTAGCTTCGGTGCATGGCTTGTTGGAACACCTGTTCGCAGGGTTTCCGCAATACTCCCCTTCCGGGCAGGTGCCGCACACGATGGGGTTGCCGCAGCCGTCGTCGATTTGCCCGCACTCTTCGTCATCGCACGTGTTGTAGGGCTTGCATCCACCGGCAGGCCCGGCAGCGCCCGTGCCGCCAGGAGCGCGCTTGTAGTCCTTCTCGAACTCGTAGTCGCCTATCACGGCGCAGCCCTGGCTCAGCACCAGGCCCATGCCGAGCATCGCTGACGCCGCGACGATGAAACGGGTTGTTCGGGAAGAAGCCATCAGAACCTCCCACGGTAGCTCAGGGCCGCCCCGGCCGGCAGAGGCGCAAGCCCCACCGACTGTGGCGCTTCACTCTCCAGGTCCGAGATCACCAGGAACGCACCCACACCGAGACCCGCAACGGCCACGCCCCAGCCAACGTAGTTGACCAAGCTCCATGTCTTGCCGGAATCGAGGGCGTCCATCCCGTCGGGGTCGCACCGCAGAGTCTCGGCATCGCAGTGGTTTCTTGCCTTGGCGTCGGCGTGCCGCATGGCCAGAAAGGAGCCCACCCCGGTCAGGGCACCTGCCACCCCGACGCCTCCGGCGATGTAGCCCCACGTACGCTGGCTTTTCATCCAGTCCTCCGCCTCGGGCGCCGGCTGACCTCGGGACGGCGACGTGGGAGGAGGCTCGGGCGCCTCGGGGCCAACCTCCAGCGCGATCGTCTGCGTCTCCCGCTCCGCAAGGGAGAACTCCGTCGACCAATCCTCGTAGCCCTTGGCTCTCACGACGATCTCGTGCGATCCCGGATCCACGGGCAGCTCCACGCCCAGGCCTGCTTCGCCGAGCTCGACTCCGTCGCGCAGCACGACCATCTCGGGCGGAGCATCCGGGGGTGGGACCAGAGTGAGCCCGGGTAGCCGGGGCTTGAGCTCCGTCAGGCGTTGCCGGGCGAAACCGATCCGGTTGTCGTCCGCCGGCAACAGATCGATCGCCTCGCGCCAGTGCTGCCAGGCCGAGGCCACTCGTCCGAGCTTCTCCTCGCACGTGGCGAGGTTCATCAAGGTGCCCGCTGCAGTGTCGAGGCGATTGCTCTCCGCGAACCGAGCGCATGCGGTCTCGTAGTCCTGATCCTGCATCGCCTCGCGCCCTTGCTGGAACAGCGCCTCGGCGGTGACGGCATCGGCTGCCGCAGGACGCGCGAACATCGTTGTGAGCACGATGAAGCCGAGCCCCAAGACCCAAGTTCCCCTGAGGTGCCACATAGCGCTGTAACCTACTTGCGTCGGCTGAGCGGGTCGTCCGACACTTCTTTCCCGGTCTCTGTCTTGTTGCCAACTGCGGGACGCTTGACGCCGACCCCGGTCGTGGTCCTGAACGCCGATGGACGTCGCACCGCGGACCTCCGGCGTGCCGCAGAACGCCGCTCGCTTTCCGACCCGTCGGCCTCGAGCTCGGAAGCCCCGCTGGCGGCAAGCGCCGCTTCGCTCGCGGCGCTGACGACCGGGACGACAACGGGGCCCATGCTGACGGCCGCAGGACGCGAAGCCGACCCGACCGAAGGCCCGGGCTTGCCGGGCAGCGCCTGATCCGCAGCCGCGACACCCGGTTCCGAACCGGTCGAGAGCATCACGATGAGGACGACCAGAGCACCGACCAGCAGCCCCGCACCTCCGACGGCAAGCAGGCGCACGCGCCGGCTCGCCAAGGTCCGCGAGGACGGCGGGGTACGCGACGACACGGGGATCTGACTCAGCGTGTCGATATCCTCGAACTCGCGCGCAGGCGGTGGCTGACTGGCGGAGTACGAGTCCGGGGGCGGCGGCGCGGAGGGGGAAGGAGCGATCGCAGCCCGCGCCTCACTCACGGCTTCCTGCATCGCGCGCGCGGTCGGCCACCGGTCTTCCGGCTCGAAAGCCAGCGCGCGGTCGATCAACGCGGCAACGACCGCCGGCACCTCGGGATTCACCACCGCGAGCGGGGGCGCCGAATCGGTGATGGTGCGCACGAGCTCATCGTGGGTCCCTTCGCCATCGTGGACGGTACGACCGCTCAGAGCGTTGAACAGCGTGGCGCCCAACGCCCAGATATCGGACCGGGCGTCGACCTGGTCCCATCGGGCGCGGGCCTGCTCCGGCGGCATGAAACCCGGCGTGCCCATCAGCGTCCCCTCGGGCTGCGTGAGCCGACGCGAGCCGTCCGCCATGATCGCGATGCCGTAGTCGAGGATCTTCACGACACCGTCCGTCGTGATGAAGACGTTGTCGGGCTTGAGATCGCAATGGACGATCCCGCGCTCGTGAGCGGCCGCCAGGATGTCGAGCGCCTGCTCGGCATAGTCGAGCACCTTGACCGGCGAGATCGGTCCAGCAACGCGGAGCTTGAACTCGAGGGACTGCCCCTCGAGAAGCTCCATCACCAGGAAGGCAGCTCCGTCGGCCGTCTCACCGTCATCCCGCACGGACACGGCCCCCGGATGTCCCACGCGGTTGGCGGCATACCCTTCCTGAAGAAAGCGCAAGCGAACGCTCTCTTCCTTGGACAAGTGCTCGTGGAGGATCTTGATGGCTACTCGAGACCCGTTTCGGTGCACGGCGGAGTACACGGAGGCCATGCCACCGACTCCGATGAGCTCCACGAGACGCCACTTGCCCGACAGCACGGCCCCGACACGCTCCCGCGCGCGACGCTCGAGGGCTTCGGGCGACACCTCGATCGGACCGCTGCTCATGCGTCTATATGTGACCTTGTCCCACATTTCGTCAACCGGCCCGTGGCCGGAACGCCCGAACCCGTTACAGCGGCGTTGATTTGGCCGCGCGAAACCCGCGCCGCGGCCCCGGATCTCGCACAGTTGGGCCCTGGGATCCGCCGGTTCCGGGGGGTACCCGGCCGCTCGGTGCCGCACTGCGCCACGACAGGCCGCACGGCGCGCGCCGCTGTCCGCCGCGCGCGCCGTGACCGCCACTGGGTCCGATCGCAGGCGCCGCGCCGTGCTGAGGGGACTCGAACCGCGGGTCAAGAAGATGATCCACGAGAAGCAGACCGCGCATGGGCAAGCATCGGTCAGTGTTGCCACGGCGGCACTGTGGCTCACTCAAGCTGCAGAGGGCTGCGAACCTTGCCGGAGTGCTAGCCTCGCCCCCCATGTCGAATGCGGTCACAGGAGACACCGCCGAGCTCGAGCGCCCCAAGCGGTCGGCAGTCACCGGCTGGGTACTGTACGATCTGGCAAACACGGTCTTCTCGATGGGCGTGGTGTCACTCGGTTTCCCGCTCTGGGTTCGGGACCAAGTCGGAGCGCGCGGCGCGGATCGCACCGTCGGGCTGGTCACCGCCCTATCGATGGGCGTCATCTTCGTGTTGTCGCCCGTGCTCGGTAGCATGACCGATCGCGCGCGCCGCCGTCTGCCCTTCCTGGTCGTGAGCACGCTCGGGTGCGTCGCTCTCACCGCCGCGCTCGGCGCCGTCGCCTACTGGCCCACCCTCGTGGCGTTCGCCCTCGCCAACATCCTCTATCAAGCCGGCCTGCAATTCTACGACGCCCTCTTGCCCTCGGTTTCGACACCGAGCACCCGCGGCCGCATCGGCGGTATCGGGGTCGGCGTGGGCTACCTGGGCTCGGTCGTGGCCGTCGCCCTGGCCACGGCCCGCGCCAAGCTCAATGCCCCACACTGCCAGTTCTTCGCCGCCACGGCCCTGGTCTTCCTGCTCTTGTCCCTACCCTGCTTCCTCTGGGTCAAGGAGAAGCCCAACCCCGCTCCGGGCCCAGTCTGGTCGCCGGGCGCCATGGCTCGAGCCATGCGCGAGACGCTCGCAACCCTGCGCCAGAGCAAGGAGCACCCCGGGCTCGTACGTTTTCTGATTGGACGAGTGCTCTACACGGATCCCATCAACACCGTGATCACCGTCATGATGCTCTACTCCATCAACGTGGCCGAAACCGGCGGCATGCAGAAGAAAGCCGCCGAGGGCGCAGCCCGCATGGTGATGTTCGGAGCGATCCTGTTCGCGGTCGTCGGCGGCTTCGTCTGGGGCAGACTCGTCGACCGCTGGGGTTCGCGTCGCGTGCTCGGCTGGGTGCTCTGGCTCTGGCTGGTGACCTTCGCGCTCGCAGCCTCGCTCGGACTGCTCGCGCTGCCCTGGAAGCTCTTGATCGCAGTGAGCATCCTGGCCGGCTTGGCCCTCGGGGGCACGTGGTCTGCCGACCGCCCCCTGATGCTTGAGCTGACGCCACCGGAACGGCTCGGCGAGTTCTACGGGTTGTACGGAATGGTTGGAAGATTCTCGGCCGTGTTCGGGCCGTTGATCTGGGCGCTGGTAACGAGCGCCGTGATACGCGCGGGGGCGAGCGCGCTCAGGGCGCAGGGGGTGGGCGTGTTGGTGCTGCTCGTGTTCATCGTCGTGTCGATGCGGGTGCTGGCGCCGCTGACTGGGGCGCGGGGGATGCGGTGGGTGGGGTGAGGCGGAACAGACCTGCATGGGCACGGGCCCACGAGACACAAGGACAGCTCTGCTGGCCCGGTTCCGGTGTCGGTGCTGGGTACCTAGCGACGTGGCCCACCTGCCCAGCGCGCCCGCCGCTGGACGCCATCGCGATGGCTAGCGACGCTGTCGCTCGAGCTCTTCCTCCAAGGCACGAACGCGACGTTCGGCGGCGTCGGCTCGCTCTTTCTCTTGCTCGGCTCGCTGCTTCTCCTCTTCTGCGAGACGTTCCGCCAGCGCGAGCCGGTCCTGAAGGGCATCCGCCAAT
>JAFGIS010000191.1 GCA_016929495.1 Polyangiaceae bacterium | reverse complement strand
TACCGCGAGAAGTCGTCGAGCAGGATGAGCACGTACAGTCGGTCGGGGCCCACCCGCACCTCGGCAAAGTCGGCTTGCCACAGAGCGTTCCGACGCGGCGCCTCGAAACGCTGAATGGTTTCGCCCTGCGGACGGCTGCCCCGATAGACGGACTCGTAGCCGTGCTGACGCAGCACCCGCTTGATGGCCTTGATGGAGATACGCCAGCCCTTGAAGCGCTTGAGCTGGCTTCTGATCTGCGCTGGCCCCATCGACAAGTGCTTGGTCTTGCACTCGAGGATCGCGGCGACTTCCTGATCGCTCAGCCCATGGGCGGGGTCCGCTGGAGCGTACGGCGACTTGGCCAACGCCTTGCTGCTGTTGCTCACCCGCTCGACTGCGGCTCCGCCGTTGTCGTGCGCGACGGCGGTGGCCTTCTTGTGGTCCTTTCGCACCACCGGCAACGTGCCGTTGGCCGCTGCTGCCTTGCGCCACAGCCAGATCGAATTCGCCGTCGTGCCGACCGCCTTGGCTGCTTGTTCCTGCGTCATCCCGGAGGCTACCAACGTCAGCGCGTGACGTCGCTGCTCGTCGGTGAATCTTCGGCTCCATGGATCCTTGCGTGTTGTCTTTCTTGTTCTTGCCATCGACGCCTCCCAGTCGGTCGTTGCCGACTGTTGGGGGGCGTCCGCCGGCTCCTCAGCCTACGCTGTCCCTCGTCGATTTTCCGGGCCAGTTCCGGGCAGAACGTTGGGGACCAAAACAGCTACGCAGGGGCATCCCTGCCCAATACCGCTGCGGGGCAGGGCAAGTCGCTCCTTGGGACAGAGGGCGGTTTCCGATCTGGCTACAATAGCTGACCACTGCAGATCCCAGCACTAGTCGCGGCCCCGGCGTGCCCGCCATAATCGGACCATGGACGTGGGCACGCTGATGGACGCGATCGTCGGGCAGACAACCGTGCTCGTGGCACAGCTGGCTACGGCTGGCGGTGGCCGGCCGCAGCTCGCGCACACGGCCAATCAGGTCTTCTTGGACTTGGTCGATTCGCGGCGTGGGCATCCGTACCACGGAGAAGCTACCGGTTTGTCGGCCGAATTTCGCACGCGGGGCAGCCGACTTCGTGAGGCGATCGCCGAATACAGCACTACGCACTCGGCCGCGGAAGAAGACACCGTGCGCGTCGTGAGCTACGCGGGGCAGAATGTCATTGGGCTCGGAAGTACAAGGGAAGATGCACATGATTAGAAACACGACGATCGGGATCGGGATGGCGCTTGGTCTCCTGGGTTGCGGCGGCCGGGTCGCGGGCGACAACGGGACCGAGTCGCACTGGCTCCGAACCTGCCTGGATGACTCCGATTGCGCCCTGGGCAACTGCCTGTGTGGGCGCTGCACGCTCGAGTGCAACCGGGACACAGACTGCCGCTGGCCGCTCGATGTGTGCGTGGCGCCCGGCGAGGATCCGACGCTCGCGACGTGCGCGGCGCCGCCCGGGGGCCTCTGCGGTATTTCGTCGGCGCCCGAGGGGACTAGTCGGCTGAGCGAGGCGCTGGTCATCGAGCGAGAGCAATGCACGGGCAGTAGGGACGTCCGCTGGGTGCTCAACCCCGACGCCGACGTCTCACCGCAAGACCCCGGAGGCTGCGGTCCCCACCGCTTGGTGGCCTTTGCGAATGATGAGTTCGTCATCGCAGGCATGCCCAGGGCAACGGACGTTTCGCGAGTGGGTTTGGACGGGAAGCTAGTGGCGACGTACACGGTGGACTCGACGCTCGTGCCGGGCTCGGCGCTGCACTTCAAAGAGGTCATCGCGCGTGCCGACGGGCGGATCGCCCTACTCGGATACCCGCTCGGAAGTGACGCTGACTCCGCCCCGTGGATAGGCATCCTCGATGCCGACGGCAAGCTGGCCTCGGAGCAGCGTCTCGACACCGATCTCGACACGTACTGCAAGCTGTGGCTGGGCCTCGAGCCATTGCCGGAGGGGGGCTACGTGTTTGCGCGAAGAGACATGCCGCTCTACTCTCTCGTTTGGTCGCGTCTCGACGAAGAGGGCGGAGAACTCTGGCGAAGGATTGTCGCGATCGAGCACCATGTCGATATGCTTCCGGGGACGATGGTTGTGACGGGCAACCAGACCATCCAGATGCTCCTGACCTCGGATCAAGACAACGAAACGTACGTGGTCGCCTCGGACCTCGACGGCAACCATGTCGAACATCGCCATAGAGGTCTTTCTTGCGGCTATCGGGAGGGCGCTGCGGCCTTGCCGAACGGTTTCGTCGCCTGCCTCGATCAACGGAGCTTCGGCGAGCTGACGATTGCGAGCCTCCGCCCGGACGGCAGCGTCGCCTGGCACAAGACCTACGGCACGGAGGACTTCGGGCCGTACTTCGAGCCTCGAATCACCTACCACGCACCGTTCGACGAGCTCTTGCTGATCGGCCGAGAAGTGAAAGAGTGGGGCTCTGACGAGCCCTGGGAGTTCCGAATCGTCGGGCTCGATGTCTTGGGCAACCGGCGCTGGACCTATGGGAGTGGACTCATTGGCGCCCGTAGCGCGCCGTCGGCCTATTCGACGTTCTCCGCCGAACGCGGGAGAGTCATTGCTCTGGAGGAGCCCCTCTCCGATTCGACCGAGCGCGGGCTCAGCTACTACGTCATCCAGCCGCCCACTTGCCCATGACGGGGCCACCGGAGCGCGGTGGTGTGAGTGACTCGACACCAAAACGAAAGAGCTTACTGCTGCTTCATTGTATCTGCAAAAGTCAACATGACTTCTGCAAGGACGATCCATCGCGCCCCAACGACCTACGCCATGAAGCAGGCCGGGGTCGTCCTCGCGGATCTCACGGCCACGCTCGAGTTCCTGTTCGACGACGGGGTACAGAACGAGGAGGATTTCGCGCTGGCGCGGCTCGTGGCGCATCGACCGCCGCGCATGGCTGCGTTTCGACGAGGCATGAGGCCGCAGGCACGGCCTGCGCGCACCCGCGGGCTCTGCCCAATCAGTCCGGACCAATCACCGTAACGGCAGCGTCCTCGGGCCTGGCTCAGGCCACGACCATCATCACCGCGCGGCAGTCGGGTCCCCTTCCCGTCGATACGTCAGCCATCGCAGGTCGATGGGAGTGCGCCCCCGCGGCAGGTCGAACACGTTGCGGCCGCTTGCCCAGTCTTCGAACCATTCGGTAGGTGGCCAAGCTTCTGACGGCAGGTGTTCTTTTTCGTAACGGAGAGTCGAGACTTCTTCGATCCTGTGCAATCCGAGCTCGGCCATCGCCTTGTCGAGCTCTTGCCGAGTGAAGACCGAACACAAGGCCACCAGACCGAACTCGCGCGCGAGCGCATCGGGCTTGTACCCTTCCATGGTCACGAAGGCATTGAAGAGCACGCAGCCCCCGGGCCGGAGCACTGCGGACACGACTTCGAACAGACGCCGCAGGTGGTCCAGGTCGTAGACGTGTGAAGAGACGACCTCGGCGATGATGACGAGGCCGTAGTGGCTCCTCGGCAGGTCGAGTGTCTTGCCCGTTGCGTCGCCTTCGAATACTCGGACTTGGGTATCCGCCGCCCGCGCTTCATGACGCAGGATGTTGGCAAGCGATGGCGCCAGCTCGACGGCATCCGTGGGAAATCCGGCTCGGGCCAGGGGAAGCGCGTTTCGTCCCGTCCCGGCGCCGATATCGAGAATCGGCGTCGAGGCAGGCTCGCCTTGGGCCCGAGCAAGTTCCATGACCTTGGCATCCGGCAAAGCACCGAAAAGCGCCGTGGTGCGGGGCCCGGTCCAGCGCTGGTACTCATCGGCTATCGTGACGACGTCGACCGAGACACTGTACGAAATCGTCGATACCGGCGGAGGCTCGGTTTCGTATCGGACCACAAGGCGGGTGTGCGGCGATTGGTTCCAGCCGCGCTTGAGCCAACGTTCGAGGATCTCCCGGAGCTTCTCCGCCTCAGGCTCGTTGAACTTGCGGCCGAGCGCCGCAAAAACGGCAAGCAGCCTTTCGAGGTACTGGTCGAGTAGGGCAGGGACGGACGGCAGCGATATCTCACCCTTCGTGTCGATGCGCGGCGGCAGCTTGCGCAAGACGGCCTGCTTGAGTACCGCTGGATGATTCTCTCGCGGTGTCTTCTTCGGCTTCATGGGCGGAAGCGTATCAGAACACACGCCCGCGTTTCTCACAGCACCGCATGCCTCAGCCGGTTGTGCGGCCTGACAGGCGTGTGAGGAGCCACGCTTCGCTCGCTTTGCTGGGTCCTGCGCTCGTACGGCTCCTGGCTGCCGCCCTGGTGAAGAAGCACGCCGATCGCGGCCAAACCCCCTGCGCCGAGAGCAGGAGCCTCAAGCGGGTCCAGTAGGGTCCGCCTCCGAGGTTCGCTCACGGCGCGATGCGGCGGACGTAGACAGCGCCGCTGTGCGGGGCGGAGCTGTCGGTCTGGTCACCGTTCACGCCCATGGCCGCGCTGGACTCTCCGAAGGCCCCGACGGCCAGTGTGTCGCCGGACACCGAGACGGAAACGCCGAACTCGTCGCCCGCCCCCGTGTTGGAGGCCTTGAGGTATGCCTGCTGGCTCCACAATCCACCGCTGCGCGTGAAAACGTATGCGGCTCCGCTGCGCGGGGCCAAGGCGTCACTCTGGTTGCCATTCACGCCCGTGGCCTCGCCGGCCTCGTAGATGGCGCCGACGGCCAGTGTGTCCCCGGACACCGAGACGGAGAGGCCGAACCAATCACCGGACCCGGTGTTGGAGGCCTTGAGGTATGCCTGCTGGCTCCACAATCCATTGACATTACTCCTACAAGGTCGATCTACGCCGACCCCGACGACCTACGCCGTGGCTCTGGCGGAGAGCCTCGTCCGCGCTTTCGGTGCCCACGCGGTCCGCATCGTGGATCGCAACCCGGACCAGATCGGCCGAGAGCGGTTCGGTGTGACCATAGGCGATGGCGATCGCGACATGGCTGCCTTGATCGACGCGGCCGACGTGGTGCTCCTCACGGGCACGACGCTCGTCAACGGCACCTTCGACGCCATCTGGAGCGCGGTCCAGTCTGCAGGCACGCGCGGCATCGTCTACGGCGTCACGGCGGCAGGCGTGGCTGCTCTGCTCGGCATCGAGCGGATGTGTCCCTGCGGCCGCTAGTGCATCGTTTCAATTGAAACGATGCCCAACAACCAGGGGTGCCGCGGGTCAGATCGGTGGGAAGCGGCGGGTTGTTCGCCGCCCTCGCCCAGTTGGGGGCGGCGAATAACCCATCGCTTCAATCGAAACGCGGCACTAGTGGGTCGGCAGTCGCTCTCGATCGTGGCGTTTCGGTGCAGTGCGGCGTGCGGCGATGCTTGGTCAACAGCGGGCCCCGGACGTCACCTGTCCACACCCTCCCCAGAAATCAGGACACCCCATCGGAGAATCGTTCCCGACTCTGGAGTAGGCTGGATGACGGCCCCAAGTCCGCAATCCGCAAAGGAAAACCCACCAGGACGCTGAGGACCTACCGTGGCTCCCGGGGCGAACGCTGGGCCATCTTCTCTCCGGGCTCGCCCCGGGTACCCTATGGGGAAGCAACGGACAGCGGCATGGACGCCCGGCACTTGATCGATCTCATCATGCAGCAAACCACGGTCCTGATCGCGCAGCTCTCGACCGCGGCCGGAGTGCGCGCGCCGCTCGCCCATGTGGCTAGCCAGGTCTTCCTCGATCTCAGCTCTGCCATCGAAGCGCAGGGCAAGAGCAAAAAGGTCGTGGCCGACATGTTCGGGCTCGCGCTACGCGGCTACCAGAAGAAGGTGGCGCGGCTTGCCGGCGAGACCCAGCGGCTACAGAAGACTTTGTCCGAAGCGCTCATCGAGTTCGTG
>JAFGIS010000190.1 GCA_016929495.1 Polyangiaceae bacterium | reverse complement strand
TCCGATCGCGCTCGAAGTGATCAGCGAGTACCCGATGCGCTTCACGACTGCTGTCCTCGTCCGCCAGGTATCGGTCCTCGACCGCGATCCTGAGCAACGCGTGCGTGAACGTGAGCAGCCCACTGCGGCTGGTCAGCTGCCTCCCGGCTGCGAGCAGGAGCGGGGCGAGCATCACCTGCGGCAGGGGCTCTCCGTCGCCCAGCACCTCGAGCAGCTCGCGCTCTGTGATGCCGCGGCGCGCTGCCCAGATCGCCCGCATGGTGTCGCGAACGAGATCGGGACGAGCATCGTAGTCGCGTTCGAATCGCTCGAGCACGCGTTCGTAGAGGTCGTCGACCGTCTCGACTTCCAGGTAGCGCTCGAGCGTGGCATCGAGCGTCTCGTGCGCGCCGACCACGGAGAGTTCGTCTGCCAGCACCGAGAGGAAGAGCGGGCTGGAGGCGACCGGCGCGGCGCAGATGCGCCCCACGCGCGCTGGATCGAGCGTCTTGGCGCGACGGGCGAGCAGCGAGCGCAGGACCGCCTCGCGTTGCGAGGGCTCCAGCTCGCCCACGACAAGCGTCGTCCACTCACGGCGGACGGATTCTTCGACTGGTCGCGTCCCGGATGCGGCCGAGACCACCAGCCGGCAGCCGACCGGCGGCTCGGGCGGCAGGAAGGCGAGCTCGGGCGCCGCGTCCCGGTCCTCGAGCTGGTCCAGGCCGTCGAGCACGAGCACGAAGCGGTGCGCGGCCGCGGCGCGGAACAGGTAGCCCTTGAAAGTCGCCTTGAGCTCGCCCGGGTCGTCCGGCAGCTCGGCCGCGACGCCCGTGGCGGTCTCCAGCTCCGCCGCGACGCGTCGGCACAGCGAGACCCAGTCGCTCGCGGCCGGCGACGCGCCACAGAAGTGCGTGATGACGGGTGTGTCCGGACGCGCGTGCGCCCACTCACGCGACCAGTGGGCGAGCAGCGCTGACTTGCCGGACCCTGACTCGCCGGTGACGAGCAGTGGGGGCGCATCGGAGTCCGCGTGGGCGTCGAGTGCGGCGAGCAGGTCAGGTCGCTCGACAAAGTCGGCCGCGAGTTCTGCGGCAAACGCGTCGTGCACGAGGCGCTCGCGCTGGGTCAGGTCCGGCGTCTCATCTGCCGGGAAGAGCTCCTCGAGCGCGGCCGTGATGTCGGATACCACCCATTCGGCGAGCTCGCTGACATCACGGAACCCCTCACGGAGTGGCAGGCCGCTCGCGCGGATGCGAGCCTTGAGGTCTGCGAGCTTGGCTGCTGCCTGGTCATTCTCGGATATCGCATCGGGCCCGAGCGCGGCGGAGGCCTCCGAATCGCGGAAGTAGAAGAAGGCGCGACCGGCCATCTTCGGGTCGTTGAGCACGCCGTGCACGATCTCGAGCTCGGTCACCGAGCGGTCGCGGTGTTCCCCAAGCCACTTCTGGCGCTCGACGAGCTCATCGGCGATGGAGTTGGGCACCCAGCCGTAGCGCTCACCCAGGATGCCGATGAAGAAGGGGCGACTTGAGTCGATCTCGGCCAGACAGATCGGCAGGACCTCGCCTTCGGCCGCCTGCTCGTCGGTGATGCCCCAGCGCAGATCGACGTCCGTGAAGACCACCCCTCGCTCCTCGCACAGCCTCCGCAGCGCCGGGAAGGCGAAGCGGGTGAGGCGGTCGCGCTCAGCCGTGAAGTCGCGGAAGGTCGACGAGACGAAGACGCGGACGGAGCGGGGGACGTCAGGCATCGGGGAGCCCCGTCCGCTGCACTGCTAGGCCGACTTCGCTCAGTCGTCCGGGGATCGCGCGGACCGCATTCCGATCCCACTCGCGAACGTCGTCGGCGAGACGGTCCCAACTCACGATGTACGGACTCCGCCGTGCGCCTACGTCCTTGGTGCCCCCCCACCGCCAGCCCGATAACAGACGCTCAGCATTCCAGCGCCCATGCTCGATCTCCGCCAGAGTCTCGATCTCATCGGGAGTGAACTCCGTGATTGCGTCACCCGGAGCGTCAACGGGGACGATTCTGCATCCAACCATCTCGAGCTTCGACGCCATGTCGTCCGCCTGCGCGCGATTCGAGTCCTTCAGGGTCTCGTCAAGAGAGTCCCACGGCGCAAGCGCGGGATCACCCGAAGCAATCTGCTGTCGGCGTTCCGCTGAATGGACCTCGTGTATGCGCTGGGCGACCAGCTCACGCACGTTGTGGGCCATGATCGGCTCCCGCGGTCGGAGGAATGCCCGCAGAGTCGCGGGGTCCGTCGGCATCGGCAGCAAGCCGGCGGTGTCGGCCCACAGTGGATCGGCCATCAGCTGCGCTGTCGCGCGCCCGCTACCCTCGATCAACGCCACAGATGCCCCGAGCGCTAGGGCGATGCGGAACTCAGCGGCGGCGATGGGCCCACCGTTGATTCCGATGACCTTGACGGTTGCCGGGTCCACCCCAGCCGCCACGATGTCTACCCAAGTCTGCAGGGGCTCCAGCGGGCTGAAGTCCTCCCCCCCAGTTCGCCGAAGCTCATCGAAGGACTCCGAGGCGACTGTGGCGTCGGAGGAGACAAGACGTGGCAGATAGCCGATCAAGCGAACAGAAGTCCCGCCCTGAGCCCGCAACTGCCCGGCGAGCCCGCTCACGCCCTCGCTCGTACCTCCACTGACAAGGGTGCCGACGAATCCATCGAAGCCCTTGAGCAACAGCCCCCGATGGGCCTCGACAATCGCCTGTGATTCCGCGGAGGTTCCGCCAGTGAGTATCGCGATCGGCTCGCGCAGCGCATCAACGTATGGGGTGGCCAACTGGGCGACTGCAGCTTGGTGCGACGCACCGGGGAACCGCGCCGCGAGCCCAAGAAGCAGCAGCCTCCTCGCCCATTCGAACCCTTCAATCCTGGAACCTGCGTTCTTCAACCTGTCCAGCATGCGAAGCGCACCGATTAGGGAGTCGGCGCTCGTCGCTACAGCGACAGCTCGGGCGTACGCCGCAAGCGCCTCATATGGTTCGCCGACGAGCAATCGCAGAAGCCCGCCGGCGTAGAGTGCTTCCGGGAGGTTGATGCCCACGGCGACATGCTCGTCGGCGCGGCCGATCGCAGCGCGAATCGCCGGCGACATTGGAGCGCACACACCGAGCGTCCGCTCGAGTGCAATGTGAGACGCCAGGAACGCGGTCAGCGCATATGGGTCATCGGGATCATGCTCGTACGCCCTCCGGTGAAGATCGCGCGCACGTTCGTCATCCACGTAGTCCCAAGCCCGCGCCAGCGCCTCGAGCGCAGTGGCGTCCCCGGGATCAAGTGCGACAGCCTGCTCAATCAGGGAGCGACCGCGCTTGTACTCATCGCCCACGGTTGCCGAAGCGTACTGCATGCACAGGGCGACGCCGAGCGATGTCAGGACCTTCGGCTCGGGGCGCTCGCAGGCAGCGTGAGGCTCAAGCACCTGGGCAGCTTCATCCCACTCGCCGAGAGCGGAGGCCAGGGCGGCGATTCGCAAAGCAAGCCCAAGGTCGTCGGGGCTCTGCGTCTGCACAAAAGAGAGCAGGTCGATCTCCTGACGCAAGTCCTCTGGAGACTGATATACACCATGGCTGGAACCGAAGTCGGACAGCCGTTCGATCGCGCCCGTAAACGAGCGATCTGCGCTCTCGAGCAATGCTGCGGTCGTTGCGAACTCGCGCTCGATGACTGCGGGCACCGCAAACCCGGCCTTGTACAGCCGGTCATGGCTGATCGCGGCCCATGCGTGCTCCAGGAGCGTGCGAACCTGAATCTCAGCACGAGCATTGGGCAGGCGACTGCCTGTGTCGGCCCCAGGGAGGAGGGCCTCGGGAATCTCAACCGGCACGTCGCGCGTGGGGAACACGCCTGGCCTGAAACTCACGATATAGTGCAGCGATCGGTATCCAAATTCCGACGGGCGATGACGCTCCGTAACGTCGACGCTGTTCTCCCAGTCAATGTCGAAATGCGACTCGATGAAGTCGCACATCGCACGGACCTCACCCTGCGTTAGCGTGATGACTCGACCGCCGCAAAGATCCGTGAGTTCATTGACGGGGTCATCAAGCTCGGTCCGCTTGCGCTCGATCTTCTCAGCGAAGCTTGGAATCGCCTTGGCGCGTGCCTGAATGATCGCCTCGGGCGCGAGCCTCTTCGCCGCGTGACCGAGAACTGCTCTCAAGGTCTCTGCGAAGAGTGCGTAGCCGTCTCTTCGACTGCTGAACTCGGCAATCTGCGAAAGTGCCCACGCGTGTTCACTAGATTTCGGCGCCGTCATGATGCCCTTCCCCTCTGGTGCGCGAAGACGCACATCGTACGAATGGCGGCTGGCACATTGCCGACTACGCCCGGGCCACTCCCCGCACTAGCGCTGATTTCATCGCAGACTCCTCAACGAACCCCATCTCCAGGGCGTCGGGCTCGAACGCGGAGAGCCGATTCAAGGACGCGAAGCCCAGTCGCTCATCGGGCATCGGCAGCGCCCCCAGTTCGTC